>JBGVLD010000001.1:0-24942 GCA_045124075.1 Agathobacter sp.
TCCTCTGATAAAGTTTCTGGTACAGAGCTGCTTTCTGAATCATTTTCAGATTCAGAATCTGTTTCACTATCAGAACCAGACTCTAAATTCTCTTCATCACTAAGAGTTGCTGCCTGTTCCAGATTCTTAAGATCTGTAATATCTAAAACTTGCAACTTTACAGAAGTAGCAGAAGCTGCTCCATCTATTACTCCAGACTCAGAACTGTTTTCTGTAGCAAGTTCCATAGTAAAACATGGCTTAGAATAATTCATCCAATCCACATTTATTGGATCAGATTTAATAGCCTCGTCCACAGAATCTCCCAACATGAACTCCACAATAGTATATGGATTATCCAATCTATATTCATAGAGATTCTCACCCAGTTCTGATTCCGTCATCTGTACTGGCTGTTCTAAACCCTTAACCTCTGTTCCATCGGAATCAGTATCATAGGCATAAAGATAAACACCATTTTGAATAAAGCTGTCCTGTTCCAGAATTTCAGACGCACTGAAATAGACAGTATAGTATGATTCTCCACTGTCTTCAACATCCATTGTAGCTCCGTTTACAAGATATCTCTGATCCAATCCCAATACCGACTGGAACACTATTATAAACATCAGCACAAACGCATATATTCTTTTTACCTTTCTCTCCTTAAATCTCATACAATCATCCCAAAACTATTTTGCGATTATGCCCCTAAAATCTTTATGTTTAAATTTACGCAGAATACTCCTTATTATGCTTTTAATTTTAAATGCATTTACAAATGAAGTCAATATAAATGAAAAAATCTGTGCAAATTCTACTTTTTGCACAGATTTTTGGTTGATAACATATTTATCCACATTGAAAAAACTGCAAAATGCACAATTTTTTCTACAGTAGACTTTCAAGGACTTATATAATTATAAGCCATTTAAATCCCCATCTTAATAAACCGGAAATTCCAATGGAATTTCCGGCATTGTTTCTGGCGCCGCTTGGGGGAATCGAACCCTCAACTAGCCCTTAGGAGGGGCTTGTTATATCCATTTAACTAAAGCGGCATTTTAAAAAATCTATTAAATTATACTTAATACCTATTCCAAACAGACACTTCCCTGCATCCATATATTTCCTTTGAAGCGCCTTCCGATTTCCGGTTCTCCCAAAAGATTTTTCTCTGAGATACACACATCAAATATTATATCATTACATAGCAGTTTCATGCAATAAATTCTTTCATTTGTAACCTTATTTATTTCCAGAGTATAATCTAGTATATCTCCTAAAATACTATACTGATCACTCTCTATTCCATAAGGCATAAAGTAAGAGTTTACAATTGTAAGTATATCTTCATGAAGAATTCTTCTTGACAATACATTGTATGTATCCATATCTTCCATGGTTAAGCTTTCAATTGCACTCTCATCTCCCTCTTTTGCTCGGGCAATTAACTGACTTCTATCTATTCTTGAAGAATTGTCTGCCTGCCTTTTTTCATTCCTCTGTTCTACTGAAAGAAGTATTTTACCTTCTACACTTAGCCCTGAAAGAATGGCACCATTCAACCAAATTGTACGATGATTCCTGTTTTGTTCAGAAAGATAATCTGCCAGATTCTGTAAATAAAAAATCAATGTTACCCCTAAACGAACATCATCACAAACTCCAGCATAGGATTCTTTTTCTGCATGCTTCTGTATTTCAATTTCTTCCTGGGTGGTTACTTCTGTTCCATAGAAATATGGATAATAATATTCCATATGAAAGATATCTTCTTCATCATAATTTCCACGAACTATAATTCCTAAATTCGGTGCAAACTCTTTCGATAACTCTGCAAATTCATTTCCATCGGAATCTTTTGTTACTCTCATCATCTGAGGATAATCAATAATATCTTTTATAATAATCTCTAAGTCTTTTTTCTTCAATTCAGAAAATCCAACTGCTTCTAAAAATTTGTGCACGAATTTTCTCCCTTATACTATTTCTTTATTTCAAACTGTTTTGCATTTTTCGCTATTTCTAATGCTTCCTTTTCTTCTGCTGCTAAAGAAATGATAGAAGTTCCATCTATTATTTCTTTTACATAAGTATAACAGCCCTCTCTATTATGAATTGCATTTAAAACAAAACCATCATTTAACTCATTCAACATTGCCATGGAAAAGCTAAGCTTTCCTCCCATTTCATGAAAAGCATCATATTTTACTAATCCAATCTTCTGGAATGTATTCTTCATATTGGAAAAGATTTTCTCAATACTCTTTTCATTATTTTCATTTGCCTTCATGAGTTCATCCACCTGCTGCAATCTCTGAATTAAAGTCTCTTCTAAGGACTTTCCAGATTTACCTCTCATAAAGGATTCGTATTTCTTATTTAATTTATTTATTTTTGACATATTCACGATTATTAAAATCAAAAGAATAAGAACAACAGCAACTAATCCTATGATAATATAATCGGAGTCTATTCCAAGATATTGTGAAATCATTTCTTTACTCCATTCAATATTCGTTTTCTTATTTAATTGTTTTTATCATATCAATAATGCGATCCAACTCATCCTGGGAATAATATTCAATTTCAATTTTTCCTTTTTTATCATCCTTTGGATTTATTGCTACTTTTGTTCCCAGAATTACTTTTAGCTGTTCTTCCAGATCTTTGTATATTGCAAGTAACTTTGGATCAATTTTTTTTGGTTCCTCATCAGTAGTTTTTTTCTCATTCTGAAGATTTTTTACCATTTTCTCGGTATCACGCACACTGAGTTTTTCGTCAAAAATCTTCTGAGCTGCTGCATACTGTTTCTCTGGATTTTCAATTCCAAGAAGTGCTCTGGCATGGCCAGTAGTAAGCATTTCATCAATTACCATCTGCTGTACTTTATCATCCAGTTTTAATAATCTCATAGCATTCGTTACTGCAGTTCTACTCTTGGAAACTCTCTCTGCGACTTCATCCTGTTTCAGGTTGAACTCTGTTAATAATCTCTTATAAGCCAACGCTTCTTCAATTGGATTCAAATCCTCTCTTTGGATATTCTCAATCAAAGATATTTCCATAATTTCCTGTTCTGTCAGTTTCTTAACAATAACAGGGACCTCTTTCAAACCAGCTAATTTAGCTGCACGCCATCTTCTCTCTCCAGCAATAATTTCATAGAAATCATCTCTTTCCTGGACAAGTAACGGCTGTAAGATTCCATATTGTTTTATATTCTCGGACAATTCCAATAATGCATCTTCGTCGAATTTTTTTCTTGGCTGTTCTCTGTTTGGTTCTATTTTATTGATATTCATCAAAACTGCATCAACATTCTTCTCACTGCTTGTTGTTGCCTTTGGTGCAACTGGTTTTCCAACTTTATCTGTAATCAGAGAATCTAATCCTTTTCCTAATCCACTCTTCTTTACTGCCATATTATAATCCTTTTCTTTCTATAATTTCCTGAGCTAAATTACGATAGCTCTCTGCACCAGCAGATTTTGAATCATACATATTAATCGGGATTCCATAAGATGGTGCTTCTGCTAATCGAATATTTCTAGGAATCATGGTTTTATAAATCTTCACATCCAGGTTTTCTCTTACGTTTTCTACTACCTGATTTGAAAGGTTTGTTCTTACATCATACATAGAAAATACCACACCTTCAATCTGCAGATTTGGATTTAATCTTTGTTGTACCAGATTAATGGTATGCATCAACTGACTCAATCCTTCCAAAGCATAGTATTCACACTGAATTGGAACCAATACTGTATCAGCCGTAGTCATTGCATTAATAGTAAGCATATTTAAAGATGGTGGACAGTCAATAATAATAAAATCAAAATCATCTCTAATATAATCAACTGCCTTTTTTAATATGTATTCTCTATCATTTACGCCCAAAAGTTCAATCTCAGCACCTGCCAACTGAACATTAGATGCAATAATTTTTAAATTATCCACTGCTGTCTGTTGCATACTTTGATTAATAGAACATTCTTCTAGCATTAATTCATAAACTGTGTGTTCTACATCATTTTTATCAACTCCAACTCCACTAGTCATATTTCCCTGTGGATCTAAGTCAATTGCTAATACTTTCTTGCCTTTTTCAGCAAGGCATGCTGCTAAATTAATTGATGTGGTCGTCTTACCAACACCACCTTTTTGGTTTGCTATTGCGATTATTCTTGCCATTTCTTTTCCTTTCTTTATATGGAAATCTTCTCAAATTATAGTGCTTTAATATTATAACACTTCTTTTTTCTCTTTTCTACTGTAAAAAGTTTCATTAATGTTTCACGTGAAACATTTTGCCCTATTTTTTCAAAATCTAGTATTGGTTTTTTTTCGTAAAAACTAAATCTTGTGGAAAATAAGGCAAAATTTTTTCTTAAAAACAATGTTTCACGTGAAACATTTTCTATAAAACAAGGATTTAAAACTACTTTGCTGTAAATATAAATAACTGGTAACATGTATTGCATATTACCAGTTAAAAAATCTTAGTTATACAAATCGATTAATGAATTTCTTATTGCAAATACGGCTGCTTGTGTTCGATCAGAAACGCCAATCTTTTTAAAAATATTAGAAACATGATTCTTTACTGTTCTTTCAGTAATTTCGAGTTTTTCACCAACCTCTTTATTATACATACCAACGGCAAGAAGTTTTAAGACTTCCAATTCTCTCTTTGTTAAAGAATCAATTTTTATTTTATCTTGTTGTTTTTCTTCCATCTTATCATCAAGCATTGGTACAAGACTTGGCTGAATAAATATTTCTCCAAAATAAACAGAATTAATAGCTTTTACTAACAAAGATGAAGGTGCATCTTTTAATACATATCCATTAATTCCTAAATCAACCGCTTTCATTAAATACTCTGATTCATTATGAGCAGTCAGTAAAAGAACCTTTACTTTTGAATCTCTTTCTTTTAATTTTTGTAAAACCTCTAACCCATCCATAGAAGGCATATTAATATCGAGAAGAAGAACATCAGGAATAGCACTTTCAATTTTTTCTAAACAATCTATTCCATTCTCTGCTTGCTCAATTACTTCAATATTTTCTTCTAATTCAAGAAGATTTATTAACCCCTCTCTTACCATAGAATGATCATCTACAACCATTACCTTAATTGACATAATATATCTCCCCCAAAAAAAACTATAATGGAATTTGAACTGAAACAGTACATCCTCTTCCTGGTCTGGAAGAAATATTAAGTGTACCAGATAAAAGATCAATTCTCTCTTTCATCATAGATAATCCAAATCCAGAATTATCTTCACGTGAAACATCAGAAGATTCCACCTGGGCCATATCAAATCCTACTCCATCGTCTACAATCAAGATTTCAACGGATTTTATATCATTATGATAAATCAATTCTACAGAGAAATTATTTGCTTTACCATGCTTCATTGAATTATTACAAGATTCCTGAATGGTTCTTAATATAGTAATTTCAATGATATTATCAATAGGGAATGGATTGCCTGTTATTTTATAAGAACATTTAAAATGATGTAACTGTTTTAACTTATCAAGAAATCTCTCAACTGTTACATGAAAATCTACATCATCTAATGCAATAGGACGTAGATCATAAATCATCTTACGTGTATCTTCTATTACATCTCTTAGAAACTTATTCATAGAAGAAAGTTCCGTCTTACATCTATTGATATCAACATCACACAACTTACAACATAATTCGGATTTATGTATAAGAGACACCAGATTCTGAACAGTAGTATCATGTAAGTCTCTAGCAATTCGCTGTCTCTCATTTTCCTGAACAGTAAGAATCGTCATGCCATAATTTTTCTCTTGTGGTACTACTTCTACATCCTGCTCTGCTACTTTTATAACACTATTAATTTCATATATCTTACAGTCTAAATTTGATATATTCTCTCTAATAATACCTAACTCTATAGTTAAAGTACTCTGCAAATCTTTTAATTCAGATATCTTCTCTCTATGCTTTTCATTTACATCTCTTGGAGTAAATACTTCTAAATTTGGATCTTTTGATTCTTCCAGCAAATGAATAAATTGAATTGTTTCTTTTATTTGCATGCTAATAGAATTTTCTTTTTCAATAAGTTCATTTTTTTGCTGAAGAAATTCAATTCTAATTTTTTCTAAATATTCCCTAACCATAATACCTCCAAACATATGTTTGGTCAAAATATTCTAAAAGTACTACAATATTATAAATCATTTCAATCTTAAAGAAAAGAATTAAATAAAATATTTGTATATTAGCGCAAAAGTGTCTATAATATAATTAAAAACTAAAGGAGGTTTCTATGAAAAAGAACACAAAAAAAAATCTACTAATTGCATCTGCAGCATTAGCGTCCATATATGCATACAACAAATTTGTAGAAGTAACCTCAACTAAGAAAAATCTTTTAAAAACAGAAGATGGGGAATATTACAATTGGAAGCTTGGAAAAATCTTTTACACAAAAAAAGGAACTGGAAGCCCAATTCTTTTAGTTCATGATAGTAATTCCGCTTCAAGTTCTTATGAGTGGCATAAAATTCAAAAGAAACTGGAAAAAAATTATACTGTATACTCTATAGATCTTCTTGGATGTGGAAGATCAGATAAACCAGAAATTGACTATACCAGTTATATGTATGTACAATTAATTACATCCTTTGTAAAAGATGTAATTAAAGATCAAACTGACATCATTGCTTCTAATATGTCAGCACCATTTGTATTAATGGCAAACCATATGGATCACTCAATGTTTAATCATGTTGTACTTATTAATCCAGTTTCATTAAAAAAATTAGCTGATGCACCAGATACAATAAGTAAATTCAAGAAAAGACTAATCAATACACCTTTAATTGGAACATTTATATACAATGTATTATCCACCCCAGCTAAAATTGATTTTCTATTCCGAAATACATTTAATATGAAGCCAAGCCATATTTCTTCCAAAACAGAAGATGCGTATTATGAAGCAGCACATCTTGGTGGAGGAAACGGAAAATATCTATACTCCAGCTTCCTTGGTAAATATATGAATATTAATATTTATCATAATATGAAAAAAATGAAAAATAATATCTCTATTATTGGTTCAGCTGATTTGCCAGGAAATATGCAGACTTTAAATGATTACCGTAATTTAAATTCCAACTTTGAAACTACAACGATCCAGAGTACATGCATATATCCACACTTGGAAAATTCAGATAAAGTTTTGGCAATTATTAAAAAACAACTTTCAAAATAAATAAATGTATAAAAAAACCGCTCTATTATATGTAGAGCGGTTTCTATTATAGTATTAAATTAATAAGATTAATTGCAAATATAGATGAAGTAAATTTAAGCAATTGGCATCTTTAAAGGAGTACCCGCCTTTCTCGGATAAGTCTTTGGAGTATGCTTTACTTTATTTATTGTAACAAAAGCTCGACCAGAATCACCTAAAGAAAATTTATGCACATCCTTTAACTCCCCTCCAAGAAGAAATACTGCCTTCTTTGAATCAGTTACCTCTGCATCACATTCTCCCGATTTATAGGAAATAAACCTTCCACCTACTTTTACAAAAGGTAGACAATACTCTGATAAAGTTGACAAGTTAGCCACAGCACGGGAAACACATAAATCAAAAGCTTCCCGATACTCTTTCTTATGAGCAAATTCCTCTGCGCGACAATGAACTGCCTCGATTCCATCCAATCCAAGAGAATCAATCACTTCTTTTAAGAAAGAAATTCTTTTATTTAAGGAATCAGCCAAAGTAATCTGAAGTTCTGGAAAAACAATCTTAAGTGGAATTCCCGGAAAACCGGCACCTGTTCCTAGATCAATAACAGAAAGATTCTTATTCAGATCACATACCTGAGTTAAACTAACACTGTCCAGAAAATGTTTTTCTAATACTTCATCAAATTCAGTAATCGCAGTTAAGTTCATTACTTTATTTTTTTCTATTAACATCTCAAAATATGTAATGAACTGCTCCTTTTGCTTTTCAGTTAAGGTAATCTCATATTTTTCTAACTGTTCCTCAAAGTAACTCAAATCATATTTCATACTAATCTTCTTCCTTACCAACATTTAATTTACAAAATAAATCAGGATTTAAATATTTTAGTTGTTCCAGATATACCAGAAGAACAGAAATATCTGCTGGAGAAACTCCGGAAATACGGGAAGCCTGTCCAATAGATAGAGGTTGCAACTGATTCAGTTTCTGCACTGCTTCTATACGAAGACTGGAAACCTCATTATAATCAAAATTCTGCGGCAACTTTTTCTTCTCCAATCGTTTGAACTGCTCTACCTGTTTAATCTGACGTTTTATATAACCGTCATACTTAATTAAAATATTTACCTGTTCCGTAACTTCATAAGAAATCTCTGGTCTATCAATATCAATTGGCGCTAACATATCATATTCAAGTTCAGGTCTTCTGATCAACTCTGCTAAAGTAGTTCCTGTATTTAAAGGAATACTTTCATGTTCCTCTAAAAATTCTTGAACTTCTTTAGATGCTCCAATTCTTACTTCATGACAACGTTTGATTTCTTTTTCAATCAATTGCTCTTTTTCGCAAACCCAATTATATCTGTCTTCAGAAATCAATCCCACATCATAACCTTTTTTTGTAAGACGAAGATCCGCATTATCCTGACGAAGCAATAATCGGTACTCTGCTCTGGAAGTCATCATTCGATATGGCTCATGAGTCTCTTTTGTAACAAGATCATCTATCAAAACTCCAATATAAGCTTCTGACCTATCCAGAATGAAAGGATCTTTTCCCTTAATCTTCATTGCAGCATTAATTCCCGCAATTAATCCCTGGCAGGCAGCTTCTTCATAACCAGAGCTTCCATTGAATTGTCCACCACTAAAAAGTCCTGGAATATTTTTAAATTCTAAAGAAGCATACAACTGATTTGGATTAATACAATCATATTCAATTGCATAAGCATTACGAACAATTTTTACATTTTCCAGTCCAGGCAAAGTACGATACATAGCATGCTGAACATCTTCTGGTAAAGAAGACGACATTCCACCTACATACATTTCATTGGTGTCTAAACCTTCTGGCTCAATAAAAATCTGATGTCTGTCTTTTTCTGCAAATTTTACGACCTTATCTTCAATTGAAGGGCAATATCTTGGGCCAGTTCCTTCAATAATTCCCGCATAAATTGGAGAGCGATCCAGATTATTCCGAATAATCTCGTGAGTTTCTGGATTGGTATAAGTTAACCAACAGGAAACCTGATCAATCTGCACATCATCTGGATTAGTTGTAAAGGAAAATGGAACTACTCTCTCATCTCCCACCTGCTCCTGCATTTTTGAAAAATCAAGACTTCTCTTATCAACTCTGGCAGGAGTACCTGTCTTAAAACGATACATCTCAATTCCATGGGCAATTAAAGAATCTGTTAAATAGTTAGCTGCTTGTAAACCATTCGGACCAGTATGAGTAATCATCTCACCTGTCAGACATCTGGCACGAAGATAAGTACCTGTGCACAGAATTGCCGCTTTACAAAAATAAGTTCCTCCAGAAACAGTCTTTACTCCTGTAATTTCATTCTTCTCATTGGTAATAATTTCAGAAACTTCTGCCTGACGAATCGTTAAATGATCCGTATTTTGCATTGTTTTCCTCATTTGTTTGCTATATTCCGCTTTATCTGCTTGTGCGCGGAGAGAATGAACAGCTGGTCCTTTTGACTTATTCAACATTTTGGACTGAATAAAAGTCTTATCAATGTTCTTTCCCATCTCACCACCAAGAGCATCTATCTCCCGAACCAGATGGCCTTTAGAACTTCCACCTATATTTGGATTACAAGGCATTAAAGCAATACTGTCTACACTTACTGTAAATATAACAGTTTCCAGTCCAAGTCTGGCACAGGCCAAAGCAGCTTCACAGCCAGCATGACCTGCCCCAACAACACAAACATCATAATTTTCCTGAATTGCAGGCATAATACAACCTCTTTTCTTTTATTTCCCCATACAAAACTTACTGAAAATCTCATTAACCAGATCATCTTCTACAGATTCTCCAATTATATTTCCTAAAGATTCATAAGCATTCATCAAATCAATAGAATAGAAATCTTCCGGCATAGCATCTTCAATACTACGCAATACTAAATTTAAACTATTCTTGGCTTCCTGTAAAGAATTTTTCTGCCGGATATTTGTAATAATCACTTCATCATTAAAAGAAACTTCTCCCTGGAAGAACATGTCCTTAATTGTTTCTTCTAACTCAGTCATTCCTGTACTATCTTTTGCAGAAAAAGCAATCATATTTTTATCTAAATGATTTTTTACCTCCTCTTCTGTAACAACAGATTCCAGATCCGTCTTATTTAAGAGAACAATTGCTTTTCTATCCTGTAAAAGTTCCATTATTTCGTAATCATTTTCTTCTAATGGAACAGAAGAATCTACGACATAAATAATTAAATCAGCTTTTGATAAATATTCTTTAGCTTTATCAACACCAATTTTTTCAACAATATCCTCTGTATCACGAATTCCTGCAGTATCTACAATGTTAAGAGAAATGCCTCCCAGCTGAATTTGCTCTTCCAGAACATCCCTGGTAGTTCCAGCTATATCAGTTACAATTGCTCTCTCCTCTCCCATCATCTGATTTAATAAAGAAGACTTACCGGCATTTGGTTTTCCAACAATAACTGTCATGATACCTTCTTTTAACATGCGCCCATTATCAGAATTTGCAAGAAGTTTATCTATATGTGTAATCTGTTCTTTTACAATAGAAGATAAAGAATCTGGATAACCAGCCAGAGAAATATGCTCAGGATCATCCAAAGCAGATTCTATAAAAGCAATTTCATGAATGATTTTTTCGCGTACATCTTTGACATCCTGCTTCAGATTTCCTCTTAATTGCTGAGTGGAACTTCTTAATGCAAAATCATTCTTAGAATTAATTACATCTATAACTGACTCTGCCTGGGTAAGATCAATTCTTCCATTTAAAAAGGCACGCTTTGTAAATTCTCCCGGCTCTGCTGGTCTTGCACCATATTTAATGACTGTTTCTAAGATTCTTTTCATTACGAAAACTCCACCATGGCAGTCAATTTCCACAGTATCCTCTGTTGTATAAGAATGAGGAGCTTTCATAAGAAGAACCATAACTTCATCAATTAAAGTGTCTTCATCATAGATATATCCATAATGAATGGTGTGGCTCTCACATTCACTTAATTTCTTATTACCAGATTTAGATCTATATATTTTATCCACAATTGATAATGCTTCCTCCCCGCTTAACCGGATAATCCCGATTCCAGAAGGACTCATCGCAGTTGCAATTGCAGCAATCGTATCTGTTTTCATAATTTCAATCCTTTCTATTTGAAAAAAGTGGGTATCCAGAGGATACCCACCTATTATACTATCTTTTTAAGGTTACAACAACATGTCTGTAAGGTTCATCTCCCTCACTATGAGTTGTCACGTATTTATCATTTTGTAAAGCAGAATGAATAATTCTTCTTTCAAATGGATTCATTGGTTCTAAAGCAACTGAACGTCTTGTTTTCTTTACTTTATAAGCAATGTTTCTAGCAAGATTCTCAAGAGTTTCTTTTCTTCTCTTTCTATAATCCTCTGTATCCACCTTAACCTTATAGTAGTTCTCAGAACTCTTATTAATAGCAAGACTTGTAAGATACTGAAGAGAATCTAAAGTCTGCCCTCTTTTTCCAATCAGAACTCCCATATCGTCACCCTTTAACTCAACATCGATCTGACGATTGGTTTCATTCACATTGATTAAAACTTCCACTTCCATATCCATGGCGCGGAAAACATTATTTAAAAATTCTAATACTTCACCATCAACAGAAAATTTCTTACAAGCTTTAATTACAGCATTTTTGCTTCCAATTCCAAGAAAGCCTGTACTTCCCTTTTCAAGTACTTCATATTCAATCTTATCACTGGTAGTTCCCAGTTTAATAGAAGCTTCTGTTATTGCATCATCTACAGTCTTTGCAGATACTTCAATATATTCCATTACATTTACCCCCTATTTGCGAGAATTTCTTTCATTAAATTCACGAACCATATTTGCTCTATATGCCAGACTACCTTCTTTTTCTTTAGCCTTTGCCGCATTTGTTTTCTCAATCTCTAACTCTCTTTCAGCACTGGTAGTAACATTTGCCTTATTAGAAAGATTTTTTGTATTAATAGCAGCTGCCTGACGAATCTGATTTTCACTGATTCCCTTTTTTTCACGTTTCTTTTTTGCTTTTTCCTGATTCTTGCGGATTACTTCATCCATATCAATCTTTTCAAAATGCTTATTGATAAAGAACTGCTGAATAGCTCTGCATAACGCACTAAAAATCCAGTAAATACCAAGACCTACAGGAACAGTAAAAGAAAGGAAAAGCTGCATCAATGGCATCATCTTATTCATCATTTTCATCTGCTGTGCTGTCTGATCATTTTCCATTCCAGTCTGTGGCATCAATTTCAAATTAAGCAACTGGCTTGCATATGCTGCAACTGGGATCAAAAGTGCTAAAACAACAAATCCAAAACTTTTATTCTGGAAATTGGTAGTAATAATATTCCAAGGAGTATCTGAAATATTAAGACCAATAAAATAGTTAAAATTATTAATATGAGAAACTAAATCTGTCACAGTATCCGCTAAATGTGGAAAAGCCTCTGTTACAGTATCCCATCCTGTGGATGGAACTTTATAAAGCAAATCAATAATATAATTATTTAATGTATCACCTGAAGCAGAAAGATCAACCTGAGCGGTAGAAATTTTTAACTCTTCCATAAGAGTTGGTAAAGTATCTGTAAAACCTTCTGTTGCCGTAATTCCACTTACAAGGTCAGCAAAATGATCTTTCACACTTCCAATATAAGCAGGAACATTATAAAATACACGATACAGTGCGAACCAGATTGGCATCTGAATCAACATCTGAACACAGGAACCAGATGGAGATACTCCATATTTTTCATAAATTAACTGAGTTTCCTGCTGCATAGCCATGGCAGAAGCCTGATCTGTTTTACCATTATACTTCGCTCTGATTGCATTCATTTCAGGCTGCATTTTCTGAGAAATCTTAGAAAATTTCTGCTGTTTAATAGTAAGAGGAAGCATACACATGTAAATAAGAATGGTAAGCAAAATAATACTTAAACCAACATTCTCAATACCGAACAGTTTATACATTGCAATGTATATTCCATTCATGATCCAACCTAATAATTTTGCAATAGGTCCTAAAATAGCTCCGGAATAAGCCGTTAATACAATGCCCGACATAAAACCTCCATTTATGGAACCGGATCATATCCTCCCTTAGAAAATGGATTGCACCTGATTATTCTCCAGGCGGCTAACGCTCCACCCTTCAAAGCACCATACTTTTCCACAGCATGAAGTCCATAAGTGGAACATGTTGGATAATAAGGGCACTTTGTAGTTTTCATTTGGGAAATATACTTTCTATAAAATTTTATTATTCCTATTAAAATTTTTTTCAAAATGATTCCATCTTCTTTTCAATCTTCAATTTTCAGTTCAATTAAATATCTTATGAAGACCCCCAAGATGACTAAGTGCACTAAAAATTTCCTTATAAGAAGCATTTCGTGCAGTCGTTCTTGCTATGACTACAATGTCTAAACCACTATTAAACATGTCTTCCTGTAGTCTGTAACTCTCTCTAATTAATCGAGTAATATGATGTCTTATAACACTATTTCCAACTTTTTTACTAACTGATATACCAATACGATTACAATTTGTCTCATTTTCCAATACATACATAACCAAAAAACGGTTTGCAAATGATCTTCCATTATGATAGACCTTTTGGAAATCTGAGTTTTTCTTCAAGGATTCCGAGAATTTCATATGAAATCTCCTTCTTAAAATTCCATAAAAGAAGAAAAGACCACAAAACTGTGGCCTAAGCTGATAATTTTT
The DNA here is from genome assembly GCA_045124075.1 of Agathobacter sp. Lineage (GTDB taxonomy): Bacteria > Bacillota > Clostridia > Lachnospirales > Lachnospiraceae > Roseburia. The sequence goes on from JBGVLD010000001.1 coordinate 14,026, forward strand.
TTCTTCCTTTTAATCTTCTAGCAGCCAAAACCTTTCTTCCGCCTGCAGTACTCATTCTGCTTCTGAATCCGTGTACTTTAGATCTCTGTCTCTTTTTTGGTTGGAATGTCATCTTCATATATATCCACCTCCTCTACGTTAAAAAACATCAGTACAATTATATCAAAAAAATTGTACAAGTCAAGGAAAATCAGTTTTTTTTTAAAGTTTTTTTTAAAAAAGTTATCCCCAATCTGTGGATAAGTTGTGGAAAAGTTGTTGCATAACTTTTATTACCTATAAAAAAGCTTTAACAATTGATAAAATTAAAAAAATGTAGTACTATATACTATGTAGGATTATGGATAACTATCCTTTTTTATAAGAAAGATATGGAGAAACAAGAAGTGGATAAAGTAATTGAGAAATGGAATGAGATATTAAACACTGTAAAAAAAGAACATGAAATCAGCGATGTATCCTTTGATACCTGGATGCGTCCTCTCGAAGTTTATTCCATTGAAGGTAATACTCTTTATATTCTTGTACCTTCCGAGCAAATGGCATTAAGCTATATTTCTAAAAAATATTATCTGCCTCTTAAGGTAGCAATTGCAGAAATTACTGGAACAGAGTACGAAATAGAATTTATTTTACCTGAACAGGCAAACAAACTTAATTTAAAAAAATCTCAGGTCAGGAAAGTTTCCTCTTTAAATGGAAGTAACTCGAACCTGAATCCAAATTATACCTTTGAAACATTTGTCGTTGGTAACAATAACAGATTTGCACAATCAGCCTCTTTGGCAGTAGCAGAGTCACCAGGAGAAGCATACAATCCTCTTTATATCTATGGAGGACCAGGACTTGGTAAGACCCACCTTATGCACTCCATTGGTCATTTTATTTTAGACCAGAAACCAGATACCAAAGTCATTTATGTTACCTCTGAAGAATTTACCAACGAAGTTATCGAGTCTATTCGAAACGGTAATGCATCTTCCATGACAAAATTCAGAGATAAGTACCGTACTGTTGATGTACTTATGATTGATGATATTCAGTTTATAATAGGAAAAGAAAGCACCCAGGAAGAATTTTTCCACACTTTCAACGCTTTGCAAACTCAAGGAAAACAAATCATCTTAACTTCTGATAAACCTCCAAAAGAAATGGAGACATTAGAAGAAAGAATCCGTTCCCGTTTTGAATGGGGTCTTATGGCAGATATTGGTGTTCCTGATTATGAGACGAGAATGGCAATTCTTCGTAAAAAAGCAGAATCTGATAATTTTAGTATCAGTGATGATATTTTAAATTATATTGCTACTAATATTAAATCAAATGTCCGTGAATTAGAAGGAGCCTTAAATAAACTTTTAGCTTACAACAATCTGGTTGGTATGCCTATTACAATGGAAATTGCGGAAAAAGAGCTGCAGAATATTATTACTCCGGACAAGCCGAAGGAAATTACTCCACAGCTCATTATAGAAGTAGTTTCTGAACACTGCCACATTTCTCTGGATCAGATGATGTCTAAGAACAGGAGTAGCGAAATTGCTAAACCGAGACAGATTGCAATGTACTTGTGTAAAAATCTTACAGATATTCCATTAGATACTATTGGAGCATTGTTAGGAGGAAGAGATCACTCCACAATTATCCACGGTGTAAAGAAGATAACTCAGGAATATGAGACCAATGAATCCACACGTACGTTGATAGAAACCATTAAGAAGAAAATCAATCCAAATTAGTTTCTTCCTATTATAATGTGATTTTTTATGGAGAAAATTATAAACTGGATTCCACAAAATATTTAAAGTTTTCATTTTACTTATGAAGAGCTTATCCAATTAAAAAAAGCTTGTACTTTAAGGCAAAAAAAGGGTTATTAACATTTAAACACCCCCTAAGAAGAAGATTAAGAATTTCTTTTATATTTATATAAAAGGCCAGGAAGGAGTTTTACATGAAGTTAATTTGTTCAAAAAGTAATTTACTGAAAGGTGTTAATATTGTTTCAAAAGCAGTTCCAACTAGAACTACTATGGCTATTTTAGAATGTATCTTAATTGATGCTTCGACTAATGAAATAAAATTAATGGCTAATGATATGGAGCTTGGAATAGAAACATGTATTGAAGGAGATATTTTAGAAAAAGGTGTTATTGCCTTAGATGCAAAGATTTTTTCTGAGATTGTACGTAAGCTTCCAGATAATGACGTTTCTATTGAAACAGATTCTTCTTTTAAGACAGTAATTTCCTGTGAAAAAGCAAAATTTAACATTGTTGGAAAATCAGGAGATGATTTTTCTTATATTCCTTTTATTGAGAAGAATGAATCTATTGTGATTTCTCAGTTTACACTGAAAGAAGTAATCAGACAGACGATTTTCTCTATTGCAGATAATGATAATAATAAGTTAATGACAGGTGAACTTTTTGAAATCAATGAAAATCAGCTTAAAGTTGTTTCTTTAGATGGACATCGTATTTCTATCCGTAATATCGAATTGAAAAATACATACGCTTATAGAAAAGTTGTCGTTCCAGGAAAGACTTTACAGGAAGTAAGCAAGATTATTCCAGGTGGAGTTGATGATGATGTGCTTATTTACTTTACTGATAATCATGTAGTTTTTGATTTTGATACCACAACTGTTGTATCAAGACTCATTGAAGGGGAATACTTCAAAATAGATCAGATGCTTTCTTCTGATTATGAGACAAAAGTAAAGATAAACAAAAAAGAACTTTTGGATTGTATTGACCGTTCTACTCTTCTTGTAAAAGAGGGAGATAAGAAACCAATCATTATAAATATTGCAGAGGGAACTATGGAATTGAAAATTAATTCTTTCATTGGTTCCATGAATGAAGAAATAGATATCGAGAAGGACGGAAAAGACATTTTAATTGGATTTAACCCTAAATTCTTCATTGATGCTCTTCGTGTCATTGATGAAGAAGAAATCAGTCTTTATATGGTAAATCCAAAAGCACCTTGCTTTATTAAGGACGATGCAGGTAAATTTATTTATCTGATCCTTCCAGTAAACTTTAATAATGCTTCAAATTAGGAGAGATTATGATAACAGTTAATATTCGTGAAGAAGAAGAATTTATAAAGCTGGGTCAGGCTTTGAAGAAGGCTGGCCTGGTGGGCTCAGGTGTAGAAGCAAAAATAGTAATTACAGAAGGTGAAGTGGAAGTAAACGGTGTACAGGAACTGCAGCGTGGAAAAAAACTTCATGATGGAGATATTGTTTCTTACAATGGAGAAACAATCCAGATTGTGAAATGATCATAAAATCTATTGAACTGAAAAATTTCAGAAATTATGAAGATTTGAATATCTCTTTGGATCACGGAACAAATATTTTATATGGGGATAATGCCCAGGGAAAGACAAATATTTTAGAAGCTGCTTATTTAAGTGGAACCACCAAGTCCCATAAAGGCAGCAAAGATAAGGAAATGATTCGGTTTGGTCAGGAAGAAGCCCATATACGTACCATTGTTGAGAAGAATGAAAAAGAATATCAGATTGATATGCATCTTCGACGTAGTGGATCAAAAGGGGTGGCTATTAACCGAATTCCTATAAAAAAAGCCAGTGAACTCTTTGGAATTTTAAATATTGTGTTTTTTTCACCAGAGGATTTGAATATTATCAAAAATGGTCCTTCTGAAAGGAGAAGATTTATTGATTTAGAATTGTGTCAGTTGGATAAAATATATTTATCTGACCTGTCTAAATATAATAAGACATTGCTCCAGAGAAATCGTCTTTTAAAAGATATGAATTATCGTCCTGATCTTGCTGCTACTCTTCCGATTTGGGATAAGCAGCTGGTGGAATACGGTAAAAGTATTATTCAGAAGCGGAAAAAATTTATAGAAGAATTAAATGGTATCATTGGAAATATCCATTCTCAGATTTCTGGAGGTAAAGAGAATCTGGTTCTTAAGTATGAAGCAAATATTGATGATATTTTCTTTGAAGATGAATTAAATAGAGCCAAGCAAAAGGACATGAAGCTGTGTCAGACTACAGTTGGACCTCACAGAGATGATATGCTTTTTTCTGTAGATGGTATTGATATTCGTAAATTTGGTTCTCAGGGACAGCAGCGTACTTCTGCTCTCTCCCTGAAACTTTCTGAAATTGATTTAGTAAAGAAATCTATAAATAATGTTCCGGTGCTGCTTTTAGATGATGTATTATCGGAATTGGACAGTAACCGGCAGAACTATCTGTTAAATAGTATAAGCGATATCCAGACAATTATTACATGTACTGGTCTGGAAGAATTTGTAAAGAACAGGTTCCATATCAATAAAATTTTCCAGGTTGTTGCTGGAGAGCTATTTGAGAAGGAATCTTTAGATGAAATATAATTTCATCACCAGATGAGGAGGTTCATTCATGAGTGAAGAAGTAAAGAATAATCAGGAATATGGTGCAGATCAGATTCAGATTCTTGAAGGATTAGAAGCAGTCCGGAAAAGACCTGGTATGTATATTGGTAGTACATCTGCAAGAGGTTTACACCATCTTGTTTATGAGATTGTAGACAATGCAGTGGATGAAGCACTTGCTGGTTATTGTACCCATATTGAAGTAACAATTGAAGAGGATAATTCCATTACTGTAAAAGATGATGGTCGAGGAATCCCGGTAGGAATGAACCATAAAGCGGGAAAATCTGCTTTGGAAGTGGTATTTACGGTACTTCATGCCGGAGGAAAATTCGGAGGTGGAGGATACAAAGTATCCGGTGGACTTCACGGAGTAGGTGCTTCTGTAGTAAATGCACTTTCTACCTGGCTTACAGTAGAAGTATGTCGTGAAGGAAAAGTATATACACAGAGTTATAAAAGAGGCCATACTGATGAGCCCGTGAAAGAAATTGGGACTTGTAATCCAGAAAATCATGGAACAAAAGTACATTTCCTTCCTGATCCAAAGATTTTTGAAGAAACTATTTTTGATTATGATACTTTAAAACAGCGTCTAAGAGAGACTGCATTTTTAACAAAGGGACTGAAAATTACTCTGAAAGATACCAGAGAAAACAGTCATCATAATCATGTTTTTCATTATGCTGGAGGAATCAAAGAATTTGTACAGTATTTGAACAGAGGAAAAGAACCTTTGTATGAAGAAGTTATTTACTGCGAAGGCAATAAGGACAATGTGTATGTAGAAGTAGCTTTACAGCACAATGACTCTTTTAATGATTCTACTTACAGCTTTGTTAATAACATCATTACTCCAGAAGGTGGAACTCATCTTGCAGGTTTCCGTAATGCTTTGACTAAAACATTTAATGCCTATGCAAGAGCGAACAAGATTTTAAAAGACAGTGATCCAGCTTTGACTGGTGATGATATTAGAGAAGGTCTTACAGCAATTATAAGTATAAAGATTGAGGAGCCTCAGTTCGAAGGACAGACCAAACAGAAACTTGGTAATAGTGAAGCTAGAGGTGCGGTAGATTCTGTTGTAAGTGAGAAATTAACTTATTTCCTGGAGCAGAATCCAGAGATTGCTAAGAACATATGTGAGAAATCTCTTCTTGCCCAGAGAGCAAGAGAAGCAGCAAGAAAAGCAAGAGATCTGACCAGAAGAAAAAGTGCCTTAGAGGGTACTTCACTTCCAGGTAAATTGGCGGATTGTTCTGATAAAGACCCTAAAAATTGCGAAATTTTTATCGTAGAGGGAGATTCCGCGGGGGGCTCTGCTAAAACAGCAAGAAGCCGTGCTACTCAGGCAATTCTCCCACTTCGTGGAAAGATTTTGAATGTAGAGAAAGCAAGATTAGACAGAATTTATGGAAATGCCGAAATCAAAGCTATGATTACAGCATTTGGTACAGGAATTCATGATGATTTTGATATTTCAAAGCTTCGTTATGATAAAATCATTATCATGACGGATGCGGACGTAGATGGTGCCCATATTGCAACTTTAATGCTTACATTCCTTTATCGTTTTATGCCGGAATTGATCAAACAGGGACATGTATATCTTGCAACACCACCACTCTACAAGATTGAGAAGAACAAAGGAGTCTGGTACGCTTACAGTGATGAGGAATTAAATAAAATTCTTGTTGAAATTGGCCGTGACCAGAATAATAAGATTCAGCGATATAAAGGATTAGGAGAAATGGATGCGGAACAGCTTTGGGAAACAACCATGGATCCTGAGAGGCGTATTTTAAAACGTGTAGAATTTGATGAAGAATATGCATCAGAAATTGATGTTACTTATACTACCTTAAGGGGTGATAAAGTAGAACCAAGAAGGGAATTCATAGAGGCTAACGCAAAATACGTGCAGAATTTGGACATTTAAGGAGGATTTTTTCTAGTGGATGATAAAATTTTTGATCAAATACAACCAGTAGATTTGAAAAAAACCATGGAAACTTCCTATATCGATTATGCTATGAGCGTTATTGCCAGCCGTGCATTGCCTGATGTAAGAGATGGTTTAAAGCCAGTACAACGAAGAGTACTGTACTCCATGATTGAATTAAATAATACTCCAGACAAACCACACCGTAAATGTGCTCGTATTGTCGGTGATACTATGGGTAAATACCATCCTCATGGAGATAGCTCAATTTACGGAGCACTTGTCAACATGGCACAGCCATGGTCTACAAGATATCCACTGGTAGATGGACATGGTAACTTTGGTTCTGTGGATGGTGACGGCGCAGCTGCCATGCGATACACAGAAGCAAGATTAAGTAAGATATCCATGCAGATGATTGAGGATATTAATAAAGATACTGTAGATTTTATGCCGAACTTTGATGAGACAGAGAAAGAACCTACAGTGCTTCCATCCAGATATCCAAACTTATTGGTAAATGGTACTACCGGTATTGCGGTAGGAATGGCAACCAACATTCCACCTCATAATTTAAGGGAAGTAATTCATGCTGTTGTTAAGATTATTGATAATGATATAGAAGAAAAAGAAACTACTATTGATGAGTTAATGGCCATTGTAAAAGGTCCAGATTTTCCAACAGGAGGAATTATCTTAGGAACTACAGGCATTAATGAGGCATATCGTACCGGTCGTGGTAAGATTAAAGTCCGCGCAGTGACGGATATTGAGCCGATGCAGAATGGAAAGAATCGTATTATCGTGACAGAACTTCCATATCTGGTAAATAAAGCAAGACTGATCGAGAAAATTGCTGAATTAGTAAAAGATAAAAAGATTGATGGTATCACTGACTTGAGAGATGAGTCAGATAGAGAAGGTATGCGCATTTGTATTGAATTAAGAAGGGATGTGAACCCAAGTGTAGTACTTAATCTTCTTTATAAGCATACCCAGATGCAGGATACATTTGGAGTTATAAATCTTGCATTGGTAAATAATGAACCAAAGATTTTAAATCTTTACGAACTTTTAAATTATTATCTTCTTCATCAGAAAGAAGTAATCACAAGACGTACTCAGTACGACTTGAATAAAGCAGAAGAAAGAGCACATATTTTACAAGGATTAATTATTGCTCTTGATCATATTGACGAAGTAATTTCTATTATCCGGGGAAGCCGTACCACAGCAGAAGCAAAAGCGAACTTAATTGAACGGTTTGAACTTTCTGAAGCACAGGCTCAGGCAATTGTAGATATGAGACTTCGTGCTCTGACAGGTCTCGAAAGAGAGAAGTTAGAGGCCGAATATGCAGAATTAATGAATCGTATTGCAGAATTAAAAGCAATTCTTGCAGACGAAAAGAAACTTCTTGGAGTAATTCGTGAAGAAATCATGGTAATTGCTGATAAATACGGAGATGACCGCATAACTCAGATAGGATTTGATGAGTTCGATATCAGCATGGAAGATCTGATTCCAGAGACCAATACAGTTATTACCATGACAAAAGTTGGTTATATCAAACGAATGGGAACAGATAATTTTAAGAGCCAGCACCGTGGAGGAAAAGGAATTAAAGGAATGGAGACTATAGAGGATGATTACATAGTGGAAATGCTCATGACCACTTCTCATCATTACCTCATGTTCTTTACAAATACAGGACGAGTGTACCGTATTAAAGCTTATGAAATTCCGGAATCCAGCCGTACTTCAAGAGGAACTGCTATCGTTAATTTAATTCCTCTTCAGCCTGGTGAGAAAATTACAGCCATGATTCCAATTAAGGAATATGAAGAAAATAAGTTCTTATTTATGGCTACCAGAAAGGGAATTGTAAAGAAAACAAGTGTTATGGATTATGAAAATATCCGTAAAACTGGTCTGGCAGCAATTAATTTAAGAGAAGATGATGAATTAATTGAAGTAAAAATTACAGACAAAGATGAAGAAATTTTCCTGTTTACCAAGTTTGGACAGTGTATTCGTTTTAAAGAAACAGATGTAAGACCAACGGGAAGAACTACCATGGGTGTTATTGGTATGAATCTGGCAGATACAGATGAAATTATTTCTATGCAGATGGCATCTCAGGGAGATTCTGTTATGATTGTTTCAGAAAAAGGTCTTGGAAAATGTACTTTAACAAAGGAATTTACCGTTCAGAATCGTGGTGGAAAAGGTGTTAAGTGCTATAAGATTACCGAAAAATCTGGAAATGTTGTAGGTGTTATTTCTGTTGGTGAAAATGATGAAGTTATGCTTATTACTACAGAAGGAATCATCATTCGGATTCAGGTAAATGATACAGCATTACTTGGTAGAATCACATCTGGTGTAAAATTGATTAACTTAAAAGATGATGTTACCGTTGCAAGCATTGCAAAAGTAGTGGAAGATAAATCTTTAATTCCGCCAGAAACAGAGGAAACTACTGCTGAAACAGAGTCTGCAGAACAAACAAAGGCATTAACAAAAGAAATTTCTGAAGATCATTCTTTGGAGAAACTTTTAGAAAGAGCAGAAGAACAGGCAGAGGAAGAAAATAATTCTACCCAGGAAGAAGAATAAGTTGCTCCGCCCGGTTTTAAGCCGGGCGGTTTCCTTTATATAGAGAAAAGAAGAATAAAAAGTGAATAATAAAAAAAGAAAATGGAGAGAAAAAATGATTAGAGCAATTGATACTAATGTAATCATTGAAAATGTAAAAGAGATGTGTATTGAAGCAAATCATTATCTGTCATCTGATATGAAAGAAGCTATGAACCAGGCTGTTTCTACAGAAAAATCAGAACTTGGACAGAAAATCTTAAATCAGCTTCAGGACAATTTGAAAATTGCAGCAGAAGATATGATTCCAATCTGTCAGGATACCGGAATGGCAGTGATTTTTCTGGAAGTAGGACAGGATGTACATTTTGAAGGAATGGCAATAGAAGATGCAGTAAATGAAGGAGTAAGACAGGGATATGTAGATGGGTTCTTGCGTAAATCTGTAGTAAAAGACCCAATTATCCGGGAAAATACCAAAGACAATACTCCAGCAGTTATTCATTATTCCATCGTACCAGGAGATAAAGTAAAAATTACCTTTGCTCCAAAGGGGTTCGGAAGTGAGAATATGAGTCGTGTATTCATGTTAAAACCAGCAGATGGAATAGAAGGAGTAAAAAATGCTATTTTAACTGCAGTAAAAGATGCAGGTCCAAATGCCTGTCCTCCAATGGTAGTAGGTGTAGGAGTAGGTGGAACCTTTGAAAAGTGTGCTCTTTTAGCAAAGAAAGCACTTACCCGTCCTGTAAATGAACACTCAGAAATTCCATATGTAGCAGAAATGGAAGAAGAAATGTTAAATAAGATCAATGGTCTTGGAATTGGACCAGGAGGACTTGGAGGAACTACTACAGCTCTTGCTGTAAATATCAATACCTATCCAACCCATATTGCAGGTCTTCCGGTAGCAATCAACATTTGTTGCCATGTAAACCGTCATGTGGTACGTGAAATATAAGGAGAAAAATCATGGAAAAAAAAATTAATACCCCTATTACAGAAGAAGTAAGCAGCAGTTTAAAAGCCGGTGATTATGTATACATAACAGGAACAATTTATGTAGCAAGAGATGCAGCACATAAAAGAATGATGGAAGCCTTGGAAAGAGGAGAAGAACTTCCAATTGAAATCAAAGATTCTACTATATATTATATGGGACCATCTCCTGCAAGGGAAGGGCGGCCAATTGGATCTGCAGGCCCAACTACAGCAACCCGCATGGATAAATATGCTCCAACTCTTCTTGATCTGGGGGAAAAAGCTATGATTGGAAAAGGAAAACGCTCTAAAGAAGTTATGGATGCTATTATTCGCAATAAAGCAGTTTATTTTGCAGCAGTAGGTGGTGCAGGTGCATTACTTTCAAAATGTATTAAAGAATCTGAAATTGTATGCTATGAAGATTTAGGAGCAGAAGCTATCCGCAAGATTAAAGTAGAAGATTTTCCAGCCATCGTAGTTGCAGACTGTAAAGGAAACAACCTTTATGAGAGTGCTATAAAAGAATTTTCAAAAAATATTTAAAAATTATAATTTTGTTATTGACAAATGAATATCTTTTTAGTATTATAACTAATGCGTCATGTGTGAACGCAAAATTGAATAGAAACAAAGAACTTTGGAGAAGTACTCAAGTGGCCGAAGAGGTGCCCCTGCTAAGGGTATAGGTCGGGTTGACCGGCGCGAGGGTTCAAATCCCTCCTTCTCCGCTCTTATTTCTTTCAAAAACTTGTTTGAAAAACTTTTTAAAATAAATAAAAAAAGTGCTTGACAAACAAATACACACATGATATTATATCAAAGTTGCTGATGAACAGCAATAAACAAAGAACATTGATAACTGAACAGTGAATAACCTTGAAAGATTCAATGAGAATTATTCAACTAACCGAAAGGTTAGACGAACAAGGTAATCAAGCAATTGATTAACAACCTTTAACAGTAGATTCTGATAAAACAGAA
>JBGVLD010000002.1:0-2661 GCA_045124075.1 Agathobacter sp.
GAGTTTCCGGCGGCGCTCTTAAGAAGTGACAGTTGCTTGGCAGAAGATTATCCGACAGTTGAGTCTCTGATAAAAAGAATGAATCAGTATGAGGACAAGTGGACGGAGTATGTGAAGCTGGATAGGGTAAATTCCCAGCATATCATGACTTTATCCGGAAGTAGTGCCAGCACAAATCTGGGAGGAAATAATCAGCTCTATCAGATTGGTTTTATGGAAAATCTGGATTCCCATGTGGAAGTAGTAAAAGCTGCAAATGAAGAAATGGATGCTGCACGTTCCTGCTATGTCAGTGAGTCTGTCATGGATTATTATGGACTGGTGGCAGGAGAAGAAATTACTTTTTCCCATGTGACTAATAGTAAAGGAGAAGCATTAACTCTTGTTGTTGCGGGAATCATTCAGGAACAGGATAAAGGAGACAATTTCTGGTATTATGAACTGTCTGACTTTGAAAAAACCTTGTTTGTTTCCCAGGAGGTATTCGATTCGCTGTTGGCAGACTATGGTTTTTCTCAGATTTCCTGGCAGGAAGTACTTTTGCTGGATTATAGAGGTATGAACAGTGACAATGCTTTTTTATACAAGAGTTATCTGGAAAGCTTCACTGAAAAAGATGTGTTCTTTTCCACAAATCTGACAGAACAGTTAGAGAGTTTTGCACAACAGCATGATAAGACTCAGATGATTCTCTGGGTAATCGAGCTGCCTTGTATGGTACTTTTACTCCTGTTCATTTATATGGTTTCCAAGCAGATAGTAGAATTGGAAGAAGGAGAAATTGCAGTCTTACGAAGCCGGGGAATTACTCGTTTTCAGATTATCAATTTGTATCTGATTCAGGCAGTTTTACTTTCTTTGGCAGGCATTGCAGCAGGAAGCATCATCGGGCTTAAGGTAGTGCCATATGTGCTGATTGCTATGGTCATCGCTGTGATATTCATGCTCCTTCCTGTATGGAAAAAAAGCAATCTTACTATTGTAGAGCAGAAGAGCCAGAATAAATATGAAGTGAAAACTCCTTTCTGGCAGAAATTCTTTTTAGACTTTATTCTACTGGGAGTATCCTTCTATTTGCTGTTTAATTACTACAAACAACAGGATGATTTTTCGGCCAGAGTATTAGCAGGAGAAAGTCTTGATCCTGTACTGTTTTTGGATTCCTCTATGTTTCTTTTTGCAGGAAGTCTTGTGGTTATCCGTCTGGTGGGATATCTGCTGAAAGGTATTTATCATCTGGGACGAAAGCATTGGAAGCCGGGAATGTATGCGGCATTTTTACAGATCATTCGTACCTTCCACAAACAAAGTCTCTTATGGGTATTCTTGATCGTGACCATTGCCAGTGGTATTTTTCAGACCAATATGGCTCAGACCGTCAATCAGAATACAGAAGAGAGAATTGTATACGATATTGGAACGGATCTGATCGTTATGGAGAAATGGAAGCTGCAGACCAGGCAGGGAGGCGATGGAGAATGGATCTGGAATTATGAAGAACCTTCCTATGAGTTCTATGAAAAAATAGAAAAAGATGGAAAAATAGATTCTGTCACAAGAGTTCTAGAAGATAATAACATTGATGTATCTGCCAATGGAAATTCCATAAAGGGATGTTCTTTAATGGCAATTTCTACTAAGACCTTTGGAGAGACAGCACAGCTTCAGGAGGGGTTAAATGATGAGCACTGGTATTACAGTTTAAATGCTCTTGCAAAAGAAGCTGATGGAGCAATCATTTCCAGAAATCTGGCAGAAAAAATGGAGCTGTCGGTGGGAGACAAACTGGTATATAGCAGATATAGCCCAGTGCCAGCGCAAAAAGATCTGTGCATGGGCATTGAAACCGTCAGAGTCTGTGCTGTTGTAGATGCTTTTCCAGGTTATAGCAGATATAAAGAAGATGGAGAAGAAAATTATATGGTCATCTGTAATTTGGCAGCAGTAACCAGCAAATTTTCTGTGACTCCATATAGTGTCTGGATTAAGTTAAATGAAGAGGAATCCGCAGAAACCTTCCGTCAGGAAGCACAAGCACAGGGCATTACCTTTGAGAGCTGGAATTCTTTGGAAGAGAACTTGACAGAAAGCAAGGAATCTTCTCTGATTCAGATAACCAATACTTTATTTGGGATTAGTTTTCTGATTTCCATGATAATCTGTGTGACGGGATACCTGATCTACTGGATCATGTCAATTCAAAGCCGGGAGCTCTTATTTGGAATTTACCGGGCAATGGGAATGGGCATCCGAAAAGTATATGGAATTGTATTTACAGAGCAGATTATCTGCTTTGCAGGAGCGGTGACGGCAGGGGGATGCCTGGGAATGTTGGCAAGTATCATGTTCATTCCGTTGCTGGCCATTGTATATCTGCCAGAAAAACACAATATTTCCATACAGATGCATTTTCTGGGAATGGATATGTTGCAGATCGGGGCGGTGCTTTTGGTGGTAGCAGTGGCATGTTTTGGCGTAATGCTTCGGATTTTGAAAGATATGAAAATTGCCCAGGCATTAAAGATGGGAGAAGATTAGCCTATGGAAAAAGAAATTGCAATTTGCTCCACTGGATTATCCAGATGGTTTCCAGTGGAGAATGGAAAATTTTATGCAGTAAAAGATGTGAATATTAAGATTCCAAAGGGCTCGCTCAATATT
>JBGVLD010000003.1:0-9645 GCA_045124075.1 Agathobacter sp.
ATGCAGTTTTCTCTTCTTTTTTCTTAAAGAGTTTCTGGAAGCAGCTTACTGCTACCAGTACACCAAGTACCATTAAAAGGATTGCAATGATCAACTGTAATCCATCTACCAGGAAGGTTGCATTTCCATTTGCCACATTTCCTACCAATGCAATCGTTTTCTGAACCAAAGCAGTAAAGGTAACTGCCAGCATAATAAACATTGGTATGTACAGAGTCCATCCAGTACGCCCTGTTGTCTTTAAGAATACAGAAAGAGCAATTAATACCAGCGCTGCTAAAAGCTGGTTTGCAGAACCAAATAATGGCCATACATTATTGTATCCTCCCAGACATAACAGCCATCCAAAGAACAACGTAATAATGGTTGCAAAATACTTATTTGTTAAGACTTTTCTTACTCCACCCATTTTTGCTGGATCCGTAGTATCCTCATAGAATAATTCCTGGAAGGACATTCTTCCGATTCTTGCAACAGAATCCAGAGAAGTAAGCGCCAATGCTGAAACACACATAGTCATAAATACAGTTGCAACTTCTACTGGTACTCCCATCATCTCTAAGAATCCTGCAACACCAGACGAAAAAATGGAAAATGGTGTTCCCTCCGGTTTGGTGCCGTTCACGGCTACTGCACCAACTACCACCAGGGCAACGATGCCTAATAAAGACTCTACTACCATGGCACCATATCCGACCATTGGCATATCTTTTTCATTGCGGATGGTCTTAGAAGAAGTTCCCGAAGATACCAGGCTGTGGAACCCAGAAACAGCCCCGCAGGCAATTGTTACAAATAAAGTAGGAAATAGATAGGATTTACTTCCGTCAGCTGCCACTAATGTAAAACCATTAAATGCATTTAACTGCATATCTGGATGCGCTACTACAACACCAACTACTGCTCCAATGATCATGCCCAAAAGCATATAGGTTGTCATATAATCTCTTGGCTGCATCAATAACCACATTGGAAGAACTGATGCCAGAAACAGATATGCCATAATGATATAAATCCATACGTTTTTATCTGCATAAATAGGAAGTTTCATACCTACTGCAAACATAACTACAATAAGGGCAATTGCAATAACGCCCTTTACGATTTCATTTATTTTCGTAACTTTTTTCAAGATAATACCCAGAATAACTGCTACCAAAATAAATAACATGGAAACAGAAGCAGCTGCGCCATTTGCAAATACAGGCTCTGTTGCAACCACTCCTGCTGTGGTTGTTGGGAACGCATTAAATGTACCTGCTACCATATCTGTAAACGCTGCAATTACGAGTAATGTGAAAAGCCAACAAAACAGCATAAAAAGTTTTCTTCCCATTTTGCCGATATACTTCTCGATGATCATTCCCATGGACTTTCCTTCATTCTTTACAGAAGCATACAATGCTCCAAAGTCCTGAACTGCACCAAAAAACAGACCTCCAATCAGTATCCATAACAAAACTGGTACCCATCCAAATACGGACGCCAGGATTGGTCCGGTTACAGGGCCAGCACCAGCGATAGAAGAAAACTGATGAGAAAATACGGTAAACTTAGAGGATGGTACAAAATCCTCTCCATCTTCATATTTTACTGCTGGAGTTTTCGCCTTTGGGTCCATTCCCCATTTCTTCGCAAGCCACCGTCCATAAAGAAGATAACCCGCTCCTAGGATAACGATTCCAATTAACACAATTACTAAACCATTCATAATGTCACTCCTCTTTTTTACTGATCCTTCCTTTATATATAAAAAACACCGCACTTTCTATACTTGGCGGTGTTTTATGCATCGGGAAGTTAACAATTCGTACTTTATGTACTATTTGATAATATACGTCCAGGAGATTAAAAATGCAAGCAGTTTATAAAAAACCTTATAAAATTAAGTGTATCTTCACATCGGCCTGCGATTTCCCGTAAGATAGCTCTTTCGAACTTCCTCCTGCATTTCATGTTCCCTTCGGTTCATATTATGCTTTAGTATCTGTTCCGTAATTGTATCTTCTTTGGTTTGCTTTCGATAGGACTCTACCACAAAATCATGCTGGCAGTAGATAAATCCTATTAACACCGCTATCATCAGCTGCACCGAACTACCTATTACACTGGGTACAAAAGCAAAACCCAAAGGAAGAAAATACCAAACTATACGAGGTTTAAAATATGTCAATACCTCATACCCCAGGTAAACACCTAATAGGGAAAACGTTGTTCCTAATGTAAATAATATAATACATAACAAAATTCCCGCTATCCCCAAAAACAAAACCTGAAGTCGTCGCTCCATCAATTCCTTTCCTGCAACTACTCCAATAAATAACGCAAGAATCAGGAGCACCTTTACAGATGCCCCTGTCAACACACACTGTGATAAAACAATATAGATTTCCAATATTAGCAATAATACAATTCGAAGCAGGACAACATAGTTCTCTCTGAATCGTTCTTCCATGTGCTTATCCTCTCTATTCGTACCTCTTGATCTTAAGTCCTACACCACCTACGCTGATGATAACCATTAAGTAGGCTACCGTAGCACATAATACCATAGAATAGGCACTCTTGTCCCCTACTAATAATAATTCTGATGCATCCATAAACCATCTCTGTGGCATAAGATAAGAGAGTGTTTTCAATGCAGTGGTTGTATCATCCAAAGGGAAGTATAAACCTGCCAGCAATGCGGAAATGCTCCAGATTGCAAATACTGCATAGTTGGAACTCATAATATCCCCAAGAACCACGCCCAGCAAAAGACTTAAGGTGCTAAATATCAATCCCAACAGGAAGATTATCAGGAGAAAACTCATAATGTTCATTCCAACATCCAGCCCCGGAATAAAGGATAAACAAACTGCAAGCACCAGAGTCTGCATCACACTGATTACAAACGCTACCAAAAATTTCGATATAAAATAATCTCTGCCACTTAATTTTGTTAACATAACTCTGGTAAATACCTTGTTATTCTGCTCCTCAATCACAGAATGAGCTACGCAAACTCCACAGAATAAAAATCCTAAAGTGATAAACGCAAATGCATAACCAATTTAAGTCCGCTGATTCACTTGTTGCTCAGTCAACGAGACCTCTTCCTTGCCTGCCAGATTCATTGACTATTTCTTACTACACTGACATCATACCAATTCTAGAAAGGGAGCGGTAGTGAAAAAAGAACTAATTCGAATATGACTTTTATCATAATTCTAATTCTGAACATAAAAAAGCTCCCGAGATTTCTCTCGGAAGCACACAATTATGATAATAATTATAAAGCCAATCAGTTTCAGTGAATATTATAAGTTCTTTTGATACAAAAAGGAGGCGCACTGTCTAAATCGTACCAAAAATGTACTGAATCAACTGCTTTGCACACCAATCCCGTGGTCTGGCTGGTCCGATACGGGGATACCATTTTCAAAACAAATCTCTGTCCGATACCATAATAACAGCAGGGAGAGTGCCCTGAACCGTCATGTCAATGCCGCCCTTCTTTGCTCGGGGCATAACATTAAAAGCTTTTTATAGCATGGAGCTTTCTTCCCGTTCCATCTGTTTATTACTGCTGACTGTTGGGATCAAGAGCATCTCTTAATGCATCCCCTACAAAGTTAATAGCGGTAACTAATATGACAATCAAAAGTCCTGGGGGCAACCATAACCATGGCTGGCTGGTCAGCACCGTAAGTGACTGTGCTCCATTTAACATGTTTCCAAGACTTGCCGTCGGGAGCTGTACTCCCATCCCAAGGAAACTTAAAGCTGCCTCATCCAACATGGATAATGCCAATACGGATGTGGCATAGACCAGAATCGGTGCCACGGTATTAGGCAGGATTTCTGAAAATAATATATGACGAACTGGCATTCCTGCCACAATATTTCCTTTGATAAAATTCGTTTCGCGCAAAGTCAGTACATTTCCCCGTACCAGTCTGGCAATACCCGGCCAATCCACAAATCCCAGTATCAGAATAATATTCCACATTCCCGGTTTGAAAATAGCTGCTGCCACCAGCACCAGCAGAATATATGGAAAGGACATGACCATATCCGTAAAACGCATAATAACCATGTCAATAAAACCACCAAAATATCCTGCCAGCAATCCGAGAATTACTCCAATAACCGTAGAAATCAGAGTCGCCATTACTCCCACCAGTAGGGATACTCTCATGCCATACAGCAAACGACTGAGAACATCTCTTCCAATCTGATCTGTTCCAAGCCAGAATTCTTTGGAAGGGGCTCCACTGAAAGGTCCTGCTATAGCATTCGGGTCATAAGGTGCGATAATCGGTGCCAGTATTGCTGCACTGACTAAAACTGCAAGAATAATGATGCTAACCATGGCAAGATGATGTTTTCTAAAACGCCGGAAAACAGTCTGAAAATAACTTTCCGTTATAATTGTTGTTTGTTTCTTCTCTTGAGATTTCTTTCCCAAATTTATGCCTCTTTTCTTACTTCAACTGAATCGTCGGATCAACCACCGCATACATAATATCTGTTATCAGATTTGCAGCCAGAACAACAACTGCAGAAAGCAGACAAACACCCATAATTACCGGATAATCACGGTTACTGATGGCACTCATTGTCATAAGTCCCAATCCCGGCCATGAGAATACCTGCTCAATAATAATTGCTCCTCCAAAAAGTGTTGGAATCTGCATACCAATAACGGTCACAATGGGTATCAGTGCGTTACGTAATGCATGTTTATAGATTACTTTAAATCTGCCGATTCCTTTCGCTCTTGCTGTTCTTAAATAATCCTGCTGTAAAATTTCCAGAACTGCACTTCGAATATATCGGATATTACCTCCTGCCATAGACACTGCCAATACTATGACCGGCATTACCATATGGCTTGCCACATCGGCAAATCCACTCTCTGTACCCAGGGTCGTCATACCGCTTGAGGGCAGTACACCTAGTTTAATGGTAAAAATATAAACTAAAAGTAACGACAGGAAAAATCCCGGTATACTGCTGCTGACAAAGGAAGTGGTAACCACTGCATAATCCCCTTTTGAATACTGATGAACTGCACTGTATATACCTGCAGGAATGGAAATGATTAAACTGACCAGCAACGATACCCCCATCAATAACAATGTCGGACCTAAATGACTTCCTATCATGTTGCTGACAGCCTGGGCCGATTTAATAGAATATCCCATATTCCCCTGTAAAAGCTGCCCCAGCCACACAAAATACTGAATGTAAAAAGGTTTATCTAGTCCCAATGCAATTTCTTTCGCTTCAATCGCACCTTGTGATATTCTTGGTCCCTGAAGCATCTCTAAGGGACTTCCTGCCAGACACATGATGGCATAATCAATAATGGTAATACCGATTAAGACAGGAATCGCTATCAAAATTCTTTTTATGATATATTTTCCCATGGACTTACACCTTTCTACTTATCCATACAATGAAAGCAGGCGGCAAAATGCTCTTTTCCTGGATTTGCCACTTCTAACATCTTCGGTTCATTTTCTCTGCATTCTTTTGTCGCATAAGGACATCTTGGATGGAAACGGCATCCTGATGGCGGATTCGTACTATTTCCAATTTCTCCCTGCAGAATGTCGTTCTCTCCTCCCTCTTCTTCCGGGTCAGGCACAGGAGCCGCATGTAAAAGTGCCTGTGTATAGGGATGGACCGGAGCATTAAAAATTTCTTTTGCATCTCCAATTTCTACAATCCGGCCAAGATACATTACAGCAATTCTGTCACTGACATAATTTACTGCTCCTAATCCATGTCCCACAAAAAGAATGGTCAGATTCAATTCTTTCTGCAGGCTTTTCAGCAGATTCAAAATCTGAGCCTGAATAGAAACATCCAATGCACTGACCGGCTCATCACATACAATAAACTCCGGATTCAGAGAAAGGGCTTTTGCAATACCAATACGTTGTCTCTGTCCACCGGAAAACTCATGAGGGTATCTGCCAAGTACACTTTTCGGCAGCCCCACCATATCAATGAGCCGGGCTACATCCTTTTCAATGGTTTGCTTTGTCGAAATTTTATGATATAACATGGGCTGCGCCAAAATTTCATAAATATGTTTTCTTGGATTTAGAGAAGAGTATGGATCTTGAAATACCATCTGTAAATTAGTACGAATCTGTCTGATTTCTCTTCTTTTCATTTCCGAAAGATTTCTTCCATTATAAAAGACCGTACCATCATTAGGTTGTTCCAGTCCCACCAGAAGTCTGCCAATCGTGGATTTTCCGCACCCCGATTCTCCTACCAGCCCCAGGGTCTCGCCTTTCTGTATGGAAAAACTGATACCATCAACGGACTTCACATAATCAGTAGTATGCGTAATGATGCCACCTTTAATGGGATAATATTTTTTTATATTTTCTACTTGAATTAAGGGTGTATTACTCATATTCCTAACCCAGCCTTCCAAAACTAACTACTTTGCTCCTGCTTACCCACAATACATTTTGCAGTGTGTCCCGATCCGAATTCATAATCGTCCTGTGGCTTGTCACATTCCGGTCTGCGATACTGACAACGCTCTGCAAAACGACATCCCGGTATATTATCATAACTTTCCGGAACCATTCCCGGTATAGATACTAATTTTCTGTCCTCACTGTCTCGAATAGTAGGCACCGTATCAAATAACGCTTGTGTATACGGATGCTTTGGATTTTTGAAGAGTTCCCTGACGGATGCCTCTTCAATCAACTGCCCTGCATACATCACCAGCACTCGGTCTGCCATTTTTGCAACTACGCCAATATCATGTGTAATCAATACAATGGACATTCCAGTTTCTTTCTGTAATTTCTTCAGCAATTTCATAATCTGAGCTTGAATCGTTACATCCAGCGCTGTAGTTGGTTCATCTGCAATCAACAGTTTTGGATTGCATGATAATGCCATTGCAATCATTACTCTCTGCCGCATTCCCCCGGAAAGAGTATGGGGATATTTTTTCATTACCCCTTTTACATCCGGCATGCCAACTTTCTCAAGCAGAATTTCTGCTCTTTTTCTTGCCTCTTGCTTTGACAATCCCATGTGTATACGAATACTTTCCGTAATCTGACTTCCTATTGTAAAAACAGGATTTAAAGATGTCAATGGATCCTGAAAAATCATGGTCATCTGATTCCCTCTGACCTGATCTAACTCCTTTTCAGTCATGCTAAGAAGATTCTGTCCATCAAACAGAACTGTGCCATCTATTACTTCGCCGCCTCTAGAGAGTAACCCCATAATAGACAAAGACGTTACACTTTTTCCACAGCCGGACTCTCCTACAATACAGACAGTCTCTCCCTTATCTACATAAAAATCAACATGATCCACACTTACAGTCATTCCATAATCACCTTTGAATGCAGTTGTAAGTCCTTTTACTTCTAACAAATGCGACATATCTTTTCCTCATTTTTGCATTTTCTAGCCAGATGAACGTCCACCGGACCTTCACATCGACATACCTGGCAATGCAAATACCACAGATGGTTTTACACCACCTGTGGTATTTCGCTTAGCACTTATATTAACATATCTTTGCTTTATTCTGCAATATTCCATTCATGGATATTATTAAAGAATCCATAAACATCTACATTTACACCTGTAAGACGTTTATTTACTGCACCCTGAGCACTAATGATATAAGCAGAGAACATTGGAACATCTTCCTGCACTTTCTTATCTACGATAGAATAATAATCTTTCATTTCCTCCACACTTCCTGCAGTCTGAGTTGCAGTTAATGCCGAGTTTACATCATCATCACTATAGCTGGTCCAGCTTCCTTCACCGCCCAGCAGCCAAGCCACATCCGGATATGGATCTAATGGTACATAGGTATACTGTACTGCAAAAAGATCATAGTCCGTAGTTCCAGCCACCGTCATCAGTGTGGCCAAATCCACGGTCTGTACTTCAACTTTAATTCCTACCGCTGCCCACTGTGCTACCATTACCTGAGCCGCATTTACAAAAGTACCATCCCCGGAATTCACATAGAAACGAAGGGTCTTGGAGCCATCCCATCCAGCTTCCTCCAGTAAATCTTTTGCTTTTTCCGGATCGTATGGAGTTGCTGTAATACTTTCATCAAAGAATGGACCTGCGGAAGAAAGGAATCCATCTACCACTTCTCCATGACCTTTCATTAACTGTTCCAGAATCTGATTTCTATCAATTGCATATAGAAGTGCTTGACGAACTCTCTCATCTGTAATATTTGCAGTCTGGATGAAAACAGACTGATTGGTAACCGGTGCGCCGTACACTACCTCTACATTGTCTAATGCTTCGATATTTTCATAATCTTCCTGCGGAATTGCCGTCATGGATGGAAGTGCGATATCAATTTCACCTGAGCGTAATCCTGCATATACCTGACTGGAATCTACAATCTTAATATTCAGTTTCTCAATCTTTGGTGCACCCTTCCAATAATTTGCATTGGCAGTATAAGAAATATAATGATTTACATCGTAATCTGTTAATTGATATGGTCCACTAACTACATCCGGATGATTGAACCAATCTAATGTCATCAGTTCTTTATCACTATACTGCTCCAGCACATGTTTTGGCAATGTCAGAAAATAACTTGCATATGCGCTCTGGAATGTTGTCAATGCAATCGGCTCTTTGGTGGTAAACTGTACTGTTTTCTCATCAATAACCGTTACACCTGCCACACTTGTTGCGCCTTCCTCAACAAAAGGATTATCCGCATCACCGACTCCTTCAAAACGGTATAACATCATAGTGGCATTTGCAATCACCGGACTTGCCAGTTTCAGAAATGTAAATTCAACATCCTGTGCTGTAATTGGAGTCCCATCTGACCAATTTGCATTTGCATCCAGCTTCACAGTAAAGTGAATGTTATCTTCTGTGGTAACAGACTCTGCAAGCATAGGCTGGAAGTTAAGCTTTGAATCCAATTCCATCAGTGGCAGAAACTGCAGCTCAGCTGCATATTTATTGATATTTGTCTGATCCATCATAATCGGATTAACACCACCCAGCGAATCTGTAACACCAATGTTCACAATATTATCGGAAACCTGTGCGCTATTGGCACCTGCCTGCTCAGTTCCCTGTTCAGCAGAAGAACTACATCCAGCCAGAGCAAACATCATGCCCGTTGCAAGTAATAAACATATTGCTTTGCTGAATACTTTTTTCATTATTCTTTCCTCCTCTTTTCCTACTATTCACCTGGGAATTATTGACATTATATTCTCGTAGCCTTTTCTTGTCAATACTTATAATGGTCTAAAAAGGAGGAAAAAATCCGCGCCTTTATAATCTTCTTTACGTTCTTTTCTAATAATTATGTTGTTCATCACTTACTCCAATTCGATATAATTCCGAACACAGCCATATTTTAATACATAAAGAAAAGCCCCGGAAATTCAACATTTCCGGGGTTTTATACTTATTCTATTTGTTCATCCACTTCACTAAGTGCTCAATGCTTAGCAAACTCCCTGAGCCAGCATAGCATTTGCAACTTTCTCAAAACCTGCAATGTTAGCACCAGCTACATAGTTGCCTTCCATTCCGTAACGTTTTGCAGCATCATCAATATTATGGTAGATGTTAACCATAATCTGCTGTAATTTAGAA
>JBGVLD010000004.1:0-4671 GCA_045124075.1 Agathobacter sp.
CACCATATACAGTAAACGAAAAAGGACAAGGTCCAGCATGGGGCAACTCATTATTCGAAGATAACGCTGAATTTGGTTATGGTATGTTATTAGCTCAAAAAGCTTTAAGAGCTGGATTAAAATCTAAAGTTGAAACAGTAGCAGCTTCTGAAGATTGCTCAGCAGAAGTAAAAGCAGCTTGCCAAGAATGGTTAGATACATTCAACGTAGGTGCTACAAATGGTACAGCTACAGATAACTTAGTAGCAGCTTTAGAAGGATGTGATTGCGAACTTTGCAAAGACATCGTTAAGAATAAAGACTTCTTAGCTAAGAAATCTCAATGGATCTTCGGTGGAGACGGTTGGGCATACGATATCGGATTTGGTGGTGTTGACCACGTATTAGCTTCTGGTCAAGACATCAACGTTATGGTATTCGATACAGAAGTTTACTCTAACACAGGTGGACAAGCATCTAAATCTACTAAGACAGGTGCTATCGCTCAATTCGCAGCAGCTGGTAAAGAAGTTAAGAAGAAAGATATGGCAAGCATCGCTATGAGCTATGGTTACGTATACGTAGCACAAATCTCTATGGGTGCTGACATGGCTCAAACAATCAAAGCTATCTCTGAAGCAGAAGCTTACCCAGGACCATCATTGATTATCGCTTACGCTCCATGTATTAACCATGGTATCAAGAAAGGCATGAGCAAAGCTCAGACAGAAGAGAAACTTGCTGTTGAATCCGGATACTGGTTCAACTTCCGTTACAACCCAGTTGCAGCTGCTGAAGGTAAAGATGCATTTACATTAGACAGCAAAGAGCCTACTGGAGATTATCAGGAATTCTTAAAGGGCGAGAACCGTTATGCTTCCTTAGCTAAGTTCAACCCTGCAAGAGCAGCAGAACTGTTCGCACAGTCTGAAGAAAATGCTAAACAGCGTTACGAGCACTTAAAGAAATTAGTAACTCTTTACGCTGGTGAATAATTTCTGAATAGAGAATAGCCAATAAAAACGGGCACTACTTCGGTAGTGCTCGTTTTACGTGTTTATGCAAGGGATTCATATAGTATATTTGGGGAAAATATGATAAAATAAATCATATTAATGTTTTCAGGATTGTATTAATTGTGGAATATGTAAAACAAAGTGTACATATGGACTGGATTCTCCGTCTCTTTTGAAAAAGAATTACGAAGATTACAAACGAGTACTTGCAGGAGAAGTAAGTGTGGGGTAAAATAAGACGAGTAGGTATAAATTTTACCTATAAGATAATGGAATGATTTTGAAATGAAATCTGTCTTATTGAGGCAGTTTGAATGTACAATGGAGGAGATTAATAGAATGAGAAGAGAAACCATGTGTATCCAGGCTGGATATGAACCAAAAAATGGAGAATCCCGTATGATTCCGATCGTACAGAGTACTACTTTTAAATATGATACCAGTGAAGATATGGGAAAGCTTTTTGATTTGGAAGCTGAAGGATATTTTTATACCAGACTGCAAAATCCGACCAATGATTATGTAGCAAAGAAAATCTGCGCATTAGAAGGTGGAAGTGCGGCAATGCTTACTTCCTCTGGACAGGCGGCAAGTTTTTATTCAATCTTTAATATCTGTGGAGCAGGAGATCACGTAGTATCTTCTTCTACCATTTATGGTGGTACATATAATCTGTTTGCTGTGACTATGAAGCGTATGGGAATCGAGTTCACCTTCGTGGATCCAGATTGCAGTGACGAAGAATTAGAAGCAGCTTTTCAGCCAAATACTAAAGCTGTATTTGGAGAGACTATTGCAAATCCGGCTCTTATTGTGTTTGATATTGAGCGTTTTGCAAATGCGGCTCATGCTCATGGAGTGCCACTTATTGTAGATAATACTTTTGCAACTCCAATTAACTGTCGTCCATTTGAATGGGGAGCTGACATTGTAACACATTCCACCACAAAATACATGGATGGTCATGATGCGTCTGTAGGTGGATGTATTGTAGATTCCGGCAAGTTTGACTGGTTTGCTCATGCAGACAAGTTCCCAGGACTTACTACACCAGATGATTCTTATCATGGAGTTACCTATGCTGAGAAATTTGGTCTGGAAGGGGCGTTTATTACAAAAGCAACAGCGCAGTTAATGCGAGACCTTGGTTCTATTCAGGCACCAATGAATGCTTATCTTCTGAATCTGGGATTGGAATCTTTACATGTGCGTATGCCAAGGCATTGTGAGAATGCGCAGAGAGTAGCAGAATTTTTAGAGGCTCATGAATGTGTTACCTGGGTAAATTATCCAGGACTTCCAAGCAATAAGTATTATGAGAGAGCAAAGAAATATATGCCAAATGGAACTTGTGGAGTGGTTTCCTTTGGTGTAAAAGGAGGAAGAGCAGCTGCAGAGAAGTTCATGAAGGAACTGAAAGTGGCTATGATTGCTACCCACGTGGCTGATGCTCATACTTGTGTGCTTCATCCAGCATCTGCAACTCATAGACAGATGAATGATGAAGAATTAGTTGCAGCAGGAGTAGGTCCAGATCTGATTCGTCTCTCTGTTGGTATTGAAAATGTAGATGATATCATCGAAGATTTAAGCCAGGCATTAGCTGTTTGCAAATAAATTTCACAATTTCTTCAAAAAAGGATGTTATACTATCTGTGTTTCGGCTTGAATTTGTCCGGAACACAGATTTTTCAGCTTGCGAGAATGAAGTAACTGGAATGAGAATCTTGCTGGCAATCTATAAAATGGAAAGAGGAATTGGAAATGAACAAAGAAAATAAGAAATTAGCACAACAGAAAAAAGCTGAGCAACGGGCAAAAGCTGAGAGAAATAAGAAAATTACTGAGGAACTGAAATTCTGGGTGCCTGTTGTAACTGTGGTAATCGTAGTGATTGTTCTAATCTGGGCAATTGTAACCTCTGATGATACCGGATCAGGCAGTGAAAGTGAAGGGAATCAGACTACAGAGCAGACCTCAGACACCGCATCCGAAATAGAGAGCGAGGCAGATACAGCGGAAACTTTTTCTCCAGTTTTAAATACAGAAGCTGGTCTTGAAGTAAAAGAGGGCGACACGGTTAATATTGACTTTGTGGGTTATATAGATGGAGAGGCCTTTGAAGGTGGAGATACAAAAGGTAATGGCTGCGATCTTGCCATTGGCTCTGGTCAATTTATTGACGGATTTGAAGATGGGCTGATTGGACATGTTGTAGGAGAAGAAGTAACATTAAATCTTGTTTTCCCGGAATCTTATTCGCTTAATCCGGATTATGCGGGAAAAGACGTAGTGTTTGAAGTGACGATTAATGGAGTTTATGAAGAAGAAAAATAAGAAGGATGATTTAAAAGAGCTTTTTCGCTATATGTTTTTTGGAATACTGACTTTTTTGGTGAGTATCAGTACTTTTGGGCTGTTTAATCAGACTCTGCAAATGGATGAATTAACTGCAAATGCCTTATCTTGGATTTTTGTGGTGCTGTTTGCGTACATCACCAACAGGCTCTGGGTGTTTTCATCCGCGGCAAAGGGAATTAAACAAGTTTTTCGGGAATTGTGTTCTTTTTTTGGAGGAAGAGCTGTTACCCTTGTAATTGAAGAGGTAATTCTTTTCGTATTTATCACATGGCTGAAATTTGACAGTATGACGGTAAAATTGGCCGCACAGTTAATTGTAATTCTGTTGAATTATGTCATAAGTAAGGTATATGTTTTCTCAAGTAAAAAAGAAAAGAAAAAAAAGAAAGAATATTAAGTTAAACGCTGGGGAAGCAAACATTTTTGTTTGCTTCTCCAGTTTTTTGAGATGATCAAAGAGTGCGAAATAAAAACTAGAAGAGAAAACTGGAAATTAGGGGTTATGATTTCATCCAGCTTATCCGATATAATTTATAAGGATATACCTGTAAGCAAATGGAATTGGATAATTCACACAAGGAGGTTATGAGTATGCGTTTAAGTACAACAGGGGTAGCAGGCAGTGTAGCAGCATATGCTTCCACAAAGGCTGATACTACCAAGAAAACAAGTGAAGTAGAGGATACTACTGCAAAAGCGACTACAACAAGTGAAGAGACGGAAACTGGTGTTGTTTATGAGAAGTCTTCTGAAGAATCCCAAAAGGCTACTTACAGCATAAACAAAATGAGCGCAGAAGACAGAGCTGCTCTTGTTAAGCAGCTACAGGCTGACCAGGAGAGCAGACAGAATCAGTTGGTAGACATTGTAAAACAGATGATGCTGGGACAGGGCAAGACCTTTAATCAGGCAAACGATATTTGGAGTTTTCTTGCCAGCGGAGAGTATACCGTAGATGAAGCCGCAAAAGCACAGGCTCAGGAGGATATTTCAGAGGATGGCTACTGGGGAGTAAAACAGACCTCCCAGAGACTTTTTGATTTCGCATGTGCATTAGCTGGAGATGATGTAGACAAGATGAAAGAGATGCAGGCAGCTATGGAAAAAGGTTTCGGACAGGCGACTGAAGCATGGGGCAAGGACCTGCCATCAATTTGTCAAGATACCTTGGATGCAGCAAATAAACTGTTTGATGATTACTATGCATCAAAATCAGAAACTACTGAGGCAACTGCAGAGTAGTTTTTTGTGAAAAGTTTATAATCTCTACGGAGGGCGTAAGATTCAATGAATGATTGAATTTTACGCCCTTTTT
>JBGVLD010000005.1:0-5902 GCA_045124075.1 Agathobacter sp.
TAATTTGGATGTTGTGTCAGATCATATTTGTCTGAAAGAAATGGTCGAACACCTCTAAGCTGTAAAATACATTTGCCACCATCAAGAACTGACAATTCATCAATAGACATTAAATCTTTACCCAACTTCTGATAATTCAGGGAATGGGAAGTCTCTCTACCACGACTTACACCTGTGTTGTAAGTGTCTATCGTTTCCTTGCCAAGTGCCTGATTCAACTCTTTTAAAGTGGTCGGTTCTGAACCACCCAAGAAAACTCTCGAATCCATATTACCGATAATCGTATCTGCATTATCCTTATAAATTGCCTTTAACTGGCTCTGTGCTTGCAGCACCAAACAAGCAGATATTTCTCGGCTTCGGATTGTGGCAACAAGTTTTTCCAGATTTGGTATCTGTCCAATGTTTGCACACTCATCAATCAAACAACGAACATGAACTGGCAGTCTGCCACCATACACATCATCTGCTTTTTCACAAAGCAGGTTGAAAAGCTGGGTATAAATCATAGAAATCAGGAAATTAAAGGTTGCGTCTGTATCACTCATAATAAGAAACAGGGCTGTCTTTTTATCCCCTAACGTGTCCAATTCCAGCTCATCATAGGCGGTAATCTCTCTTAATTCCTGAATATCAAATGGAGCAAGTCTCGCACCACAAGAAATCAGAATAGACTTAGAGGTTTTTCCTAAAACAAAATGTCAATAGTTTTTTCATCACTTTTTTCTAATAAAGCAAAAAAATAGAGCGTATAGATTATCCGACTATACACTCAATCTTTTTATCATTTATTCTGTTTTCAATTCGACAAACTGGATTTTTCAAGTTGTTTATATAGAGAAAATAACATTTTTCATTGCAAAAATGATTGAATAGTATCTATAAACTCCCAAGAATTTGGCATTGTATAGGAATGATTATCTATGATGATTTCCCTCATGGAAGTGATAAAAATCGCTTTTGTATCTGCATTTTCTTCCACATTTAACACTAAAATCTTATTTGGAAACCTATTCACAGTACCATCATCTTTGAACGAGGGTAGATTTCTGTAATAACTATATTGATTTGAAACAGATATCACGTCTTCTTTTTCTTTGGAAGATAATACAACAGAAGCAGATTCATCAATATAGGTATTACCACCGGCATCGGTGCCTAATTCTTGGATTGATACTTGGATTTTTTCAGCATGTTCTACTAAATCAAACAACGGAAATGGTCTGAAGTATATAACAATAAGAATTGTGAATAAGATTAATAAACACCCTTTTCCAACTTCTCCGACTGGAAATTTATCTATATTTCCTTGCTTTTTGATAATTAATAGTAGTTCAATACAATAAAAAAAACCAAGAATAATCAGTCCAACATATAATACATAAATATTCCTTGATGACATACAATAAAAAAGTAAGATTCCCAAAAGGATACATCCTACAATTATATATAGCATTCCATGTATCTTTATGAAATGCTCATTTAGATTATATTTCCGCAAAAGATTTTTCGACAAAATAGTTGGCTTACCGACTAAAAACTGATATATACCAAAGGAACAAAACAGAATCCCTAATAAGAACAAGTATAGCTTAAAAATCATAGTCACTCCTCCATATGGCTTAGTATAGCACTTCAGTGAGAAGTTTGCTATCATCATCTTGTAAAGAAAACGTAAATATGAATTTACAATTCAACACCTTTCGATATAGATTCTTAAAGCATATTACATTTTATTCATGATTTCCATGTTAATCGGTATCCATATTCTCCTTTGTTTATCAAACTTTCTGCCGTCTGACTTCTGTAGCCAGCATCCGGTTGATTTTCTCCTGCATCGTCTCTCTTGCGTTCTCACTATAATGGAATCGGACAACATAAGTTGTCTGCCCAATCCTTTTTGTAAATGTATTGTTTTCCGTTTTCGGATTCATAACCTGTCCCATAAACTTCTCCTTTCTGTGATTTACCGGCGGGCAGGGTGGCAGACTGATCTGCCAAATTGCCTGCCAGTATTCTGTTCATTTGCCCGACAGAGAGAGGACAGTTATTCTCCCATCCGGGGCGGTATCTCGATCTGGAATCCTGTCTCTCCGTCAATGTCAACAAGGCACTTGAAACTTTTAATAAATTAATATCTTTATCAAAGTCATCCCTACTCTAAATAATATTTTCTTTTTTAAATATCTTTGTTGACAGTTAAGAAATATGCTGAAAAAGCTGATATTTAAAGGCTTTTCCCAGTCAACAAAAATGTCAACAACAAGCACACAAACAGTCAAAAAAATGGAGATTCAGCTGTTTTGACCATCCTCTTCCTGTCAGGCTAATCAAAAGGTATCTTCATCTGCTCCCCTTCCGTAAGTTTTATGAAGCCATCTTTGTCCAGTTGGTTGACAGTCTCTGTTTCACCCTTTCCCTCTCTGATCCAGCACCGCTGTGTACCAAATCCTTCTTTTGAGAAACGATGATAACCGCCTCTTTTCCAGCCAATGATCTGCGTATCCATGATCTGGCATATCTCATTTGTCTCATATTTCCTTGGTTCGCCATCATAATGGTTAAATGCCTCTTTCCAGATCTGTCTGGAGCAGACATAAGTCCCGGCATATCCATCCAGCCATCCCTGAACCTGCCCTGCCATCGTATCTTCCTGCATGAACTGTTTCCGGTATTCAATGATCTGCTCCTCCATTTCTTTTGGAAGTTTCAGAAGGCTGCCTTTGTCCTTGCAGGAATTGAAGATGACCATTGCTTCCGCCCAAAGCTGGTCGAAGTATGCCCTCGATTCTTTTTCATTATCAAGAAGATGTTTTTCCGCCTTTGAGGAATCGACCTCAATTGCAAGGAAACGTCTGGCTCCTGTACGGTCAAAAGGCAGGAACTGCTTTGTATTGGTTGTCCCGGCAAACAGACATTGTCTCGGTCTGTCCTCTTCAAATTTTCCATAGGAATTCCGAAATGTATCTTTCTGCCGGCTCAAAAAGGACTTGATCTCTTCATTGCTCTTTGCACTGATCGCAGCAATCATCTCCGACATTTCCATGATCCAGTGACCACGGAGCTTTTCATAAATCTTTTTATCTCCCAAATCTCTCAAGTCATCTGAAAACCACTCATCCTTAATAGCCAGAAACCGGAAAAATGTAGATTTTCCTGCCCCCTGTGTTCCTACCAGGCAGAGCATCTCATCTGCCTTACATCCCGGCTTAAAAATACGGAGCAGAGCTTCCATCATAAAATGCTTCAGGCATTCATAGACCAAATCCGAATCATCTGCCCCCATATACCGCTTCAATACATAACGGATACGTTCTGTGCCATCCCACTCTAAGCGGTTCAGATATTCGCAGATCGGATGATACTGTTTGCTGTTTGCTTCCGCCCTCAGGGCTTTATCCATATTTTTCTCATTTCCCAGACTATAAAACTGTTCAAAATACAGATAAAAGAAATCCCTGGCAGCATCTGTCATAGAGGTGATCCCATCATTCCACCAGAGTTTCCTGACGATATCGATCCTCTGGTTCAGGAGATTAAATCTCAGGCTCCCTTTCAGGAGCGGGTCTTCCCGAAGCACGATCATATAATTCTGCATTGTTCCTTTGACGGTTCCCTGATTTGTCACAGCCAGATGGGAGCGGATCTCCCTTATGGCATCCACATCCGCCATCTGCTCCATGATCTGCAAAGCGTCCTGCTCCTTTACATTCTCGCTCAATCTTTTCCACCTCCTTTCCTTTTTCCTTGACAAACATTTTCTTATCCTCTTCATCACCGAACAGAAGAATATCCAGATAATATTCAACGATACTCAACTCCCTTAGTGCGGTGACAAAATGCCCGTCCCATTCTTCCTCTGGTGTTTTGGGTGCATAACACTCTTTCCATTCCAGAAGCAATGAGCGGTAATCCAGATATGCTTTTGTAAATCTGGCATATTCTGTTTTCCAGTCTGTTTCTGATGTCTTCTCTTTTTCTTTCACCAGAGACTTTTTCCCACTTTTGGGAGAATCCCTTGCCCTGTTCCCATAGGAGATCCCAAAATCATCTGCCAGCTTCAAAGCAGCCTCTCTGGATTTTAGCCCGAATAGCTGGGCGGTAAAATCGATCACATCCCCGGTACACCCACATCCAAAACAGTAATATCTGCGGTCAACTTTCATGCTCGGTGTACCGTCATTATGAAAAATGCACCGGATCAATCCGCTCCTGTTGGGCTTAAATCCATAAAGTTCCGCAGCCTGCCTAACCGTCACATTCTGCTTTACTTCTTCAAACACATTCATTTTTTATCCACTTCCTTTCCAACCCGTTCAGATATGACCGGATTCAAAATAAAAAAAGAGCATCCTGACTTTTATCCAAAACTGAATAAATCAAAATGCTCTTTACAGGGAATCCCTGTCATGATATTTCGTTTTTGTTTTTCTTCTGGCAGCATTTTCTTCTGCGACCCGCTTTTTATTGGCAGCCAGTTTTTCAAGAACACTCGTCCTTGCCTTCTTCTTGATCTGTTCCGTATTCGCTTTCCTGACCTCTGGCTCCTGAAGATTTTTCTGGACTTTTTCAATAACTGCATTTGCTGCATTCCGTAATTTCTCTTTCGCCAGCTTAATCACATTTTTGGTAATTGTTTTTGCCTTATCAGAATTATTTGGATTCTGGACAATGTTATTGCAAAGCTGATCCAGAAGCCTGATATCCTCTTCCTGTGTCTGTGCCTTTACTTTTTCCGTAACGACTTCCACCGCTTTGTCATAAGCAATCTCCGATACTTCATCGATCAGGGTTTCATTATCCATGATTTTTTCTTCCTGCTCCTTTATCATCTGTTCCTGCCGGGCAATCTTTTCTTTCTGTGCCTGTATGATAAACTCCTGCTTTTCCAAATACTTCTTTCCGCCATATTCCGGCACCTCCTCAATCTCCAGCCCATACTGCCTGCAAACATCAAACAAAAGATTCCTGCAGATCAGATCAAAAGTCATCTTCCGGTTGTTGTTTCTTCCTCTGGGCTTATCTGGATCGGGAAGAGGAATCCCAAGTGCTTCCAATGCCTTTTCCTGTTGCGGACACAGTTCCCCATATTTATTCTCACAGTCAAAAACATGACGTTCATGGATATGGGGAGTAGTCTCATCCATGTGGAGTGCAAAATCCAAAATATGCACATGTTCTCCAAACATCCCCTCGAACCTTTTCATAAAAGTATCTGCAATATGAAAAAGCTGTTCTCCCGATATATGCTCCCCTTCCTTTCCAATCTGAAATATCGTTTCTTCCGGACAGGTCATTTTATTTTTTAACAGATCTTCCGTTGTCCGGTTTCTTTCCGGGTGGCGGTTTTTCTCATTCCTGGCATTCTGTCCTTTTATAAAATCGCTGTAATGGTCTTCATAATACATCTTTTCAATATCATGAAAACTTGCTTCCGGCTCGACCGGTCCCCAATTCCTAAGTGTCTCATCTGAAGGGTTCTGGACATATCCCCGGTAACAGTCCCAATAGATATTCTGCTTTTCCCTCTCCGCATCAATATGCTCACTGTTGGCAATATCGAATTTTCTGTCATTGTGCTTTGGATTATAAACACCATGTTTCCCTGATCTGCCATTATGCCTTGTAGCTCTCATTCTTCTGATTCCCCCTTTCATCCATTCTGCATTTTTTCATTTTTCGTTTTTCCCATCCTGCCCTTCTCTGTGGTCTTTCCATTATCTGCCTCTTGCGTTTCACATGCTTTTTTTCATGTGGCGGTCATCCCCGAAAATGATTTTGGGTAACACAATTCGCCAGATAATACCCAGTACGACTTGACGCAGGCATCAAATCACTGGGCAAGGCGTTTCACCCTTGACCCGATAATGGGCTTTGCCCCTTAACCCCAGCATGGAGCTGC
>JBGVLD010000006.1:0-36786 GCA_045124075.1 Agathobacter sp.
AATGTAAATACGATGATTATTCATGATGCGGACAATATGGGATTGTCACAGCTTTATCAGCTTCGAGGACGCGTTGGTCGTTCAAATCGAACCGCATATGCCTTTTTGATGTATCGCAGAAATAAGATGTTAAAAGAAGTGGCAGAAAAACGTCTGGCTGCCATGAAAGAATACTCTGAGCTTGGCAGTGGATTTAAGATTGCAATGCGTGATTTGGAAATTCGTGGTGCAGGAAACTTACTTGGTGCAGAACAGAGTGGACATATGGAAGCCGTTGGTTATGATTTATACTGCAAGATGTTAAATGAAGCCGTAAAAGAAGCAAAAGGTGTTGTAGTAGAAGAAAAATTCGAAACTGCTATTGATATTAATACGAATGCATTTATTCCACCAGCATATGTAGCAAACGAATTGCAGAAGCTGGATATTTACAAGCGAATTGCAGGGATTGAAACAGAGGAAGAGGTCGAGGAAATGTTAGAAGAACTGATTGACCGTTTTGGAGAACCACCAAAGGCAGTACAAAATCTTCTTGTCATTGCAAGAT
The DNA here is from genome assembly GCA_045124075.1 of Agathobacter sp. Taxonomy (GTDB): domain Bacteria; phylum Bacillota; class Clostridia; order Lachnospirales; family Lachnospiraceae; genus Roseburia. Next base: position 548 of record JBGVLD010000006.1, read on the forward strand.
TGAAGGCTGCAGCCCATGAGGTTTATGTGACTGAGGTAAAGCAGATGGGAGAAGAGCTTAAAATCACTCTGTTTGAACGTGCAAAGATCAGACCGGAAATGATTCCAGTAATGGTTTCGCAGAATTCGCCAGCAATTTCCTTTACTGCGGACACAAAAAATCCATACTTTATCTATAAACTAAAGGTAAATTCCCGTGAAAAAGCTATGGATGTACTGGAAATTTTGAAAAAAATCTTGGAACAGATGAAGATTCTAAAAGAAACAGCTTGCCAGATGACGGGAAAGAAATTATAATATATAAGATAATGCTCTTATTTTAAAGAGCACTTTTGGGAGGAAATATGAAGATTAAGAAACTTATGGCTCTGTTTTTAGCCGGAGCACTTACGGTATCAGCTTTTATTGGCTGCGGAGTAGATAAAGAAGCAACCGTTGCAACTTTAGGGGAACAGGAAATCAGCCTGGGGCTTGTGAATTTTATGAGCCGTTATCAGCAGGCTATGATTAGTGATGCATACGTTTACTATTTTGGTAAAGATGTGTGGACTCGGGACATCTCTGGTAATGGAACTACTATGGAAGAGGATACCATCAATCAGATTGTGGAAGAAGTTCACGAAATGTATACCTTAAAGGCTCATATGAGCGATTACAATGTAGAAATTACTGCAGAGGAAGAAGAAAAAATTGCTGAAGCAGTAAAAGCATTTATGGAAGCAAATTCAAAAGAAGCTTTAGATGAAATGGGTGCTACCGAAGAACTGGTAACGGAAATGCTGACTCTCCGCACGATTAAAGAGAAAATGGCGGCAGTCATTAAAGCAGATGTAGATACAGAAGTAAGTGACGAAGAAGCAAATATGCGTGCATATTCCATGGTAACGATTGGAATTTCTGGTGAATATGATTCTAGTTACACAAATTACACAGAATACACAGATGAGCAGAAGGCTGAAATCCAGAGCAATGCAGAGAAGATGGCGGAAGCATTAAAAGTCGGTGGTGAAAGTGTTACTTTAGAAAGTGCTGCAGAAGAATTTGGTTATTCTGTAACAAAAGGAACTTATGATGCAGATAATGATACTTTAGATGCAGCTGTGAAAACAACTTTGGATAGTCTTAATGTAGGAGAGGTTTCCGGGCTGATTACAACAGACAGTAACCTGTATTTTGTACGTTTGGATGCTGAGACGGATGAAGAAGCTACTGAGACCAACAGAAAGTCTATTATCACAGAAAGAGAAAATGCTCTTTACACAGAGGTGTTAGAAGGCTGGCAGACCGATGACGGTTGGGATCTTAATGAGAAGAAACTAGAACAGATTAAGTTCAAGAATAACTTTACTCAGACAGCAGAAACAACCGAAACACAGTCTGGAACTGAAGGAACTGAGACTCAGGGAACAGAAACGGAAGGGACAGAATCCACAGAGACAACAGAAACAACCGAGACAGAGTCAACTGCGGAATAGTAAAATAATCGCATAGAAAGCAGGAATACAATTCCTGAAAGGAGTAAAAAGGCGGCAGGGCGAAGGCTCTGCCGTTTCGTGATTCCAAGTCATTTTCTGGAAAGACAAACAGGAGAACAAGCATGAAAAATAATATCGTTTTAATCGGAATGCCAGGAGTAGGGAAAAGTACAATTGGAGTGATTTTAGCAAAAGTTTTAGGGTATCAGTTCGTGGACGCAGATTTATTGATTCAGCAGCAGGAAGGAAAGCTTTTAAAGGATATCATTGCGGAAGTGGGAACGGAAGGATTTATTCAGGTAGAAAACCGGGTCAATGCTTCTATTCAGGCAGAAAGAACCATTATTGCCACTGGAGGGAGTGTTGTCTATGGAAAAGAAGCTATGGAACACCTAAAATGCATTGGTACGGTGGTTTATTTAAAAGTTTCCTTTGAAATTTTACAAAAACGACTTGCAGACATTAAGGGAAGAGGTGTAGTATTAAAAGAAGGGCAGAATTTGCAGAGTCTTTTTGAAGAGCGGGCACCTTTATATGAAAAATATGCAGATATTGAAATTTCCGAAGAGAATCTTTCCGTGGAAGAAACCGTAGAAAAATTAGTGGAAAATTTACAAAATTTGAATAGCATTTCATAAAAAAGCGAATAGTATAAATAAAGGGTAATTTCTCTTCTTGACAAAAGACGAAAAAGACGTCTATAATTACTTGCTTGATAATAGATAAATGTATAGTTAGCTCATGAGGTGTGAGACATGGATCAATACGTAATCAAAGGTGGCTATCCGTTACAGGGTGAAGTAGAAATCGGTGGCGCAAAGAACGCAGCACTGGCAATTCTTGCTGCTGCAATTATGACGGATGAGACCGTTACAATAGATAATTTGCCAAATGTAAGAGATATTAATGTTCTACTGCAGGCAATCGAAGAGATTGGTGCAAGAGTAGAGCGTGTAGATGTGCATAAAGTGAAGATCAATGGTTCTTTTATCAGGGACATCAGCGTGGATAATGAATTTATTCGTAAAATTCGTGCGTCCTATTATCTGATCGGAGCCTTATTAGGAAAATACCGTCGTGCGGAGGTTGCCCTTCCTGGTGGATGTGATATCGGAAGCAGACCGATCGATCTTCATATTAAGGGATTCAAAGCAATGGGAGCTTCTGTGGATATTGCTCATGGACTAGTAAAGGCAGAGGCAGAAGAATTAAAAGGAACCCATATTTACTTAGACAAGGTATCTGTAGGTGCCACTATTAATATCATGATGGCGGCTGCAATGGCACAGGGGAAGACTGTCATTGAAAATGCAGCAAAAGAGCCCCATGTCGTAGATGTGGCAAACTTCTTAAGTAGCATGGGGGCAAATATCCGTGGTGCAGGAACAGATGTTATCCGTATTGTAGGTGTGGAGAAACTTCATAAAACAGAATATTCCATTATTCCGGATCAGATTGAGGCAGGAACCTTTATGTTTGCAGCAGCAGCCACTGGTGGAGATGTTCTGGTGAAGAATGTGATTCCGAAGCATTTAGAAGCAACTACTGCAAAGCTTTTAGAGGCTGGTTGTGAAATTGAAGAATTTGATGATTCCGTACGTGTTCGCTCCGTAGGAAAATTACAGCATACTCAGGTAACTACTTTACCATATCCTGGGTTCCCGACAGATATGCAGCCTCAGATGGCAGTTGTTCTGGGAATCGCAGAAGGAACTAGTACCGTAACAGAAAGTATTTTTGAGAATCGTTTCCGTTACGTGGATGAGCTTACCAGAATGGGAGCCGATATTAAAGTAGAGAGCAACATTGCCATTATTAACGGAGTTTCCCGTTATACTGGTGCCAGAGTCAATGCTCCAGACTTAAGAGCAGGGGCTGCTCTTGTAATTGCAGGAATGGCAGCAGAAGGAATTACCATTGTGGATGATATTCATTATATCGAACGTGGATATGAAAACTTTGATGGTAAGTTAAGAGGCTTAGGTGCAAAGATTGAGAAAGTATCCGATGAGAAAGAATTACAGAAATTTATTTTGAAAGTTTCTTAATATGATGAGAAAAAGAAAGCCCGGTCTGTTTGGTACAGATCGGGTTTTTTGATTTATATTAAATAACTGTCTTAATGAACAAATCTCTTTCTTTGGAAAGATCCAGACAACTGTTATCATCGAACCGAACCAGAGGTCTGGAAAGACCCTGGGAATTCAACATGGCAATGTTGCAACCTCTTCCATCACTTAAGATAACTCGGTTGGACTGATAAGTGACAGCAATCTTTCTTAAGAAAGTAAGTATGTATTTGGTCTGGTATTTCTGGTATCCATCTTTTTCAAAGTTGGCAATTACCTGGAATGGACATAATGGAGAACGGTAGGAACGGGCGGCTGTCATAGCGTCGTATACATCTGCAATTCCAATGATCATAGCAAAATCGTCAATGTTCTCTTCGGTCAGTCCGGATGGATAACCACTTCCGTCGCAGCGTTCATGGTGCATAAGAGCAGCTTTCTTGATTCTGGAATCCAGATCCATATTCTTTAATATGTCATAGCCTCTCTTGGTGTGGCTCTTCATAATGGCGTATTCTTCATCACTTAAAGTGCCCGGTTTGTCCAAGATTTCTTCTGGTATGGTTAATTTTCCGATGTCATGCAACAGACCTGCTATGGTAAGCTGATTTAAGTCATGCATATCCATTTTCAGCCATCTTCCTAACATACGGGCAGTAAGAGCTACATTTAAGCTGTGGGCATATACCAGATCCGTATTAGAACGCAGATTACGTAATAAGTCAAACATTTGTTGAACGGTTTTTTCTTCGAAAAGTGGATAGATAATATCTAACAGCTCTTCGCACGGAATCGTAGTGCCCTTTTCAACAGCAGCAAGCAGGAATGGTTTTATCTGTTGAATTGCAGAAAAATATTCTACTTCAAATTTGTGAACTTCTACAGAAGAAGCCGCTTTCTGCGCAGATGTCATTTTCTTTACGGAAGCTTTCAGGTCGAATTCCTCGGCCGGCTTGTCTTCCGGTAGTGTAGTGTTTTCCGCAGCATCTGCCATAGAAGGAATGCTCTCTTCATCTACTGTTACATAGTCTACTCTATAGATAGCAATGTGTCTTAATAGCCTTTGGTCGATAATTGTACCAGCTGGTGCAAGAATCTGTCCTAATGGTGTTCTAATTGGCTGCGTAGTTACCATTCCTACAGCCAGTTCTTTTGATGATAATGTCTTCATATGATCTCACCCCAAATTCTCCTAGTTGTCTTAAGTATAAATTCATTGTCTTAAAATGTCAATGAAAAGGGTTGACAACTTTCAAAATACATAGTAATCTTAACTCACATATGAATATGTTTTTTCTCTTATTCAGAGTGATGGAGATACAAAGGATCTGTGAAGTCACGGCAACCCCGTTCCATTTTGGACTGGAAGGTGCCAACCTGAGCGAGCAATCGAACAATAAGGGGATTTGATTATATGATTAATTGGTCCGCTTATTTTGAGCGGATTTTTTATTGGGAAGAGACATGTTCCGAAACTTTAACAACTATTTTTGAAGAAGGAGACAAAAGATGGAGAAATTATTATTTACTTCTGAATCTGTAACAGAAGGTCATCCAGACAAAGTCTGTGATGCCATTTCTGATGCTATTTTAGATGCCTGCTTAGAGCAGGATCCAATGAGCCGTGTTGCCTGCGAGACTGCAGCATGTACCGGTTTTGTGCTGGTGACCGGTGAGATTACCACAAAGGCACAGTTGGATATTCCTGGTATTGTTCGTAAGACGGTAAATGAAATTGGATACAATGATGCAAAGACTGGATTTGATGGAAATACCTGTGCAGTAATGGTGGCATTAGATCAGCAGTCTGCAGATATTGCTATGGGAGTGGATAAGGCTTTAGAAGCAAAAGAAGGAAGTCTTACAGACGAATTAGATACTGGAGCAGGAGATCAGGGTATGATGTTCGGCTATGCAAGCAATGAGACAGAAGAACTCATGCCTTATCCAATCGCGCTGGCTCATAAACTGGCTCTGCAGCTTACTAAGGTTCGTAAAGATGGTACATTGACCTATTTAAGACCAGATGGAAAGACTCAGGTTTCTGTAGAATATGACGAAGCTGGAAAACCAAAGAGATTAGAGGCGGTTGTTCTATCTACCCAGCATGATGAAGACGTAACTCAGGAGCAGATTCATGCAGATATCCGAAAATATGTTTTTGATCCAATTCTGCCGGCTGACATGGTAGATGATCAGACAAAGATTTTTATTAATCCTACTGGACGTTTTGTAATCGGTGGACCTCATGGTGATGCAGGTCTGACAGGCCGCAAGATCATCGTAGATACCTATGGCGGATATGCCCGTCACGGTGGTGGAGCTTTCTCTGGTAAAGACTGCACCAAGGTAGACCGTTCTGCAGCTTATGCAGCTCGTTATGTGGCAAAAAATATTGTAGCTGCAGGTCTGGCTGATAAATGTGAAATTCAGTTATCCTATGCCATTGGAGTAGCTCAGCCTACTTCTGTTATGGTAGATACTTTTGGGACTGGAAAGATTTCAGACGATAAATTAGTAGAAATCATTCGTAAGCATTTTGATCTTCGTCCAGCTGGAATCATTAAGATGTTGGATTTAAGAAGACCTATCTACAGCCCGACGGCAGCTTATGGACATTTCGGAAGAACCGATTTGAATCTTCCTTGGGAAGCAACAGATAAGGTAGAGGAACTGAAAGCCTATTTGTAAAATTTTATGAAAAGTTTATAAGAAATTTATAAGAAATGAATAAGCTTTTTCTGGAAAGCATGTTATAATTATGATATGTGCCCAGGAAGAAAGGAAAGTCGCAGATTCCATGTGTGTATGGGAATTGTGGCTTTTCTTTTTGGAATGAGAACGACTCTTTCGTAATTATTTTATGGAGGATATATTTTGTGAAACTAAAGACCAAATTATTTATTTCATTCTGCTTGATTTTATTTGTGCCACTTTCTCTTGCGGGAATTACGATTTATGGTTTTAACGTAGTTCAAACAAAGCTTATAGAAGAGACCTATGGGTTGGTGGATGTAGAGGCCTATGGAATTACCAATTCCATGCAGCTTTTGAATCGTTTTACCAAGGCGGATTTTGAACAGATTCAGCATATGGCACAGACGGAACCAGAGAAACTGGAAGAACAAGCTTTTCTACGAGATTTGGATAGTGCATTGAAGGAAAAATATTCTTATCTGATTGTAAGAAAAGATGAAGAAATCCTTTATAATGGAGAGATGGGAAATGAAGAGGTGCTAAATAGTCTGGGAGGCTATGGGAGTACAGACCCGGAATCTTCAATTGGAACCTACCTGGACAGTGGAGAGGAAATCCTCATTAAACAGGTAGACTTTGAGTTTGGAGATGGTGGGGAAGGCAGTGCTTTTATCGTTACTTCAACCCGGAATGTGGTGCCAGAGATCAAATCACTTTTGATTAATGCCTGTATTGCCATTGTATTGATTTTGCTTTTGACGGCTTTTATGATGATCGTGTGGATATATCAAAGTATGATCACTCCTATACGAAAGCTTCAGCTTGCTGCTGAGAATATCAAAGAGGGAAATCTGGATTTTACCATTGATGTCAGTGGGGAAGATGAAATTGCAGAATTGTGTACTACTTTCGAAGAGATGAGAAAGCGGCTGAAAGATAATGCGGAAGAGAAGCTTTCTGATGAGAAAGAAAGCAGGGCATTGATCAGTAATATTGCCCATGATCTGAAAACACCGATCACGGCTGTAAAAGGGTATTCCGAAGGAATTTTAGATGGAGTAGCAAATACTCCGGATAAAGTAGACCGATATGTAAGGACTATTTATAATAAGGCCTGTGAAATGGATACTCTCATCAATGAACTTACCATTTATTCGAAAATTGACACCAATCGGATTCCGTACAATTTTGCTAAGATTAATGTGGCAGAATATTTTACGGATTGTTCAGAGGAGATAGGGGTGGATTTAGAGTCCAAAGGAATTGGGCTGGCCTATTACAATTATGTGCAGGAAGATGTAATTATCATTGCAGATCCGGAACAGTTGCGACGAGTAGTGAATAATATCATTGGAAATTCCGTGAAATATATGAATAAAGCTCATGGATTTATCAATATTCGAATCAAAGATGTGGGAGACTTTATTCAAGTAGAAATCGAAGACAATGGAAGGGGCATTGCCCAGAAAGACCTGCCATATATTTTTGACAGGTTCTACAGAGCAGACGCATCCCGCAATTCTGCTACCGGTGGCAGCGGAATCGGACTTTCTATTGTGAAGAAAATTATGGAAGACCATGGTGGTAAAATCTGGGCCACCAGTAAAGAAGATACGGGAACAATTATGTATTTTGTAATTCGAAAATATCAGGAGGTTATCAATGAGTAGGATATTGATTGTAGAAGATGAAGTTTCAATTGCAGAACTAGAAAAAGATTATCTGGAATTAAGTGGTTTTGAGGTGGAGATTGAAAGCGATGGAATGAATGGGCTGGCAAGAGCTTTGGCAGAGGAATTTGATCTGTTCATTCTGGACCTGATGCTTCCGGGAATCGATGGTTTTGAAATCTGCAAACAGATCCGTGAGAAGAAAAATACTCCGATTCTTATGGTCTCTGCCAAGAAAGATGACATCGACAAAATAAGGGGATTAGGGCTGGGAGCTGATGACTATGTTACAAAACCATTTTCTCCAAGTGAGCTGGTAGCGAGAGTAAAAGCCCATCTTGCCCGTTATGAGAGACTGATTTCCAGTAATGTGCCGGAAAATGATATGATCGAGATTCGTGGTATTAAGATTGACAAAACAGCCAGAAGAGTCTGGATTAACGGAGAAGAGAAGCCGTTTACAACCAAGGAGTTTGATCTTCTTACTTTCCTGGCAGAGAATCCGAACCATGTCTTTACCAAGGAAGAACTGTTTCGAGAAATCTGGGATATGGAATCCATTGGAGATATTGCCACGGTTACAGTGCACATTAAGAAGATTCGAGAGAAGATTGAATTGAACACGAATAAGCCTCAATATATAGAGACGATTTGGGGCGTTGGCTACCGGTTTAGGCTGTAATCAGCCCCAAATCGTCATCAATGCGCATACGCGCGCAGAATCGTCAAGCGATTCTGTTTGGGGCGTAGGCTATCGGTTTAAGCTGTAATCAGCCCCAAATCGTCATCAATGCGCATACGCGCGCAGAATCGTCAAGCGATTCTGTTTGGGGCGTAGGCTACCGGTTTAAGCTGTAATCAGCCCCAAATCGTCATCAATGCGCATACGCGCGCAGAATCGGTTTATCTGGACTTTCGGTAATTTAAAGGGGACATTCCGTAGGTTTCCTTGAAGCTGCGGATAAGGTAGCTTACGTTAGGAAAACCACTGGACAAGGCAATTTCAGTGACAGATTTTTCCGTGTTCTCCAGAAGCTTTTGGGCATGAGTAAGACGCAGATGCTGGATGTAGCTGCTGAAGGTCAGGTGGAAATGTTCTTTAAAGTACCGGGAGAGGTACTTGGAGGATAAATGAAATTCCTGAGAAAGCTGATCAAGCGTGATTTTTTCAGTAAAGTGTTCCTGGAGATAGAGGAGCAGCTCTTTTTGCATAATACCCTGTTTACTGGAAGCGGTTTCGGAGATTGGATGCTGAAAAGTCAGAAGTGTCTCTATAAACTGCAACAACAGGATCTTTGTTCGTAACTCGTAAGTATGGGTTTTCTTTTTATTTATTTGAATCAGTTCATCCAGAATAGGACCAAGCTCTTTTTGAAGAGCCTGGTCTTTTATTTGATTCTGCCAGGAACGTTGTCCATTTCTTAAAGGCCGGAAAAATGTACTTTCCAGATGATCAATGGTCTGAAAAGACAAAAACTCCATTGGAAATAAAAGGGTATAGTAAGACACGGACAGGTCGGAAGAGCCCATGAAATGCAGTTCTCTTGGGTTGACCAGGCAGATGTTACCCGGCACAGCTGTATATTCATTTCCGGAAACAAAAATCTGCAAATGTCCCTTTAAGATATAAATGATTTCAAATTCTTCATGCCAGTGAACCGGGATCTGAAATGCATGAGGGGCATTATGAATATGATACTGGTCATAAGGGTATTCTTTTGTGCCGTGAGGAATACTTTCTTTTAAATCAATGGTCATGCCAAAATTCTCCTTTTCTACACTTAGTTTAGATAGGTGTTTGCGAAACTTTTTTATCCATTCGGGAAGGTTTAGTATTAATATTATCATAAAAAGTGGAAATAGTGCAATTTTTATCTGATATAATGCAAGTTTTGTTGTGGAAAAAGGAGTAAAATTGCAGATATAATACCAGTTTGCAGGGTGAATGCTGAAAAACACGAAAAGAAAGCAGGGGAAGTATTTATGTCAGGGGAAAGAAAATCACTAATACAATTATTTTGGCCGATTTGTCTGGAAACGTTATGCTTTATGCTGGCGGGAATGGTGGATACTTTAATGTTATCTGCGGTATCAGATGAAGCAGTGGGAGCTGTGGGAACAGCGAATACTTACATCAGTATGTTTATTATGATGTTCGGGGTTATTTCATCAGGCATGATTGCTGTGATGACCCAGTACATTGGGGCAGGAAAAACTGGAATTGCATATCAGGCAAGACAGCTTGGGGCTGTATTTAATGCGGCTATGGGGCTTATTTTATCGGTATTTTTGTTCTTCTTTTCAGGAAATGTACTGGAATTTGTCGGGATAGCAGAGGGATTGAAAATTTATGCAACGGAGTATTTGCAGATTGTGGGAAGTTTTTGCTTCTTAAATGCTTTAATTCCTATTTTCTCCAATTATCTTAGAGCATTTGGGTTTACGAAACATGCGTTGATTTCTACATTCACGGGAAACGTAGTGAATCTCATCTTAAACTCCATTTTCCTGTTTGGGTTGGGAATGGGAGTAAAAGGAGTGGCAATTGCTACAGTAATTTCTAAAGTTGTGAATCTGGTAATGGTTATTTGCTGGGCGCATAAACTGGTTCATGCAAAAGAAGATAAGAATCGTATGGAGAATCGGAAGGTGCTTGGACAAATTGTTAAAGTTGGATTGCCGTCTGCACTGGAAACGGGACTTTATTATGTGGCTTTAACTCTGGTAGTTCGATTCTTGAATCAGATGGATTCCAGTGGTATTCATGTAACAGCCAGATCTTATGCTGCCCAGATTACTAATTTCGCATTTGTAGTAGGAGCAGCTCTGGCTCAGGCTAATGCCATTATGACAGGGTGGAGAATTGGTGCAAAAGAATTTGATGAGTGTAATCGGGAAACCAAAAGAGCAGCAGTGATTGGTGTGGCTATTTCTGTAGGAGTGGAATTCCTTTTTGCCTTATCTGCAAATGTGTTAATCCGGATTTTTACGGATGATCCGGTCCTGGTTGAAATGGTACGAACTGTGTTATATATTGATATTATCCTGGAAGTAGGAAGAGTAAGTAATCTTGTTTTTGGTAATGCTTTAAAGACCAGTGGAGATGCGGTGTTCCCATCTGTTCTGGCGGCTATCTTTATGTATCTTTGTGCAGTAGGAGGAACCTGGCTCTTTGGAGTACACCTGGGGATGGGCGTTGTTGGTGCTTATATCGGTCTGGCTGCAGATGAGTGTGTGAGGGCTCTTGGAATGTTCATCCGCTGGCAGACCGGAATCTGGCGGAAGAAGGGGCTGATTCAGGAGAAGTAGCTATAGGAAAGTGCAGCACTGTGACGGGAATGAGTGGACGTTGTTGCACAACATCTTGAGAAATATTCTCAGAAAATTCAGAACAATGCATATTGATTTTTCAAAATAATTCATGTATGATGACCATGTTATATGACTGACGGATAAGTGGATGAACCACGTGGAGTATAACCGAAGAATGCCGACCGTCTGGGCGAATAGTCCGGACAGCCGGCTGTTTTTCTCTCAGGCACCAAAATGCCTGGGACAAATAATACTACAAATTATAGGAGGACAATCATGAGAGAAGAATGGAGACAGTTCCAGGGTGGAGCCTGGGAGACAGAAGTTAACGTAAAAGACTTTATTCAGAAGAACTACCATCCATATGATGGAGATGACAGCTTTTTAGAGGGACCAACACAGGATACTTTGGATTTATGGGATCAGGTATTAGAACTGTCAAAACAGGAAAGAGAAGCTGGTGGAGTATTAGATATGGATACCAAAATCATTTCCACCATCACTTCCCATGGGCCGGGATATTTGAATAAAGACAAAGAGAAGATTGTTGGTTTTCAGACTGACAAGCCTTTCAAACGTGCTTTACAGCCAAATGGTGGAATTCGTATGGCAATGAAAGCATGCGAAGATAATGGATACAAAGTAGATCCAGAAGTAGTAGAGTATTTTACTACTCATAGAAAAACTCACAATGCCGGAGTGTTTGACGCTTACACACCAGAAATGCGTGCATGCAGAAGTGCCCATATTATTACAGGTCTTCCAGATGCATACGGAAGAGGACGTATTATCGGTGACTATAGAAGACCAGCACTTTACGGTGTAGATCGTCTGATCGAAGACAAAAAAGAACAGTTAAATACTACTCGTGTGATCATGTACTCTGATGTAATTCGTGAAAGAGAAGAATTATCTGAACAGATTCGTGCGTTAGAAATGTTAAAGAAGCTGGCTGAGATTTACGGATTTGATATTAGCAAACCGGCAACAAACGTATTAGAGGCAACTCAGGCAGTATACTTCTCTTATCTGGCAGCAGTAAAAGAACAGAACGGTGCTGCAATGTCCTTAGGAAGAACTTCTACATTCCTGGATATTTATGCAGAAAGAGACTTGGCAGAAGGAACCTTCACTGAGAAAGAAATTCAGGAGATCATTGACCAGTTCATTATGAAACTTCGTCTGATCAAATTTGCAAGAACACCAGAATACAACACTATTTTCGCAGGAGATCCTACCTGGGTAACAGAGTCTATCGGTGGTGTAGGTGTTGATGGAAGACATATGGTAACTAAGATGTCTTACCGTTACTTAAATACTTTAAATAACATTGGTGCAGCGCCAGAACCAAACCTGACCGTGCTTTGGTCTGTAAAACTTCCAGAGAACTTCAAGAAGTTCTGCGCAGAGACCTCTATTAAACACTCCGCAGTTCAGTATGAAAATGATGATATCATGAGAGTGGTTCATGGTGATGACTATGGTATCGCATGCTGCGTATCTTCCATGAGAATTGGAAAAGAAATGCAGTTCTTTGGAGCAAGAGCGAACCTTGCAAAATGTCTGCTTTACGCAATCAATGGCGGCGTAGACGAAATGACTGGAAAACAGGTGGGACCAAAGTATCGTCCAATTACTTCTGAATATCTGGATTATGATGAAGTATGGTCTGCTTACAAAGATATGATGAAGTGGCTGGCAAGTGTTTACGTAAATGCATTGAATATTATTCATTACATGCATGATAAATACTGCTACGAGAAATTAGAAATGGCTCTTCATGATAAGAAAGTAACCCGTTGGTTTGCAACTGGTATTGCAGGATTTTCTGTAGTAGCAGATTCCCTTTCTGCTATTAAATATGCGAAAGTAAAACCAATTCGTGATGAGAACGGAGTTACAGTAGATTTCGAAATCGAAGGAGATTTCCCAAAATACGGAAATGATGATGACAGAGTTGATGATATTGCTAAAGAAGTACTTCATACTTTCATTGGCTACATCAAAGGAAATCATACTTACCGTGGAGGTATCCAGACAACTTCTATCCTTACCATTACATCTAATGTATCTTATGGTAAGAATACAGGAGCAACTCCAGATGGAAGAAAGAAAGGGGTAGCATTTGCGCCAGGAGCAAACCCAATGCATGGAAGAGATACCCATGGAGCAGTCGCTTCATTAGCATCTGTAGCAAAACTTCCATTTATGGATTCTCAGGACGGTATTTCCAATACCTTCACAATCGTTCCTGATGCTCTTGGAAAAGATAATGACCAGGCAGCAGAAAACCTGATTTCTATGTTGGATGGATATGTAACTCAGGGAGGACATCACTTAAATGTTAATGTATTAAATAAAGAGACATTATTAGATGCACAGAAACATCCTGAGAAATATCCACAGCTTACCATTCGTGTATCTGGTTATGCTGTTAACTTCATTAAGCTGACAAAAGAACAGCAGGATGAAGTAATTGCTCGTACTTTCCACGAGAGAATGTAAGAAAAAGAGGTAATTTATGGGTAAGGTACATTCAATAGAGTCTTTTGGAACGGTAGATGGACCAGGAGTCCGATTTGTGGTCTTTTTTCAGGGATGTCCAATGAGGTGTCAGTATTGTCACAATCCTGACACCTGGAATCTGGAAGATGGACAGGATATGGAAGCCCAGGAAGTGATTGAACGATTTGAACGAAATAGGGCATTTTACCGGACTGGCGGAATTACCGCCACCGGCGGAGAGCCGATGCTTCAGATCGATTTCCTTACAGAGTTGTTTACAAATGCAAAAGAGAAAGGCATCCATACTTGTCTGGATACATCAGGAATCATGTTTCCTGCAACCAGACAAGGGGATTTCTTTGGAAAAGTACAGAAGCTGATGGAAGTCACAGATTTAGTTATGCTGGATATTAAGCACATAGAGGATAGTGCTCATGAACAGCTTACAGGCCATTCGAATCAGAACATCCTGGCATTTGCAGAGTACTTAAAAGAAATTGAGAAACCAGTTTGGGTGCGCCATGTGGTGGTGCCAGGAATTACCTTCAAAGAAGACCAACTTTATAAATTGGGAGAATACTTAAAGTCACTTCCAAATATGGAAAAGCTGGAAGTTCTTCCTTATCATGCTTTGGGGGCAGTCAAGTATGAAAATCTGGGGATGAATTATGTGTTAAAAGATACTCCTCAGCTTACAAAACAGCAGGCAAAAGAAGCGGAAACAATCATTTATAAAGGAATGGGAAAATTTTAAAAGATATAGAGGAAAACATGTTACAGTTGGAAATAATTTTTGAAGATGAGGATATCCTGGTGTGCTATAAGCCTCAGGGAGTGGCCACTCAGACCAAACGGATCGGACAGCGGGACATGGTAAGTCTGATTGCCAACTACAGGGCGAAAAAAGGTGAAAAGCCTTATGTAGGAGTCGTTCATCGACTGGATCAGCCAGTGGAAGGAGTTATGGTCTTTGCCAAGAATTCCAAAACTGCCGGGGAATTATCCAGACAGGTCAGAGAAAGGAACATCGGAAAACATTATTATGCCATCTCAAACAGCAAAGGGATTGAAGAAGCCGGTAAGTGTCCAGTGACGCTTACCGGCTATATTGCCTTTGATGGCAGAACAAATGTTTCGCGGATGGTCACAAAAAATAATCCGGAAGGGAAAAAGGCAGAACTGGAATATACCGTGCAAAAAATAATAGATAATCAAATATTGTTCGATGTACTCCTGCATACGGGCAGACATCATCAGATTCGTCTGCAGATGGCAGATGCAGGCTATCCTTTGGTGGGAGATGTCAAGTACGGAGTGGACGGCGAAGAGAAAGGGCTGGGGCTGTGTTCCTACCGGTTGGAATTTACACATCCAGGAACAAAGGAAAAAATGGATTTTTCCATTCAGCCTAAAGGAAAGGTATTTGAAAAATTTTTTTGAGGCATATTAGGCAAATTCAGAGGGTTTTTCGGGGAAATGTTTGTGTTTTCTTGACAAGCATTTAGGTTTGGAATAATATAATATATTAGAGATAATCCATAAAAAAGGAGATTTAGTATGGCAAAGGAAAAGAAATTGGTAGAGGCCATTACTTCTATGGAAGAAGATTTTGCACAATGGTATACCGATGTTGTAAAGAAAGCAGAATTGATTGATTATTCCTCTGTAAAAGGATGTATGATAATAAAACCCGCTGGCTATGCAATCTGGGAGAATATCCAGAATGAATTAGACAGAAGATTTAAAGAGACTGGCGTAGAAAATGTTTACCTTCCAATGTTTATTCCAGAAAGCCTTCTTCAGAAAGAGAAGGATCATGTAGAGGGGTTTGCACCGGAGGTTGCATGGGTTACACATGGTGGATTAAATCCTCTTCAGGAACGTCTTTGTGTAAGACCTACTTCAGAGACTTTATTCTGTGATTTTTATAAGAACCTGATTCAGTCCTACAGAGATCTTCCAAAGGTATATAACCAGTGGTGTTCCGTAGTACGCTGGGAGAAAGAAACTCGTCCATTCCTCCGTTCCAGAGAGTTCTTATGGCAGGAAGGACATACCGCCCATGCTACAGCAGAAGAAGCGGAAGAAAGAACGGTTCAGATGTTAAATCTGTATGCAGATTTCTGTGAAGAAGTTCTTGCAATGCCGGTAGTTCGAGGCAAGAAGACCGAGAAAGAAAAATTTGCTGGAGCAGAAGCAACATATACGATTGAAGCATTAATGCATGATGGAAAGGCTTTACAGTCCGGTACTAGTCATAACTTCGGAGATGGATTTGCGAAAGCATTTGGAATTCAGTATACTGATAAAGATAACAAATTATCTCATGTTCACCAGACTTCCTGGGGAATGACCACCCGTCTGATTGGTGCTATTATCATGGTACATGGTGATGATTCAGGATTGGTGCTTCCACCAAGAATTGCCCCGACTCAGGCAATGATTATTCCAATCATGCAACATAAGGAAGGCGTTCTAGAGAAAGCAGGAGAAATTGCAGATAAATTGAAAAAAGTCTGTCGTGTAAAACTTGATGATTCCGATAAGACTCCAGGCTGGAAGTTCTCAGAACAGGAAATGAGAGGAATTCCAGTTCGTGTTGAACTTGGACCAAAAGACATCGAAGCAAATAAATGTGTCGTAGTTCGACGTGATACAAGAGAAAAAATCGAAGTGTCCCTGGATGATCTGGAAGAGAAGCTTCCACAGATTCTGGAGACAGTTCAGAAGGATATGTTCGAAAGAGCAAAGGCTCATAGAGATGCACATATCTGGGATGCACATAATTATGACGAGATGAAAGATATTGCAGATCATAAGCCAGGATTCATTCGAGGAATGTGGTGTGAAGATCAGGCTTGTGAAGATAAGGTTAAAGAAGAACTTGCAGTAACCTCAAGATGTATGCCGTTTAACGATCAGGAACAGATTTCTGATGTGTGTGTATGTTGTGGAAGACCAGCACATAAACTGGTATATTGGGGAAAAGCTTACTAAATATTTTAAAATACGATTTCAATAAACACATAGTTCTATGGGGGAAATATGATTGAAAAATATTACAACGGGGTAATTGAACAGGTATATTCAAAGGTTGGCGTTTTAGAAGAAAACATTGTCATGGCTTGTTATAGTAACGATTTTTCCATATGGGGGCTGGAGAGTATTGAAGAATATTCCAGAAACCAGGATGGGGTATATTTTGCCAGTCATGAGTATGAACATAATACCATTGTAGGTGCCTATGAGCCATTTTTGGATATTATATGCCGTATGTATCGGGAGAAAGTTGGTGGAGACTTTGGGGAGTTCTTAGAGTCCTGTGGAGTCTATTACCTACAGAAGGATACGCTGATTTCCTATTATGAGACTGGCATATGTACTCGAGAAGAAAGTGTACTTCTGAACGAGGCAGAGTATGAACGAGGTCGTATGACCGAGGCAATCACGGGAATGCTACGGAAATTATCAGAAAGTATGCCTCTTGTAATTGTAATTAACCGGTTCCAGATGGCAAGTCGCAGTACGATCGAAGTGCTAAATTACTTATTGAATCAGCCATCTGCAAGAATTGGAGTTGTACTTGGAACTAATGAAATGATGCTTAAGCAGAACTCCAATTCGCCAGAATGGAATATGCTGGTAGAGAAACTGGAAGATCACAGTCATGTATATCATATTGGTGATGCAGGAAGAAATCGTAACCATGCTGCAAGAGGTGTTGCGAAAGATAACGTAGATTATGATCAGATGCAGCAACAATTGGCAAATATTATTGATTTGTTGGATTATGAGCAGGCTACGAAATATCTGCTTAATATTGAACACCAGATTCGCTTTGAAGATGTGAAAATTTCTGACAAACATCAGTTAAAGTTATACTTCTTACATGTGAAGGCAGCTATTTTGCAGAGAGAGCTGACAAAGGCCTTAGAATTGCTGGAAGCGGTAGCCCATTTGAATGTACCAGAAGATGAGCATGAGATGAAATACAAATATGCCTATTATATGGGAATCTGCAATATGTACCAGGGAAATCTGGATGTGGCTCAGATGTACGCAAAGCAAGCAATTGAAGAAGCCAAACTGATGAATGATGAACGCAGAGTATTCAAAGGAGAATTATTACATACTCAGGCAAAAATGTCTGGCTGGTATAATATTTTCTTCTGTGTACAAGATGTGGTTATTGAGGATAGCCTGATTGAGAAATTATTAAAGTATAATCACAAGAACAATCTTGCTCATATTTATATTTACGCCTATGATAATAGACCGGAAGTAGTAGCAAAAGCTTATCGAAGTGAGGCCTCTTTGGTTTATTTCAGTAAGGGAATTGCCTTGGCGAAGGCCATTGGAAATGATAAACTGATTTATAATGCATACCAGAAGAATATTATGATTGCTTCTACGAATGGTATGAATGAAATTTCAATTCTGTACTCCGTTCGAACCTATCAGTCTTTAAGAGAAGACAAGATTCTGGAAAAGGGACGTATTTACACCGGTATGGGCTATAATCTGAGTGCTTTGGGCTATAATGATATGGCAGAGAATTATTGTAATCGTGCCATTGAATTGTTCTATCAGCTGCGTCTGCCAGAAGATATTGCAGAAGTTTATTATAATATGTCCTTAAATGATATTATGCGGCAGCAGTATGACAAGGCGGAGCACGAACTGTTAATGTGTATGAAGGCAATTGAAAAGCTTCATTTGAACAGTTTGCGAGTGTGCAATCTTTCCAAGCTTTATGCATTGCTTGCAGTGGTATGTATCCTTCAGAAGGATCGGTTTAACTGTGAACGTTATTTGCTCAGTTGTAAGCAGTTTTTGGATTATGTAATTGAGAAAGAAAAAGAAAAATCCCAGGAAATCATTCATGACTATGCTCGTTGCGATGACGACATGTTTCTTTTCACATTTGCGACAGCGTTGATGAATGTGATGGAAGGCAGAGAAAAAGAAGCAATGGCAAATTACGAAAAAGCAGAGCGTTTTCTTGCCAGTGCAGAAGGAAACCAGTTCTTCAGTTATCATCTGTTCCGGGAAAAGAGAATGGAACTGTTTAAACAAATGGGACATGACGAACTGTATGAAGCTGAAAAATTGACGCTGGAACAACATGAAGAATTGTCCAGACAGATTTCAGAAGGTGTGCCGAAGCAGTTACTGAAAGAAGTAGAATTAGGGGATTACGATGGCCCATGTCGGGTTTCTGAAAGCGTATTGGAAGAATTGATGAAGCAGGAAGGTATGAGCCGGGACTACTTTGAAAATAAAAGGCAGATGGAGTTTCTATCTGCATGGCAAAAACAGATTGATGTCACAGGCGAACCGCTGATGTCTGTTGTATCTAATGCCATGAAAGCATTCCTGACCAACTTTAATGTGGATTGCGCTGTTTATATTCGATATGATGAAGGAAAGGCCAGAGTATTGTATAACAATACAAAAGTAGATATGACACCGGAAATTCTTGCTGCCATTGAAACATCTATGAAGAAGCATACCAGAGGTTTTGCGGTATCGAAAATTAGTGCAGATTTTGCAGAACATTTGGATGTGATTTCCTGTTTTGGGCAGGATGAGATTTGTTCCTTTGTGGCAGTGCCATTCTTTACTAATGGACGTTTGAGAAGCCTTCTGATTACCTATGTTGGAATGAGAGACAATTGGCATTCTTCTGTTAACCGTTTTATGTTAAATGAGAATGACTTAAATATTTTCCAGCTGCTGTTCCGAGAAATGGATTACTCCATTAACAGAATGGAAGCGTATGAGAAAGTTTATGAAATGAATAAAAAACTGCAGGCATCCGCAGTCACTGACGCATTAACAGGAATCTATAATCGTGCAGGAATGTATGAAGAAATCAATAAGCGTTTGGATGGTAAAGTACGAGGATGGAACATGGATAAAGGTGTCAGCCTTATGTTCTGTGATTTGGATAATTTCAAACATTACAATGATACTTATGGACATGATGTGGGAGACTTGATTCTGGTAGAAATGGCAACCATTTTTGCGGATGTATCCAAAGATATTGGATTTGTCAGTCGATATGGCGGTGATGAATTTATCATCATTTTAAATACCAGTCAGAAAGCTGAACTGGAGAAAATCGGAAGTGAGATTTATGCTCGGATCGATTCGGCGGATGGTTTTAAAAAGCAGATTGAGCAGCGGTTAAATCATGAAATAGAGATAGATCCAAATCGTAAGATTACCTGCTCTATTGGTATTGCCATGGATTCCCAGGCAAGAAATGAATCTGACATGGAAACGCTGATTAAGAAGGCTGATGATAGTTTATATACGGTCAAGACCGGAGGAAAAGGGCATTACGCATTTATATGAGAATTGAATTACCAGAAAATGTAAACAGAATAATTCACCATTTGCAGGTAAATGGTTTTGAAGCATTTGCAGTAGGGGGATGTGTAAGAGACAGTTTACTGGGGCGGATTCCCCAGGACTGGGATATTACCACATCTGCTACCCCAGAGCAGGTAAAGAACTTATTTGCAAAAACCATTGATACGGGAATTGAACATGGAACTGTAACGGTTATGTTGAATCATACCGGATATGAAGTTACTACGTATCGAATTGATGGAGAATATGAAGATGCCAGACATCCAAAGGAAGTTACATTTACTGGAAATTTAATCGAAGATTTAAAACGAAGGGATTTTACCATTAATGCAATGGCTTATAATGAAGAGCAGGGTTTAGTGGATGCTTTTTGTGGAATCGAAGATTTAAATAATCGGGTAATCCGCTGTGTAGGAAATCCCTTAGACCGGTTTGGAGAAGACGCCCTTAGAATGCTTAGGGCAGTGCGATTTGCAGCTCAGCTGGGATTTTCTATTGAAGAAGAGACAAAGGCCGGAATTGCAGAATTGGCTCAGACCATTAAGAAAGTTTCTGCAGAACGAATACAGGTAGAGTTGGTAAAACTTTTAGTGTCTGACCATCCGGAAGAACTAAGAACGGCTTGGGAGCTTGGACTTACAGCAGTATTTTTACCGGAATTTAACGAGATGATGAAAACGCCTCAGAATACAAAGCACCATATGTATAATGTGGGGGAGCATACCCTTCGGGCGTTGCAGGAGATTCCTGCAGATAAAGTGCTCCGGATTACCATGCTTCTTCATGATGTGGCAAAGCCAGTGTGTCGAACAACAGACGAGTCTGGCAATGATCATTTTCGGGGACACCCGGAAAAAGGTGTAGAAATGTCAAAAGACATTTTAAGGAGATTGAAATTTGATAATGATACCATTCACAAGGTATGTATATTAGTAAGGTATCATGACGACAGACCACCCATTACACCAGTCAAGATTCGTCAGGCAGTAAGTAGAATTGGACTGGAGAATTTTCCTCAGTTGTTTTTGGTAAAGAATGCAGATACATTGGCCCAGAGCCTTTATGAGCGGGAGGCGAAGCTTGCTTATATAGAGGATTATAGAACTCTATATGAAGAAATTATAAGGAAGGGCTACTGTGTTAGAAAACAGGATCTTGCCATAAATGGAAACGACTTGATTAGTCTTGGGATGAAGCCGGGAAAAGAATTGGGAGAAGAGTTGGACAGGCTTTTTGCCCATGTTCTTGCAGTTCCAGAACACAATACAAAAGAAAAATTATTGCAGCTTGCACATAAATAAAAAACCCCTTTCATATGATAAAAAGACAACAGATAAATCATATGGAGGGGATTTTTTGTATAGTCAGCCAGAAGATATTTTAAAACTTTATGATCTGGAGGTTAGCCAGATTACAAAAGGCAGAGGTTTTTATATATGCAGTACCAATCAGGGCAGAAAAATGTTACTGCCTTTTAATGGTTCCAAAGAAAAAGGAATTTATCTAAAAGAATTTCTGGATTTTTTGAGGGAAAATAACTGGGATGTACAGCAGATCCTGCCTACTGCCAATGAGGAAATTGTGGCAGAAGATGAATTAGGAACCCGATATATTTTAAAGGATATGTATGAGGGAAGCGAAATCAGTACCAGAAATCTGGAAGAGGTCTGCGACGCTATGGAACTTTTGGGGCAATATCATGAAGTGGTAAAAAAGTGTCCTTTAGAAATACCGGACTGCATGAAAAATGCCAGAAGAAGTTTGTGGGAGCAGTATGAAAAACATAAACGGGAATTGAATAAAGTTTATCATTATGTAAAAGCCAGAAAGAAAAAAAATGACTTTGAACAACAATTTACTATTCAGTATCCAATGCTCAGTGGCAATTTGGATGAAATATTGAAAAAAATGGAAGAAATACAAGGCAGAGAACAGATTTCTGTGATATGCCATGGAGATTATAATCAGCATAATATACTGACAACCAAGCAAGGGCTTAGAATGGTCAATTTTGAAGGTTTGGAATATAATATTCCTATCGTAGATGTGGCTCATTTTATGCGAAAAATCTTAGAAAAAAATGGTTGGCGGGAAGAGGTGGGGATTGCCATGTTAGAATCCTATGAAAAAAGCAGAAAGTTCCCAGCTCAAGAAAAAGAGTATCTTTATTTAATGTTGAAGTTTCCGGAAAAACTCTGGAAGCTGGCGAACCATTACTATAATTCCCATAAAGCCTGGATGTCTGGGCGGGATTTAGAAAAATTGAAAAAAATCGCAGCTCAGGAAGAAATGCGTCAGCAGTTTTTGGAAAAGATGTTTTCATTTTTTCAATAATCATGTATACTGTGCCTATGAGAAAGTTAAAAATATTATCAAAAATACAATTTTATATTTGTGCCTTGCTGTTGCTTGTATTGGCAGGTTGTGGAAGTTCTGCAGATTCATCGGTTTTAGAAGGAGTGGGAAACTCTGCACAACTGGAAACACAGCAGGAAGCAGAGGTTTCTGTGCAGAAACAGTCTTTGAAGGATCGGGAGACTGTAGGAGAACTAGACCTGTATCTTTTGGTGCAGTGGAATACGGAGGAGAAAAAAATTCGTTTATATCGATATGCTACTGGTATGGAATATGAGTATCGATATGGAGACAGTACTTTGTTTCGAGATAAGTATGGAGATTATGCTAAGGAAAGTGACTTTACGCTAGGGGCGATTGTTCATATAGGAGGAACGGATCCGGAAGGAAATCTGACGAAAGTACAGAAAGCGGGAGAAGTATGGGTTTTCGAAGATATTAGCAGACATTCCATTGAAGAGACCCGGGGGATATTTGAAATTAGAGATACCCGATATCAGTGGGAAAAAGATCTTTATGTATTTTCGAATGAAGACCGAATTACCTTGGGGGATATTTCAAGTAATGATAAAATTGCTGTGACAGGATATGGAAAAACGATTCTTTCTGTGGCAATTACCCAGGGACAGGGAACTTTGGAATTAAGTAACACAGAGCTCTTTGAAGGAAGTATTCTTCAGTTGGGAACAAAGATTTATAAAGAAATAACAGAGAATATGAGCGTGGAAGTTCCAGAGGGGACTTATATTTTGTCAGTGGCTAACAATGGATGGGGAGGAAGCACGGAGATTACCGTTCATCGTGGAGAAACCACTGTTGTAGATCTGGATACTTTAAAAGGCGAAGGTCCGAGTTATTGTAAGGTTCAGTTTAAAATTGACGTTCCAAAAGCTACCTTGTATATTGATGGAGAAAAAGTTGACCATAATATGCTGCAGAGGATTATCTATGGAAAGCATAAGATTACCGTGGAGGCAGAAGAGTACGCAACCTGGACCAGATATCTTTATGTAAATTCTGAGAAAGCAACTATAGAAATAGAGTTACAGGAAGAGGAGAAAGAGACTGTCAACACATCAGAAGCAGAAAGTGAAGAAGAGGAAGAGAATGAAGATAGTCAGTCTGAAAGTGAAAAGCTCGAAAAGGAAAAAGAAGAAGTTTTGGAAAAGTACTACACAACGTTGACAGATATGATAGAGTCAATGACCTAGAAAACCGCTAAAATATGGCATTTTTTCTTGACAAACAAAGGAAAAACAAGTATATATATTCTTGTAGATAATTTGGGACCATAATACTCGAATTATAGAATATGAAAATCCACAGGAGGAATTTTAACATGAACAAGACAGAATTAGTTACAGCTATGGCTGAAAAAGCTGAACTTTCTAAGAAAGACGCAGAGGCGGCATTAAAAGCATTTACAGATGTTGTTGCAGAAGAATTAAAAAAAGGTGAGAAAATCCAGTTAGTAGGATTTGGAACATTTGAAGTTTCTGAAAGAGCTGAGAGAACTGGTAGAAATCCACAGACTGGTGCAGAAATGGTAATTCCAGCATCTAAAGCTCCAAAATTCAAAGCTGGTAAAGCTTTAAAAGATGCTATTAACTAATTCATAATAGATGAATTTAAATGGAACGCCAAAAGCGTTCCATTTTTTTCGCTGTCAAGTATACCGACGTGAATGTCCGGTGGATATTTATCTCGGTTCATATAGGAGAGAACATGAGACTGGATAAGTTTTTAAAGGTGTCGCGTCTGATCAAAAGACGGACAGTTGCCAATGAAGCCTGTGATGCAGGCAGAGTTATGGTAAACGGAAAACAGGCAAAGGCTTCCGTCAATGTAAAGGTGGGAGACGAAATCGAAATCCTTTTTGGACAGAAAGCAGTAAAAGTGCGAGTGCTTAATATTGTGGATACCACCAAGAAGGAAGAAGCTAAGGATTTATTTGAATATGTGTCATAAATACTAAGACCTCCTAATATATTAGAGAATATAGGAGGTCTTTTGTATGGAAGAAAAGAATATGGCTAAATCGCACAAGCTTATGATAAGTAATAGGCAAAATGGATCTTTTACCGGAGTGGTGGACGTCCTCTCCTTTGATATTTCAGAAATTTTGTTGGAAACGGAAATGGGGATGCTTCACATTAAGGGAAGAGATCTTCATGTGAATCGCCTAAACCTGGAGAAAGGGGAAGTGGATATTCAGGGGCAGATTCAGTCTTTGGATTATTCTGATGTGCCGGGAAGTGTTCAAGGGAAAAAAGGAATGCTGGGCAGGCTGTTTTCATGAATGGTGTCAATATCAGTATATTGGAAGAAGCCAGGCTGTTTGTAGATGGATTTCTACTGGGAGCTCTTCTTGTGGCAGGATATGATTTGATTCGGGTATTTCGACGGTTAATACGACATGGAATCATATGGGTGTCCATGGAAGACGGTGTTTATTGGCTGGTCTGCGCTGTGTTGATGTTCGCAATGCTGTATCAGAATAATGATGGAAGAATCCGGGCATATATTTTTGGCGCGGCAGTGTTGGGTGGAATTGTTTATCATCTGGTTTTGGGAAAATATTTTATACGAATTGTATCCAAGGTAATTCTTACCATAAAAAAACAATTGAAAAAAGTCTGGAAAGTAGTTACAATGTTTTTAAAGAATAAATTTAGAATTGAGGTACATAATGAAGACAGGGAGAAAAAGAAAGACCCTTAACACAGGGGCCATAAGCATTGGGACCATCGTGTTGGCATTTCTGGTAGTTATGTCCATTCAGATCATTAAACTTAAGGAAAAAGATGAAACATACTCCCAGCTGGAGTCTCAGAAATTGCAGGAATACGAAGCGGAGACCCAAAGAGCACAGGAACTGGAAGAATTAGAAAAGTACATGAATATAGATAATAAAGAGTTTGTGGAGGATATTGCCAAAAGCAAACTTGGACTTGCTTATGAAAATGAGATCATATTTAAGGAACGGGAAGAGTAGAAAATCTGCTCTTCTTTTTTTATATCAGGAAAGACCTTGTCACGCTAACGCGTGAAAGTCTTTCTGATAGATGATGTGGTTTGGGTAAACGTAAGCTACATGAAGCAGCTTGACAACATAAAGGGCTTCTATTTCCTTCGAATCGCCAAAATGATGAAGATTTTGGCGAAATTTTTTTTAAAAGGCACATCTGTTTTGACAAAGATTTTTTGCGTCCCTAGGTATAATCGAGACACTTGTCCTGGGAATCTGCCAAGCGTGGATTCTACAAAATGATGGAGGTGTATTATGGAAACAAGTGTTGCAGGAAAGGAAATTTTAAGGAAAGGAGTACAGGTTGTCATCGGATACATATGCGCGTTGCCCAGTTTTATGGGATATTATCCTTTGATTCCAGCATATTTTGCTTTGTGCAGTTTGTGGAGAAAAAATGCAGTGTTGGTATATGGGTCGATTCTACTAGGATTATTAAATCAGATGAAATTTGAGGCGGTATTCAAATATGGAATTTTGATGCTGGTAATAGGAATGGCTATTTATTTTTATCGATGGGCCAATGGTCATTGCAATGGATTGGTGGTAGCAATTCTGTCTGGTGGATCGGTATTGGCAATGAATTATTCCGGTATGTTCTTTACAGTAGAAAGTTCCAGAGAACTGCTCCTGGGAGGATCAGAAGCCCTGGCAGCGGCTGGAATAGCTGGAGGAGTTCATTATGCAGCGGAATATGCAAAAGAATTTTTTGGAATTAGAATAAGAAAGAAAAAAACACTAGCTTCGGAAACGGAATTGTGGGAAAACTGCTCATCTGGACAAGTGGACGCTCTGGCAAAAGCAGTGGACGGGCTCTCGGAAGTATTTTCTATGATGGTCCCGCAAAGGAGAGAAGAGACAATTGATCAGGAGGGAGTCTTGCGGGAAGCGGTCACAGGAAAACTTTGTATGTCTTGTGGTGGTTGCGCGATCTGCTGGGAACAGAATAGAAATTATCTCCAGGAGCGTATCAACCAGATGGTGAAGGCGGTCATGAATCATGAGAACAGAGAAAATATAGTGAAGGAAAAATATTTGGAGCATTGTCCACAATATGCGGATATGGTAGAGGAGGCAATTCTGGCTTTTGGAAGAATGGAGCTAAATCAAGCATGGTATCGCAGACTTTTAGAAAACCGCCAGGTAATTGCTACACAATTGGATGCAGTAGTAGAGCTCATGGGAGAATGGACCAGAGAAGAAAAAAACCTGGATAAGCAGGAAAGCCGTCTGTTGGCAAAAATCGGGGTAGAACTTCGAGAAAAGGGGGTAATTCCTCAGGTGCTCCATATATATGAAGATGATTTAGGGCGGAGATATTTTAAAACATTTCTGTCTAGCAAATGGGACGGAGGAATTCCTTCTAGAAATTGTTTAAAGGCTTTTGAAAAAGCTGTGGGAGTACCAATGAGACTGGACAGAGAGGCAAGAGCCATGGTATCCAGGGAAGGAGCAGGGCTTGTAATCTATGAGGATGTAAAATATTTTACGCTGCCGGGAATTGCTGTCAGAAAAAAAGATGCATCTCCGGAAAGCGGTGATAGTTTTGGATTTTTTGATATGGATTGTGGACATCACTACATTGCCTTATCTGATGGCATGGGGTCTGGAAAGCAGGCAAATCAGGAAAGTGAATTAGTGGTAGAACTTTTAGAAAAACTGATGAATGCGGGTTTTAAAAAAGAGGTTGCAATTCAAATGATGAATTCTGCCATGGTGTTGCAAAGTGAGCAGGAGTCCTATTCTACGCTGGATCTGGCGGATGTGAATCTGTACACGGGAGACTTGAAGCTGACCAAGGTTGGAGCAGCATGTTCTTTTATAAAAAGGGGAGAGGAAATTGAAGTGCTTTCGGCAGGCTCCCTTCCGGCAGGAGCTGATTCCAGGGGAAAGCCGGGGGAAATTTCTTCCCAGCTACAGCATGGGGATTTCCTTGTAATGGTAACGGATGGTGTGTTAGAATATCTTCATGTGAAAGAACCGGTGCAGGTTCTTTCTGATATGATTGAAAAAATTAAAACAGATAATGCTGGCGTTCTGGCAAAGAATATTCTGGAAAGTGTTTTATTGCATACAGGAGGTTATGCTCAGGACGATATGACTGTTTTAGTGACTGGAATCTGGGAGAAATAATGATCAATACATGCAGAAGATATATAGATGAATTTCATATGATAAAATCAAAAGACCTTGTAATTGCAGGAGTTTCTGGAGGGGCAGATTCACTTTGTCTGTTTCATGTGTTGAACCATTTGAAAGGTGAAATGGATTTTACTTTATGGGTGGTGCATGTGGAACATGGGATTCGAGGCCAGGAAAGCAAAAAAGACGCAGATTTTGTGAAAAACTTCTGCGAAAAATTTGAAACTCCATGCAGTGTCTATGAGGTGGATGTGCCGGCCTATGAAAAATTATATCATATGGGGACAGAGGAAGCGGCCAGGGTCTTGCGTTACGATGCTTTTGCGGCTGAGGCAGATAAGGCTGTGGAACAGGGATTCGCACCAGAACAGATCAAAATAGCTCTGGCTCATCATGCAGACGATAATGCAGAAACGATTTTGTTTCAAATGGCAAGAGGAAGTGGGATAGCAGGACTTTGCGGTATAAAGGAAGTACGAAAATCGGAAAAAGGAGTTTTCTATATCCGTCCTTTGCTATGGGCCACAAGGAGTCAGATCGAATCCTATTTGCAGGAAACTGAACAGAAATTTTGCATTGATTCCACTAACGTGGATTTGGATTATAGTAGAAATCGACTTAGGCAAAAAGTTCTGCCGGAATTGGAAAAGGTCAATAAAGAGGCGGTTCGTCATATGAATCAGACGGCAAAACGCCTGGAAAAAATACAGGATTATCTTACTATACAGGCAAAGACAGCCTATGAAGAATGTGTTACCATAAAAGAAGGAACTTATCAAATAAAACTGTCACTACTGGATCAGTTGCACCCGGCTCTGGGAGAAGAGGTTGTGAAATTGGCAGTATATGAAGCAGCAGGACAGAAAAAAGATATTGGTTCGGTGCATATTGAATCCGTGCTTTCTCTAGGAAAACTTCAATCAGGAAAACGAATTGCGCTTCCTTATGGATTGACTGCCAGAAGAGAATTCGGGAGTGTGATAATAGAAAAGATGATCTTAGGGGATAGGGAAAAAGGGCAAATCGAAGATTCCCAAAGGAATGAAAAGGTTTATGTGATTACTCCCGAATTTTTAGCAGAACTGAAAAATACCGGAAAAGAAGCCAAAGTTTCAATAGATGGAGCAGAATTTTCCTTCAAAATTATGAAATTTGGGGGAGAAATAGATAAAATTCCGAAAAAAAGATATACGAAATTCTTGGATTATGATATGATTAAACTTGGTTTTACTATCCGAACAAGGCGATCCCAGGATGATATTTGTATCGATCAGGCGGGACATCATAAGAAATTAAAGGACTATTTTGTTCAGGAAAAAGTTCCAAAAGAACTCCGGGATAAAATATGGGTTATTGCTCAAGAGTCCCAGATTTTATGGGTGGCAGGAATGCGGATGGCAGAAAACTGCAAGATGACAGAAAAAACAAAATATGGGTTACAGATTCAATATAACGGAGGAACAGAAGATGGATTACAGCAAACAACATGAGATTGAAGTTTATCTAACAGAAGAGCAGATTAATAAGAGAGTTGCAGAAATTGGTGCTGCAATTACGGAGAAATTCAAGGGTGAGTCAGTCTATCTGATCTGCATTTTAAAGGGGTCATTATTTTTTACGGCAGAACTGGCAAAGCATATCAAATTACCGACAATCATTGATTTTATGTCTGTTTCCAGTTATGGATCTGGAACAGTTTCTTCTGGTAACATTAAGATCAAGAAAGATCTGGAAGAGTCCATTGAAGGAGAAAATGTAATTATTGTAGAAGATATTATTGATTCCGGTAATACATTAAGCCGTCTTATGAAGGTGTTTCAGGAAAGAAATCCAAAGACCATTACTCTTTGTACTCTTTTAGATAAACCAGAGCGTCGCGTAGTGGATGATGTGACAGTAGACTATACCGGATTTGTAATTCCTGACGAATTTGTAGTGGGCTATGGTCTGGATTATGACCAGAGATACCGGAATCTTCCATATGTGGGATTTGTAAAGAACCTTGATTAAACATTAAGTAGAAGGAGAACAATTTTGAACGAAAAGAAAACAAGTATATTAAGTGGATTTGGAATAT
This sequence comes from Agathobacter sp., assembly GCA_045124075.1. Taxonomy (GTDB): domain Bacteria; phylum Bacillota; class Clostridia; order Lachnospirales; family Lachnospiraceae; genus Roseburia. The sequence continues at coordinate 30,255 of JBGVLD010000006.1, forward strand.
ATATTATTCTGATCGCAGCCCTAGTGGGACTTTGGTTCTGGATGACAGGAAATACTTCGTCCAGTTCCTATACCAAAGCGCAGTTGGTAGAAGATATTGAGGATGAAAGCATTCTCTCTATTACGATCACACAGAACAGGGAAGTTCCTACCGGAAGCCTTCGTGTAGCATTTAAGAATGGGGTAAAGCAGACTTTATATACATCTGATGTAAATGAAATGCAGACCCTGTTGGATGAACTGGGATTTACATCCTATACCTGTAAGAATGTGCCGGAAGAAAACTGGTTACTGGAATTGCTTCCATATCTGTTAATGTTTGGGGCATTTTTTATCCTGTTCATTATTATGAATAATAATGCTGCTTCTCAAAATGGAAACAGCAAAATGATGAATTTTGGAAGAAGCCGGGCGAAGTTATCTACGGAAGAAGATAACCATGTGAATTTCAATAATGTAGCAGGTCTTCGAGAAGAAAAAGAAGAGTTGGAAGAAATCGTAGATTTCTTGAGATCACCTAAGAAATATACCAATTTAGGTGCGAGAATTCCAAAAGGAGTTCTTCTTGTGGGACCTCCTGGAACTGGTAAGACTCTTCTTGCTAAGGCAATAGCAGGGGAGGCAAAAGTACCATTTTTTAGTATTTCTGGTTCTGATTTCGTAGAAATGTTCGTAGGTGTAGGTGCTTCTCGTGTGAGAGATCTTTTTGAAGACGCAAAGAAAAATGCTCCATGCATCGTGTTTATTGACGAAATTGATGCAGTGGCAAGACGTCGTGGAACTGGTATGGGTGGCGGCCATGATGAAAGAGAGCAGACCTTAAATCAGCTGCTGGTAGAAATGGATGGTTTTGGTGTCAATGAAGGAATCATCGTAATGGCAGCGACCAACCGTGTGGATATTTTAGATCCAGCGATCATGCGTCCAGGTCGTTTTGATAGAAAAATCCATGTGGGAAGACCAGATGTAGGCGGCCGAGAAGAAATTTTAAATGTCCATGTGAAAAATAAACCACTGGCAGATGATGTAGATTTAAAACAGGTAGCTCAGACGACTGCAGGATTTACAGGAGCGGATCTGGAGAACCTTTTGAATGAAGCAGCCATTGTGGCAGCTAGAGAGGACAGAGCTTATATTACTCAGGAAGACATTCGTAAATCTTTTGTTAAAGTAGGAATTGGTGCAGAAAAGAGAAGTCGTGTAATCTCTGAGAAAGAAAAGAGAATTACTGCATACCATGAAGCTGGTCATGCAATCCTTTTCCACCTTCTTCCAGATGTAGGGCCTGTTTATACCGTCTCCATTATTCCAACAGGAGCAGGAGCGGCTGGCTATACGATGCCTCTGCCTGAGAAGGATGAGATGTTCAACTCTAAGGGGCGTATGCTTCAGGAAATTGTTGTAGGTTTGGGCGGAAGAATTGCAGAAGAGATGATTTGTGGTGATGATATTACTACAGGAGCTTCTCAGGATATTAAGCAGGCAACTCAGCTGGCAAAATCCATGGTGACCAAGTATGGTATGTCTGAGCAGATTGGATTAATCTGTTATGACGATGACCAGAATGAGGTGTTTATTGGTCGTGATTTGGCTCATGCAAGAGGTTACAGCGAAGGAGTTGCAGCTAAGATTGATGAAGAAATCAAACGAATTATTGATGAGTGTTATGAAAAAGCCAAGGCTATGATTTTGGAAAATCGCGATGTATTAGAGCGATGTGCAAGTCTTCTTTTAGAGAAAGAGAAGATTTCCAGAGAAGAATTTGAAGCATTATTTTAATAAGATGTGATAGGTGTGGACAAGTTGCACAAAAAAAGATTTAACTTTTTGTGAAGTTTGTGCACACTTTTTCATAGGAAGGTGCTATTATAATTCATGTAAAAACCCCCCAATACATTATATAAAGTTTTTGCTATACCCCATAGTAAAAATACCTTCTCCTAAAAAGACAGCACCCCGCTGTCTTTTTTACTTTGTGCCAAATAGTGGCGGATTCCGGTGAAGAATCTGTTACAGGCAAAAACAAATATAAAAAGTGCACAAAAAATTCAATGATTTTTTGTGAAGTTTGTGCACACTTTTTGTTTGAGAGGTGCTATTATAATCCATGTAAAAACCCCCCAATACATTATATATTTTTTGCTATACCCCATAGTAAAAATACCTTCTCCTAAAAAGACAGCACCCTGCTGTCTTTTTTACTTTATAGGAAATTTTTTGAGCTACCGGCCGGTGGTTTGGATTTGCAAACATAGTTGATAGATTGAAAAAAAGAAAAAGACATTGAGATCACTCAATGTCTTTTGTAATGCCGGCGACCGGAATCGAACCGGTACTGTGTTTCCACAACAGGATTTTAAGTCCTGCGCGTCTGCCAGTTCCGCCACGCCGGCATTTATGAAGTTTTGCCCTTTAAATATTGAAAGGGAAAACAATGGGCAGAGGTGGATTCGAACCACCGAAGCAAGTTGCAGCAGATTTACAGTCTGTCCCCTTTGGCCACTCGGGAATCTGCCCATTTATTAGGAATAACTTCCTGACAAGGATTGATTATATCATAGCCCTTAGAAATAAACAAGCCCCAAATTAAAAAACTTTCAATTTGAGGCTTAGGTCTTAATTTATAAGTATTTGTTCCCAAGGAGTTACTTCCGGCCAGCCGGTAGTGTCGAATCCATCTCGGATGCATTGACAGTAATAAGAGAATTTATTCTGCAGAGCAATGTTTTCTGGATCATTAAATATATATTCATAGCCCACGCCATCTAAGTGGTTGCTCATAGAAGCTCCAAATAACATTGCACGGTCCTCAGTTGGGAAAGTAACTCCGTAAGATCCTACAAAATATTCAGGATACTGCTGGTAGAGGTCTGAGTCTTCATAACCATCGTATGTGTACAAATAGCAGAATCCATCTGGGTTATAGGTATCCCACTCTGTTTCCGAAAAAAGTGTATCTGAGACGTAAATAGATAGTAATTCCAAACGTTTGTCGATCATATGAGAAATTTCATGATTTACTGAATAGGACCAGTCAAAGGTTTGATTTACATCTAATACCATCACTTTATAAGAATTTAAGTCAGTTACAAAAGCTCCGGCTTCAGAAAGGCTGCCCTCTTCGTCTGAGGTGATAGCACCAGAAAGATATACCCGGATGCCCTGATTCTCTCCATATATCAGCTGCGAGATGAAATCGGCTGGATAAATGGATAAGATTCCTTCGAGAATATCTAAGGAATATTCAACCTCGACTGGATCCAGATATGGAGCGAGATGGTAACCAGAAATAAGTTCAGGCACTTCTGGACCAAGGTAAATCTCAATTCCGTATATATTTTCCAAAGTAGTAGCTTTGTTGTTGGCTTCTTCTAAATCGCCCCAGTCATAGGAACTAATATCAGGGATGGCTGTTACATCATTTCCGTTAAGATTTGAATCAATTTCCGAATCTGCGGAGAGTGGGGGATTTGCATAATATTCGGCTACGGCTGTTTCCAGATCATCGTAAAAAGTCAATGTGCTGTTGTCTCCTGGTGAGATTGACAGATCCCATACCAACAGGTAAGGATCGTTACCTGTTTCTGTGACAAGGAAGAACATGCATTGGAAATTTTTTTGATAAACAGGTGTTGTTATGTATTCCTTATAGGAATAGGAAAAGGCATTTAGACAGTAGCCGGAGGCATTGTATCTTTTATAAAGTAAAGTGTCGCCAGAAGGCACATTGTCTGTACTAAGTATTGGGTCATCCTGAATTACAATAGTGTTGTCATCATACAGTAAGGCGAAAGTATTGGAAGGAAGCTGGAGGTAATTATATGTTTCGTCAAAATTTCCGTATCTCCATATATTTTTTTCAATATCTGTAAGAAACAGGTATTTTTTTGTCATAATGCTGCCAGTGTAATAGAAGTCGTTTCCTATATATATTATTTCTTCTAAGGTCTTTGGATCAATTATACATAACTGACTTTTGAGAGTCTCTCTGTCCAAACTGTAAGTCAGAAGGAATTTTCCATCTGGGGTACTTCCTTGAATAGAGTTTGCATATGCCTCCAATTCCAGTGGTGTCAGAGTGTAGCTGCCTTTGGAAAATTCCAGAGCGTAAACTCCTTTATCATAATCAGCATTCAAATAGTAAAGATTTTCTTTGCCAGAAGGATACAGGTTGAAATAAATGAAGGAATCTTCTGGAGAAAGGTCAATAGGATTTTCAAGCTGCAGTTTTTTGTTATAAAAATAGAACCCATAATTTTCGTAGTCGAATAAAACAAGTTGTTGATCCAGTATCTGGTAATAACTACAGGTAAAATCCAGGTCATCTGTATTTAGGGAGTATACGATTTGGTTAGTGGAAGGATTGTATACATCAAAACAAAAGTGAGGTGAGACTTCGTAGTCATATTCAACGTTCTGATCATAGGATTCTGACACCAGAAGCAGATTGCTACCAAAAGAAAATAGATATCCATATTCTTTGCCACTAAAAATTTCTGGGCGTACTTCATAAAGTCCAGTCTGACCCTCTACAGGAGTGGCATCTTTCATAAATTTTGCATTTTGCAAAGTAAAATCTGAAGTTTCAGTTTGTGATAATGAATCAACAGAAGAGGACGTAGCATGGGACTGGCATCCTGTCAGTAAAGTGGCGCAGAGTGTAAAAATCAATGTGCCAGAGAAGAAAATAGATGGTATTTTTTTCATATTACCTCCTTAGATTTCGAAGTTTTCGCTAGATTATATTGCGAGGGAGAAATGGAAGAATCATTAAGAAATCCTTCCGGTGGAATTTCGCTCGATTAGCTGTGGACGAAGTAAAGTCTTGCTGATGGAAATGTGGTGGATTAATGAGTTAAGGATAACATAGGCACATTTTCCAAGTTCGTTTCGATCCTGATGGATAGTTGTAAGGGGGGGATCAAGGGAGGCTGCTACTGGAATGTCATCAAATCCTACTACGCTGACATCCTCCGGAACCCGGTAACCTCGGATAGAACATTCCTCAATCACTCCCTTGGCAATCAGGTCGTTGCCACATATGATGGCAGTGGCTCCGGCAGATAGAAACCCAGGAACATGATATTTTGCACTGTCAGAAACATAGTATCCATAAGCCATTAGATTCTCCTGTATGGGAAGACCGCAGGATTTTAATGCGGTTTCAAAGGCTTCCTGTCTGTGGTCTGAGACCATGGAATATAGTGAACCATTTAAAAATGCAATATTTTTATGACCCAGTGAATATAAATGCTTTACAGCCATTGTGATTCCTTCATGACTGTCTGTGCCCAGATAGCATACATTTGGATTGTTGGAAATAAAATTGTCCAGCAGCACAGTAGGCATGGTAGTGTTCTTTAATTGCTTCATCCATTCATCATGAAGAGCGAGTCCCATAAGGAATGCGCCACAGAATCCGTTCTTTAATAAATAGGTATCATATTTCTCCTGTTCTTGAAATTTCGGAGTAACAGGAACTACCGTAACATCCCATTTGTGGCGAAAAGCATTCTGCCTAAATCCCAGTACGATATCATGCCCGAAATCTTCTGGGTGTTCATAGTTCATGTTTTCAATGAAAAGGCACATTTTTCGATGCTCTTCTTTTCGGGATTTTTTTGTACTGTATCCCATCTCCACTGCGGTATCCAAGACCAATTGACGAAGCTCTTCACTAATGTCGCTGGCACCGTTTAGACCTTTGGAAACGGTGCTGACAGAAATGCCCAGTCGGTTGGCGATATCTTTGATGGTTGCCATAATAGCCTCCTAATATAAAGGTGATTTGATATTTACGTAATCTTAATATCAATATTATAAGGTAGATAATTGAGGGAATCAACAAAAGACAATGGGATTTTCGAAAAAAGAAGATCGGGTTTGGTTATTATGCACAAAAATGGCGAGGCAAAAACAGTAAAAGTGGCAAAATTAATTCGATTAAACAAAAGATGTTGACAAAAAAGAGGGCAGAACATAAAATTATCCGGTATCCAATTGAAAGAAAAGTGAAATTGACAACCGGTTGCGCTTGCAAAATACCGAAAACTGTTATATAATAATAATAGTTTTTTGGGGATTTGACAAATCGGACCTGAAAAAACAGGGCAGACACTTCGGGAAAATGCCCAGAAAGCGACCTTTTGATAGGGCACATTACATAATGGTATAAGATGCATAGTGCATTTTATATATAATACTTTTATTTAAAAAAGGAGAGGATAACAATGAAGAAGAAAGTATTAGCAAGCTTACTCGTAGCAGCTATGGCAGCTTCTATGGTAGCAGGTTGCGGAAGCAACACAGATTCTAGTGAAAAGGATACCACTAAGAAAGATTCTCAGGCTGATAGCGCAGCTGAAGATTCTCAGGCAGAAGAAGAAGCAATTACTTGTACATTACAGGTAATGGGACCAGCAGAAGACTTAGACGATGCTCAGGGAGCATGGTTAAAAGCTCGTTGTGAAGCATTCAAAGCTGCGCATCCAAACTGGAACATCACATTCGAATATTTAACATGTTCAGAAGGT
>JBGVLD010000007.1:0-13002 GCA_045124075.1 Agathobacter sp.
GTTTATCAGGAATCAGTACTTGCAACGGATTCTTACGAATTAGGCAAGACAGTAGATGTGGAGATCATCCGGGGACTGTTTGAAAAAGTAAATGAATAAGGCATAAACAGAGAGTGAGAAACATGAAGATAGTAAAGAAAATATGTAATTTTTTATCCATGATTTTATTGATTGCGCTGCTTTTGATTGCGGCAGCGCTAATCGTTCCTAAGTTTTTAGGATATGATCAGTTTGCAGTATTAAGCGGAAGTATGGAACCAAATATCCATGTGGGAGCCATTGCTTATGACAAAGAGGCAGATCCAGAGAAACTTGCAGTTGGTGATGTAGTTACCTATCAGCTTTCCGATGGAACCTTGGTAACCCATAGGATTACTGCCATTGATACAGAAAACAAAACAGTGACCACAAAGGGAGATGCGAACGAATCAGAAGATGCTTCCCCTGTTGCTTTTTCCAATATTATTGGAAAATATGAATTTAATATTCCATATCTGGGGTATATCTCTATTTATGGAAAGACACCTCTGGGAATTGCAGTCATCTGCGGTGTCTTAGTTGTGATAATCTTATTGAACTTTTTACCGGATGCATTAAGTGATGATAAGGAAAAAACAGAAGAAAAAGTCACAGAAAAAAAAGAAGCAAAAAAAGAGCGGTAAGCTCTTTTTTTCATGCCTTTTATGGTATCATATAGATAATAGAATCATGTGAGTGGGGAAAAGGTATGTTTCAGAAAGAAAAGAAAAGAAAAAAAGAGAAGATTTATAAAATTTCTGATTTACATAAAGAGATTTATAAAATATAATATACTTACGAAAAAATACGAAAATTTTAAGGCGGGGTTATGAGATGCCTTAGGAAATAAGAAAGGAGAATAGAATGTCTGATCGCTATACACCTTATACAGGAAACGATCTTGGGTGTGTTTATACGGAAAAGAGCAGCACTTTCCGTCTTTGGGCACCTACTGCTGAGAATGTAGAAATCTGTTTTTTTAAGAATGGGGATGGGGACTGTTTATTAGAGAAGGTTTCTATGAATCAGGATATAAATGGAACCTGGTTTTTGGAGAAGAACGGCAATCTGGCAGGAACCTATTATACTTATCTGGTTACTCAGGATAGAGAAATAAAAGAAACCCAGGATCCATATGGAAAGGCCTGCGGAGTAAATGGTAACCGTTCTATGGTAATTAAGTTAGAAAGTACCAATCCAGAAGGATTTGACAAAGATTGTGGACCAAAATTATACAGTCCTACAGATGCTATCGTATGTGAAATTTCGGTAAGAGATATGACAGCAGATGTATCTTCTGGTGTCCGTTTTAAAGGAAAATACCTGGGACTTACAGAAAAAGGAACCATGAATATTAATGGAGTTCCGACTGGTCTGGATTACATAAAAAGCCTGGGAGTGACTCATGTGCAGCTTATGCCATCCTATGATTTTGGCAGTGTGGACGAAGCACGTCCAGAAGCAAACCAGTACAATTGGGGATATGATCCTACAAACTATAACATTCCAGAGGGATCTTATTCTACCGATCCTTTTCATGGAGAAGTGAGAATCAAGGAATTTAAGCAGATGGTCCAGGCATTCCACAAAGAGGGGATTGGCGTTATCATGGATGTGGTATATAATCACACCTATGATATTGAGAACAGCTGTTTCCAGAAAACGGTAAAGGATTATTATTATCGTATGGAAGGAACGAAATATTCCGATGCTTCGGCTTGTGGTAATGAAGTGGCTTCTGACAAGCCAATGATGAGAAAGTATATTATTGATTCTGTGAAATACTGGGCAGAAGAATATCATATAGATGGATTCCGCTTTGATTTAATGGGAGTTTTAGATTTAGAGACCATGAGACAGATTCGGGCAGAATTGGAGAAAATTAACCCATATATTCTGCTTTATGGAGAAGGCTGGGCAGGTGGTCCATCTGTTCTTTCAGAAGAAGAAAGAGCCCTAAAAGTAAATGTAAATCATTTAAAAGGAATCGCCATGTTCTCAGATGATATGAGAGATGGAATTAAGGGACATGTGTTTACAGAAGATGCGTTGGGCTTTGTAAATGGTGGTCAGGATATGGAAAATGATATCCGTTTTTCCGTAGTAGGAGCTATCAGACATCCTCAGGTAGATTATGAGAAGTATAAATATACACCAGAAGGACCATGGGCAAAGGATCCAAAAGATGTGGTAAATTACGCATCATGTCATGATAATCTGACTCTTTGGGATAAACTGCTTCTGACTTGTCCAACAGCTTCCAGAGCAGAGCTTCTTGCCATGAACCGTCTTTCTGCAGCAATTGTCTTTACTTCTCAGGGAATGCCATTTTTCTTATCAGGAGAGGAATTTGCCAGAAGTAAGCCTTATAAGAATGGTTATTCTGAAAACAGTTTTAATCTCCCAGTAGAGGTAAACAGCTTAAAGTACGATCGTTTAAGTGAATTCAAGGAGCTTTGTGATTACTATAGAGGGCTGATTGCTTTTCGAAAAAGTCATATTGGTCTTCGTATGGGGACAAAAGAAGAAGTTCTTAAGAATTTATGTTTTTTCCCAGAAGAACAGAAGAATGTGGTTGCTTATGTAATCAAAGAACGGGAGGAAGAAATTTTTGTCGTATATAATGCCAATCCTGAGCAGATTACGATCAGTCTTCCTGATGATGAAACATGGCAGGTTTATGCAGAGGGAAGCAAAGCTGGCACAGAGGTGTTAGGAGAAATAAAAAATCAGACAGAACTGATGGGAGTGTCCTGCCTGATTGCATGTAAAGCTGTTAAACGGTAGATTTGTTAATATAATTGGTCTTGTATTTGGAATAGACAATATGCTGGGCGTTGTAAAGACCAAAGTAGCCAGACAGCATATAACTGAAGGCGACTGCCAGAAGATAATAAGGCATACCTTCGTAACCGAATAATTCAAAGCTGATCAATAGGGATGTGATCGGACAGTTGGTAACTCCACAGAATACCGAAGTCATCCCTATTGCTGCGCTTAGGGATGGGGAAAAGCCGACCAGATTTCCGAACAGACATCCAAAGGCGGCGCCGGTGCAGAAGGAAGGAACAATTTCGCCACCTTTAAAACCGCAGCCAATGGTAAGGGCCGTAAAAACGATTTTTAAGAAAAATGCTTCTGGTTGGACCTGACCTTCCATGCATTTTTCGATAATATTCATGCCAGAACCATTGTATTCGGCACTACCAACGATTAAAGTAAGAATAACAACCAAACAGCCACCAACGAATACGCGGATATAAGGGTTCTTAAAAAACCTTTTATAGAGATGTTCAGTTTGGTGTAAAATTACACAGAATAAAATACTAAGCAGTGCGCATAAAATAGCAAGAATAGAAATTTTTACTGCATTTTCCAGATTAAAGGAAGGAAGCTGTGCCAAAGGAAAGGCTTCTGGGGCAATTCCAAAGGAAACAGCAATACCGTGAGCAACCAATGAGCTGATGACACATGGAACAAGGGCAATGTAGTACATAACACCTACACTGATCATTTCCATAGAGAAAATAGCAGCGGCCATTGGAGTTCCAAAGAGAGCGGAAAAGGCAGCACTCATACCGCACATGATCATAACGTGCTTATCTTTTTCGTCAAAACGGAATAATTTTCCTATGGCACTTCCAATACTTCCGCCCATTTGGAGCGCAGCCCCTTCTCGTCCGGCTGAACCACCGGTCAAATGGGTAATTAAGGTGGAAACGAAAATAAGGGGAGCCATAACAAAAGGGAGTTTATCTCCAGAGTGAATCGCGGAAATGACCAGATTAGTTCCGGTGTCCTTTTCATCGTGGAGAAGATGATAAAGTCCTACGATGGCAAGCCCACCAACAGGAAGCAGGAAAATCAGCCAAGAGTTCTGTTCACGGAGTATAGTTACAAAAGAAAGACCGAAGTGGAAGACGGTTCCCAAAAGGCCTACCACAAGACCTGCCAAGATGGAAAAAACAACCCATTTGACAGAGGTTTTTACCCGCTCAAGATTGTGTTTTATTTTGTGCTTTACAACTTCATTCATAACGGATACCTCATATGTATAGAAATTTTCTCAGGATATTTTAAAACATCTTAAGATTTGCTTTATAATAGTAGCATTGGAAATCAGAATTTACAAGAAAAAAGTAGAAAAGCTATATTGCAGGTTTTGCAAAAGAATGATATTATATCAAAAGGAAAATTATATTTAAATGAAATGTGATATATATTTTAATGTCGGGAGGAAAAGTTCAATGAGAACAAGTGGTGTATTAATGCCAATATCTTCCTTACCTTCACCATATGGAATTGGAACAATGGGTAAGGCAGCGGTGAAATTTGTAGATTTTTTGGAGAAGGCAGGTCAGAAGTACTGGCAGATTCTCCCAATTTGTCCAACCAGCTATGGAGATTCTCCATATCAGTCTTTCAGCAGCTTTGCTGGAAATCCTTATTTTATCGATTTAGAGTATCTTTGTAAGGACAAGCTCTTAACAAAGAAAGAATGCGAGTCCTTTGATTGGGGCGGAAGTGTATCTTATGTAGATTATGGTACAATGTACGTTTCACGTTATGCATTATTGAAGAAAGCATTTGCACGTTTTGTAAAGAATATTCCTGCCGATTATGAAACATTCTGCCAGGAGAAGAAAGAATGGTTAGATGATTATGCATTATTTATGGCATTAAAAGATGCCAACGATGGTCATGCATGGTTAGAGTGGGATGAGGACTTAAAAGCACGCAAGGAATATGCCCTTGCAGAGGCAAAGAGTACATATGCAGATAGTATAGAATTTTACAAAATGCTTCAGTATTTCTTCTTCAAGCAGTGGGGAGAATTGAAAGCATATGCCAACAGTAAGAATATTGATATTATTGGAGATGTTCCAATTTATGTTGCATTAGACAGTGCGGATGTATGGGCAAATCCATCACAGTTTTATTTGAGTGAAGATCTGACTCCAATTGATGTGGCTGGATGTCCACCAGATGCCTTTTCAGCAGATGGACAGTTATGGGGAAATCCACTGTTCCGCTGGGATGTAATGAAGGAAGACGGTTACAGCTGGTGGGTTAAGAGAATTTCCGCTATGGCAGATCTTTATGATGTGATCCGTATTGATCATTTCCGTGGTTTTGATTCTTATTACGCAATCCCAGGAAAAGATACTACTGCAAAGAACGGAGAGTGGAGAGAAGGACCTGGAATGGATCTATTCAACTGCCTGGAAGAGAAACTTGGCAAACTTCCAATTATTGCAGAAGATTTAGGATTATTAACTCCATCTGTATATAAATTATTAAAAGACTCTGGATTCCCAGGAATGAAAGTACTTCAGTTTGCATTTGGTGATACAGTAAAGGATAATGAGTATCTTCCGCATAATTATCCAAATAATTGTGTAGTATATACAGGAACTCATGATAATGACACCACCATGGGATGGTTCAAGACTGCTTCTAAAGCAACTGCTAAGTTTGCAAAGAAATACTTCTGTATGACGAAAGAAGAAGGTTTGAACTGGGGTATGATGAGAGGCGCATGGGCTTCTGCAGCAGATATGGCAATTGTTCCAATGCAGGATTTACTTGGCCTTGGCTCTGAAGCAAGAATGAATGTTCCATCTACTTTAGGAGATAACTGGAAATGGCGTATAACGGCAGATCAGATTGATAACAAGTTGGCTAAGAAGATCCGGGAATACATGGTGATGTACTCTCGTCTGAATGTTGTTCCAGAGGAAGAGACGGAAGAAGCGGCAGAATAATCAGCATGTTTTTAAAACAATAAGAAATAAGTTATATTTTTTCCCCTTTACCCATATATTTAGTAATATATATGAGTAAAGGGGAATTTTTGTATGGATGATAAGGAAATTCAAGAGTTTCGTCTCTATAAAGATATTCAGGGACGCACAGGCGGAGAAATCTATATTGGTGTGGTAGGTCCGGTACGAACTGGAAAATCAACCTTTATCAAACGATTCATGGATATGTGCGTTCTGCCATTTATGGAGGAGGGGGCGGAAAAAGAAAGAACCATTGATGAACTACCGCAGTCAGCTCAGGGAAAAATGGTCATGACAACAGAACCGAAATTTATTCCGAAAAAAGCGGCAACCCTTACTTTAAAAGATAACAGCCAGGTAAATGTCAGACTAATTGACTGTGTTGGATTTATGGTAGAAGGGGCAGAAGGCTTTTTAGAAGGACAGGAAAGCCGCATGGTCAAAACACCTTGGAGCAATCAAGAAATGCCTTTTGAAGAAGCTGCGAAAATTGGAACCCAGAAGGTCATTTGCGACCATTCTACCATTGGAATCGTGGTCACTACGGATGGTTCTATTGGAGATATTCCGAGAGATGCATACGTAGAAGCGGAAGAAAAGACTGTCTCTGAATTGAAACGAATCGGAAAGCCTTTTGTGATCTTGCTGAACTGCCAGAAACCTTATGGGGAAGAAGCAAAAGCCATGGCTGAGCGTCTTTCTGGCAAATATGAAGTCTGTGTTATGCCGGTTAATGTGAAACAGATGCATCAGGAAGAAATTTATGAAATTATTGAAAAAATGTTGATGGAATTTCCTGTCACCAGGATTCATTTTCACATTCCAAAATGGGCAGAAATGCTTCCAATCGACCACCGGATGAAAAAATCTTTACTTACCATGGCTTCTAATGTACTTGGAAAAATGAACCGTATGAAGGACACTACGGAAGACTGGATGACATTAGGAAGTGAGGGTTTAGAAGAAAGTTTTGTGAACAAAGTTAAGGTCTCTGACCGGAATCTATGTGATGGAACCGTATCCATGAAGTTCGACATGGATGAGAAATACTATTATGAAAATATCAGTGAAATGGCTGGGGTAAAAATTACAGGAGAATACCAGATGATTTCTCTGATTCGGGAACTGTCGCAGCTTAGAGAAGAATACGAAAGTGTAAGAGATGCCATGGAATCAGTAGAACAAAAAGGCTATGGAGTCGTCATGCCCAAATTATCCGAGATTTCCATGGAAAATCCAGTGTTGATTCAACATGGTGGAAAATATGGTGTGAAGATGAAAGCAATTTCTCCTTCCATTCATTTTATTCGAGCAAATATTGAAACCGAAATTGCGCCTATTGTGGGAAGCAAGGAACAGGCAGAGGATCTGATTGCTTACATAAAAGAAGGAGAAGAGAGTAAGGAAGGTATCTGGACCACAAATATTTTTGGCAAATCTGTGGGAGAATTAATGGAGGATGGAATTCGTAACAAAATCAGTAAAATGGATGATGAATGCCAGATGAAACTCCAGGATACTATGCAAAAAATTGTAAATGAAAGTAATGGTGGGTTGATCTGTCTGATTATCTAGAGAATTGTATTTTGAAACAAAGTATGTTAAAATATTTAATTAAGTTTAAAAGTTGAGAAGCTGGGTTCAAAAGATTACATACAAAAACCTCATATTTACAAAAGTCAGGAATGTTTGTTTTGGCTTGTGTATATTATGAGGTTTTGTATTTCATGACAGAAGGGAGAAGATACATGAATCAAGTCTATGAGAAGTTATGCAAATGTTTGGAAAGTGTCAGACAGAAAATAGATTTTATTCCTAAAATAGGACTTGTTCTAGGCTCAGGATTGGGCAATTACGGAGAAAAGATAAAAGTAGAATCTATTGTAGATTATAGCGAAATAGAAGGGTTTCCGGTATCTACTGTGCCGGGACATAAAGGGAGATTTATTTTTGGTTATGTAGGGGACGTGCCGGTGGTCTGCATGCAGGGCAGAGTCCATTATTATGAAGGATATTCCATGACTGATGTGGTTCTTCCAATCCGGCTTATGAAAATGATGGGAGCAGAGATTTTGTTTCTTACCAATGCGGCAGGAGGAATCAAGCAGGGGATGAAAGCTGGAGATTTAATGCTGATTACAGGGCAGATTTCCAGTTTTGTGCCATCTCCTTTAATTGGAGCAAATATAGACAAGCTGGGAGTACGATTTCCTGATATGAGTGAACTTTACTCCAAGGATCTGGCGCAGATTGCTCGAAAAGTAGCTGCACGTTTAGATATTGAACTAAAAGAAGGTACCTATATTCAGTTTACCGGACCTCAATACGAAAGTCCCCAGGAAATTACCATGTGCAGGACTTTGGGAGCAGATGCGGTGGGAATGAGTACCGCCTGTGAAGCGGTAGCAGCAAAGCATATGGGAATGAAGATCATTGGAATTTCCTGTATTTCCAATCTGGCGGCAGGAATCAGCCCACAGCCTTTAAGCCACGAGGAAGTTGGAGAAGCTGCAAATCAGATTGCAGCAAAGTTTGAAAGTCTGGTAACAGAAATCATTACCCAGATGGGAAAATAGTTTTACGGAGGAAAAAGAGTGCAGGTTATATTTATACATCATAGTTGTTTTTTGGTGGAAATTGATGAGAAAGTGCTTATCTTTGATTATTTTGATGGAGATAAGGTAAATGGCTATCATTTTACAGGTAAAATCCCTCAGTATGAACCAGATACCCCAATTTATATGTTTGCCAGCCATAGTCATCAGGATCATTATGATATGGATATTCTGAGATGGAGTGAACATTATAACAATATCAAATATATTTTCTCAAAGGATATTAAGATTAGTCCGAATTTTCTGGCAAAGCATGGCATTGATCCGGCGGTTCGGGAGAAAGTTACTTTTGTAGGTGTGGACAAGAAGTATGAAGTGGACGATCTTAAGATCGAGACCTTCCGGTCTACGGATGCTGGTGTAGCGTTCTACGTGGATGTGAGAGGTGTTTCTTTATTCCATGCAGGAGACCTAAATGACTGGAACTGGGAAGGGGCAGGTGGTCTGGTAAATGGCAAAGTGGAACGGGATTATAAATTTCAAATCAGAAAACTGGCCAAGAGGCCTTTGAACCTTGCTTTTGTGGTATTAGATCCAAGATTGGAAAAAAATCAGTATGAAGGGATCGATTATTTCCTTCGCACCACAGATGCAGAATATGTTTTCCCGATGCATATGTGGCAGGATTACTCCAGTATCGCTGCTTATAAGAAGCGGATTACCAATAAGGAAATGCGGGAGAGAATCGTAGATATTTCACGGGAAAATCAGGTGTTTTTCTTTGGAGAAAATACATGATCGCGAAACTCTTGAATTCTTGGAATGTTTTCGCTATAATGAATTAAGTTGTGGACCTAAAGGATATGCAGCTTATGAGGCGCGATCTTATGAACGAACAGGAGGAAATGCTATGAGTTTTTTATTATGCATTGCACAGTATCTTTTGATTATGGTTTTTATTTTGGCGGTAGGTGCCCTGGGCGCATTTATTGGAATTACGCTTCGGAAACGAAAAAACGCAAAAGAGCTGGCGAATGAAACAGAAAGTCAAGACCGCAATTAGATAAATTTTTTTGGAGGAACTAGTAATGAAAAAAAATTTTGGCGTAAATAAATTGCGCCGGATGTATCTGAATTTCTTTGAAAGCAAAGATCATCTTGCAATGAAGAGCTTTTCATTAGTACCACATAATGATAACAGCTTATTACTGATCAACGCAGGTATGGCTCCATTAAAGCCATATTTTACAGGACAGGAGATTCCACCTCGTAAGAGAGTAACTACTTGTCAGAAATGTGTTCGTACAGGAGATATTGAGAATGTAGGTAAGACAGCACGTCATCTTACTTTCTTTGAAATGCTTGGAAACTTCTCTTTTGGAGATTATTTCAAGGAAGAAGCCATTGCCTGGAGCTGGGAATTTTTGACGGAAGTTTTAGGATTGGAAGCAGACCGTCTCTATCCATCTATTTATGGAGAAGATGATGAAGCTTTTGAAATCTGGAATAAGAAAGTGGGAATTCCGGCAGAGAAGATCACTCGTTTCTACAGAGATCCGGAAACAGGAGAATGTGATAACTTCTGGGAGCATGGTGCAGGACCTTGTGGACCATGTTCTGAGATTTACTATGATAGAGGAATCAAATACGGATGTGGCAAGCCAGACTGTAAAGTAGGCTGTGAATGCGATCGTTTCATGGAAGTATGGAATAACGTATTTACTCAGTTTGAGGGAGACGGAAAAGGAAATTACGCAGAACTTTCACAGAAGAACATTGATACTGGTATGGGATTAGAACGTCTTGCGGTTGTTATGCAGGATGTAGATTCTGTATTTGATATTGATACCATGAAAGCAATTCGTGATAAGATCTGTGAAATGTCTGGTAAGACTTATCAGACAGATGCAAAAGACGATATCTCCATCCGGCTGATTACAGACCATATTCGTTCATCTACATTCCTTGTATCTGACGGTGTAATGCCATCTAACGAAGGAAGAGGATATGTACTCCGTCGTTTGATCCGTCGTGCAGCCCGTCATGGAAGAATGTTAGGAATCAAAGGCACATTTTTAGCAAGACTTTCTGAGACTGTCATTAACGAGAGCAAAGACGGATATCAGGAATTAGAAGATAAGAAAGCATTTATTTTTAAGGTGCTGACTCAGGAAGAAGAGAAATTTAACAAGACTATCGACCAGGGGCTTTCTATCTTAAATGATATGATGGCTGATATGGAAGCAAAAGGAAGCAAAGAGTTGCCTGGTGAAGATACCTTTAAGCTTTATGATACTTATGGATTCCCTGTAGATTTGACGAAAGAAATCTTAGAGGAAAAAGGCTTTACTTATGATGAGGCTGGCTTCAAGGCAGCGATGGAAGAACAGAGAACAAAAGCTCGTAACGCCCGTAAAGTAACTAATTACATGGGAGCTGATGCAACAGTTTATGAATCAATCGATCCTTCTATTACATCTTCATTTGTAGGTTATGATAAATTAACTCATACATCCAAAGTATCTGTACTTACAACAGAGACAGAAATCGTAGAAGCATTATCCGATGGGGAGAATGGAACCATTATTGTAGATGAGACTCCTTTCTATGCTACCATGGGTGGACAACAGGGAGATAAAGGTGTGATCCGCACAGCTTCTGGAGAATTCAAAGTAGAAGACACAGTGAAGCTTTTAGGTGGAAAAGTAGGTCACATTGGACATATGACAAAAGGTATGATCGCTGCTGGAGATGAAGTAGAACTTGTAGTAGATACCAAACTTCGCCGTCAGACCTGTCAGAACCATTCTGCAACCCACTTATTGCAGAAAGCATTAAGAGAAGTATTAGGAACTCATGTAGAGCAGGCTGGATCTTTCCAGGACAATGAAAGAACTCGTTTTGACTTCTCTCATTTTGCAGCAATGACATCAGAAGAACTGGCTAAGGTAGAAACTCTTGTAAATGAAAAGATTGCAGAGAGTATTCCGGTTGTGACAGATGTTATGAGTGTTGATGAAGCAAAGAAATCCGGTGCAATGGCACTGTTCGGTGAGAAATACGGAGAATCCGTACGAGTAGTAAGTATGGGAGATTTCTCCAAAGAACTTTGTGGTGGTACTCATGTTGGAAATACTGCAGAAATCACAGCTTTTAAGATTGTCTCTGAAAGCGGTGTAGCTGCTGGTGTGCGTCGTATTGAAGCTTTAACAGGCGATAACGTATTTGCATATTATAAGAATCTGGAAGAACAACTTGCAACGGCAGCGAAAGTGGTAAAAGCAACACCAGCCAATCTGGTAGAGCGTTTAGAGCACTTAATGATGGAAATGAAAGCTCTTTCCAGTGAAAATGAATCCTTAAAGAGCAAAGCTGCTAAGGACGCTTTAGGAGATGTAATGGATCAGGTAGTTACCGTTAAAGATGTAAAACTCCTGGCTACCAGCGTGGATGGTGTTGATATGAACGGACTTCGAGATCTGGGAGATCAGCTGAAAGAAAAGTTGGGTGAAGGTGTGGTTGTAATTGCTTCTTCCTGTGATGGCAAAGTAAATCTGATTGCTATGGCAACAGAGGAAGCTATGACAAAAGGTGCTCATGCAGGTAATCTGATTAAGGCAATCGCAGCAAAAGTTGGCGGCGGCGGCGGTGGTCGTCCAAACATGGCTCAGGCTGGCGGAAAGAATCCAGCAGGAATCCCAGATGCTATCGCTGAAGTAGCAGTAGCATTAGAAGGCATGTTAAAGTAAATTCTATCACACCAAGAAGGTTTTGGTTTTTGGAAAAAACTTTTGGAAAAATAGAAAAACATATTGACAAAATAAGATTTTTTGTTAAAATATCTTTTAGTGCAATTAAGATTACCTTACAGTTGATGCACAATACGCAACTGGAGGGAGGTTAGGTGTGAGATAATGTCTAGTGTAATAGTAAAAGAAAACGAGACTTTAGATAGCGCTTTACGCAGATTTAAGAGAAACTGTGCAAAAGCAGGTATCCAGCAGGAAATTCGTAAGAGAGAACATTACGAGAAACCAAGCGTAAAACGTAAGAAAAAATCTGAAGCAGCAAGAAAAAGAAAATACAACTAATGCACGAAGAGCTACCAGAAATGGTAGCTCTTTTTTCCAGTAGTAAAATTATATTGCAGCAGGGAGAACTAGAATAATGAAGAAAAATTTGAAGAAAATGATAGGGTATTACAGACCTTATCTAAAGACCTTCTGGGCAGATATGTTCTTTGCAATGGTCTCAGCCCTGGTGGCACTGACCATTCCCCTGGTGGTAAGATATGTGACTTCCACACTTATCTATCTGCCAAAAGAAGATATCTTAAACCAGATCCTTTGGATCGCATTAGGGCTTGTGTTACTCCTTTTGATCGACGCATACAGCCGTTTTTTAATTGGAAATTAAGGTCACGTTATGGGGGCAAAAATTGAATATGATATGAGGGCGGAAGTTTTTGATCATATGCAGAAGCTGTCTTTTTCTTTTTTCGACGATCAAAAAGTAGGGCAGTTAATGACCAGAATCACTACAGATCCTTTTGATATTACCGAACTTCTTCATCATGGACCAGAAAATATCATCCTTTCTGTGTTAAAGATCACAGGTTCCCTTATCATTCTTTTAGGGATCAA
>JBGVLD010000008.1:0-4445 GCA_045124075.1 Agathobacter sp.
ACATCAATATTCTTAGCATCTGCTCCAGAATAAAATTCCTTTACAGCATCCATGCGGAATCCGTCTACCCCTCTGTCTAACCAGAACTGTACAATTTCTGCATATTCCTGTCGAAGGCTTTCATTCGCCAGATTTAAATCCGGCATTTCGCTCCAGAACACGCCCTCATAATACCAACCGGAATTTCCAACCGGATAATAATTTGCTTTCTGAGTCGTTGAGAAATTGTAATAATCTACATAAGGACATTCAACTAAATCAGGTTCACCATCTTTTCCAATCTGATTCAAGTAGCTGATGGCGCTCTGGAACCATTCATGTTTGGTTGATGTATGGTTCATAACAAAGTCAATAATTACATTAATTCCTCTTTCGTGACAAGCTGTCACAAATTCATCAAAATCCTCTAAGGTTCCATATTCGGGATCAATATCTTTATAATCTTTTACATCATATTTATGATAGGTAGTGGATGGCATAATTGGCATTAGCCATATACTGTTACATCCTAAATCTGTATCTGTTGTTGGATCACCATCGTTTATATAATCAAGTTTAGAAGTTAATCCATCCAGATCTCCAATTCCATCCCCGTTACTGTCACAAAAACTATAAACAAATACCTCATAGCAGGTACGGTAATTATCATCAATTACATTTTCTTCTAAATCATTGACCGTATACATTGTTGGCATGGCTTTATCTGTGGAAGAAGCCCCTTCTGTACCTTCTGTATTTCCCAAATTATTACCAGAACATCCAGTAAACACCCCCAATGTCATGGCAGTCACAAGGAATATGGATATTATTCTATTTTTCATTTTTCCCTCCTAAAAAGAGCCGGAGCAAAACCGAATGAATCAGTTTTCGCTCCAGCTCTTTCAAAAATCAGTATCTAATATACAATTGTGGTTCAATTAGCCTTTAACTGCTCCTGTTAATCCATCTACATAGAATCTCTGCATGATTACGAAGAGAATAGCGATTGGAATAGAAACAAGTACAGCAGCTGCTGCCCATCTGGTGAACCAGCCATTAATAAATTCTTTCTCTAACATGTTGTAAAGACCAATGGATACTGTCCAGTATTTATCATTTGGTCCAACAATAACTTTACAGAATACGAAGTCAAGCCATGGTCCTAAGAAAGAAGTTAAGATTGTATAAACTACAATTGGTTTACTCAGTGGAAGAATAATCTTATAGAATACCTGGAACTGATTACATCCATCTAATACCGCTGCTTCTGTCAGTGACTTAGGTACGGTATCAAAGAAACCTTTTGCAATGTAGAATCCAGCTCCGGATCCGGCTGAGTAGATCAGAACCAGGGAAATATAAAGCATATTTCCTTCTGTTAATCCTAATGCTTTTAAGATAAAGTATACTGCAACCATGGACATGAAAGCTGGGAATAATCCCATGATCATTGCAATGTTCATGTAAGGTTTACGCATCTTAAAACGAAGTCTTGACATACAATATGAAACACAAAGAACAAATATGGTTGAAATAATACAAGAGAAAATTGCAATAACCAATGTGTTCAGGAACATTCTTGGGAAGTTCAGCTGTGTTGTCTCAGTAAAGAGACGAATATAGTTGTCAAATGTTAATTCTTTTGGGAAGAAATAACTGGTGTATGCACCGGACTCTTTTCTCAAACTGGTCATAACAACCCAGAAAATTGGGAATAACCAAATCACAGCAAGGATTCCAAGGATTACATGTACCAGTGAGTTCATAAACACTCTTTTAAATCTAGCCACTGTCATAGGGCGTTTCTGTTTTACAACTGCCTTACTCATTATTGGAATCCCTCCTCGTCTTTATAGGATGCTGTATTACGATAGGTTACAAGCGCGACAATGGAAAGTACAATGAACGTCAAGATACCAATTACAGCACCTAAGTTATAGTACTGGAAGTCAATTGTCAGTTTGTATAGCCACGTAACCAGAAGGTCTGTTTTTCCTGCCGTAGAACCAACTGGTGTCGGATTTCCGGCGGACAATAGGTAAATAACGTTAAAGTTATTAATATTACCAGTAAACTGGGTAATAATATATGGTCCCATAATAAACATAATATATGGGAGTGTGATTTTAAAGAAAATCTGTACAGGGTTCGCTCCATCAATTTTAGCAGCTTCGTATAATTCTGCTGGAACGTTCTGTAAGATACCTGTAACCTGTAACATAGAGTATGGAATACCTATCCAACAGTTGATCAAGATTACAGATACTCTTGCCCACATTGTACTTGTCCAGAATGGAAGCGCTGTATCAATCCAACCTAATTCAAGTAACAGATTGTTAACTGCACCCTGTCTCTGTAACATCTGTCTCATAACCAATAAGGATACGAACTGTGGAACTGCGATAGAGATTACGAAACAAGTTCTCCAGAATCCCTTGAAACGAGTTCCTTTTCTATTAATTACAATTGCTAAGATCATTCCAAAGAAGAAGTTCAGGAATGTAGCAAAAATAGCCCAAATCAATGTCCATCCAAGAACGGACCAGAATGTACTACCGAGTTTACCTCCCATACCAAGAACAGTCTTAAAGTTATCAAGGCCAACCCAGTCGAATAATATCAGTTTATTGTTAATATCTGAATAATCTGTAAATGCCATTGGAATCATAAAGAGCAATGGTAAAATAGTAAAGATCAAGATTCCAGTAACTGGTAAAAACAATAAACTCTTGTGAAGATTTTTATCTAATAATTCTTTGCAGTCTTTTCCAAAAGAATTAACCTTATGCCCCTGTTTTGTCAGGCATTCAGCTATATAAGCACTCTTTAAAGACTCTCTCCACATAAAGAAAAATGCAAGCGAAATTGCAATTGTTGCTACGCCGTATAACAAAATTAATACGGACTGATCACCAGGAATATATTCATATACCTGTGTTTTCTCATTAAATACTTCCTGCTGTTCTCTTGTTCCCAAGGACGGAAGTAAAGAAAGACATTTAACACCATTTGTTGCCATAAAGAAGATGTAGGCAACTTCAATTGCTAAGAACAACAGACCCTTTATGACCTGTTTGTGAGCGATATTGCCAAGCCCCATGATGAGCATGGATAACTTTGTAAACAGTCCACCTTTTGTAATAGCATTGGTTACGGTGTAAGGTGTTGCAAAATCTGAGACCTTTTTCGGTTTTTTTTCACCTTTCATACTTAACCTCCTGGCAAGTTTTCCCCTGCCCATTCAATAGAAATATAATCCAAGGCTCTGCTTTCGCAAAGCCTTGGAAAATTAAGTTTTAGTTGTTAAGAATAAATTATTCTACAACAGATCCGTTACACTGATCGTTGAATGCCTGAGTCTTCTCAGCTGCATTGTCAGCAGTGATCTGATCTTCTGCACCTGGAACAAATGCTGCACCGAATGGTGTTGCTGCTGTCCAGTATCCATCCATACCAAATACAGGCTGGCAGATAGAAGTGTTAGCTGCTACGTTAGCAAGAGCTGTTGCAACTGGATCAGCTGCGATAGTCTCGTTTGTTGCAAGAGAAGAAGCTACTGGAGCCTGACCACGAAGTTCGAAGTGAGCGATCTGAGATTCTTCGTTTCCTAAGAATGCTGCAAGTGCAACTGCAACCTGCATGTTATCAGCGTTAGGGTTAACACCGATTGCTTTAGATCCTAAGAATGCTCTCATCTGTTTGTCAGCGCCATCAATGTTGATTGTAGGAAGCTGAGCAACACCTACGTTCTCTTTTCCAAGGTTGTCACATACGTTGTTGTAGTTCCAGTTACCATTGAAGTATACGTTTACAGAACCATCTTTTAATCCAGCAAGTCCTAAAGAACCATCGTTGCTATCTACAACAAAGTTAGGATTCTGAACTAAGTTAACGATATAATTAGAAACTGCTGTAGCTTTGTCTCCGCCTAAATCGATACCAGCAGTTTCATCAGCACCAGCACCGTAGAATGTACATCCGTTTGCTGCATAGAATGCACATAAGTACCAACCATTGTCAAGTGGGAAAGAAACCTTTCCTTTTTCAAGCATTGTTTCCATGCTCTTTACATCTTCTTCAGAGAAAACTCTCTTGTCATAGTACATGAACCATGTGTTAGATGTATAAGGAACACCATAAACATCTCCATTAAGCATTACAGTTGCTGCCATAGCTTCAGAGTTAGAAGATTTAACATATTCTGCTGCATCTCCACCTAATTTAGCGATAGCACCACCATCTACTAATGCTTTTAACTGATCGTTAGCAAACATGTAAACGTCAGCAGCATTTGCAACGTCCTGTAATACGGTATCTTTTGCACTACCTTCTGAACATGTTAAATATTCGAATGTGATGTTCCAGTTTGGATGCGCAGCTTTGAATGCTTCACAACGAGCTTTTAACCATGCTCCCTGAGCATCGTCTAAGTCTTCTGCTGGTCCCATTACCTGTAATGTACAAGT
>JBGVLD010000009.1:0-3069 GCA_045124075.1 Agathobacter sp.
GCATGAGCATATAGCATCGGAATCTGGTCTACTTTCCCCGCTTTAATCATTCTGTCAAAGGACTGGATCACCATTTCACAGAGACGCTTGCTGGCTCCCATGATATTGGTTGGATTTACCGCTTTATCCGTACTGATCAATACGAATCGCTTACATCCGTTCATCATAGCTGCATATGCAGTCTTATATGTACCAATTGCATTGTTCTTAATTGCCTCGCATGGGCTGTCTTCCATTAATGGCACATGCTTATGAGCTGCTGCATGATATACTATATCTGGCTGATACTGTTCAAATACTCGATTGATTTTACGACTGTCACGAACAGATCCGATCAGTACTACCAGGTTTAAGTCGGGATATTTCTTCTTTAACTCCTGCTGAATGTCGTAAGCGTTATTTTCGTAGACATCAAAAATAATAAGCTGTTCTGGCTCATGTCCTGCGATCTGTCTGCACAGCTCACTTCCGATAGAACCGCCGCCTCCAGTTACCAGGATCTTCTTACCCTTTAATTCCGCAAAGATTTCATCCAAATTAACGCAGATGGTATCCCTGCCCAACAGATCTTCTACGGATACAGTCTTCATTGCTCTTACGTTGACTTCACCGGTTAAGAACTGATAGATTCCTGGAAGGTTCTTAAGTTCACATCCCGTCTCTTTACAGATATTTAGAATTTCTCTTTTATCTTCTGGATTACAGCTTGGAATTGCCACATAGATCTTATCAATCTTGTATTTCTGGACTCCAAATAAGATCTCATCTCTTCCACCAATAACTGGAACGCCATCCATATCCCGGTTCCATTTATTCCGGTTATCATCAATGATGCAGCAGACCTTGTCTGTTGTCTCGTTTGAATGCATGATATCCCTTAGAATCATCTGTCCTGCTGATCCTGCACCAATCAGCATGACCCGACCGGCTTCCCGGTCTTTTGCAAAATTTGTCCGCCGTTCTCTCTCTAATAAAATAAATCGATAGGAAAACCGCACGGCTAACACAAAAATAAACTGAATGACCATTCCGAACAGATAGTAGGAAAGAGGCATTCTTCTATATCCCAAAGTAATAATCACCATATGAAACAATGATGTAATCAAGGTCGAAATCATGACTCTGGAAAGCTCTTTGTAACTTGCGAACCGCCAGATACTGTTGTATAAACGCATTGCAGAAAAAACCACAATACAGAATATCGCATAAATTGGAATAAACTGCAGATACGGTGTCAAATAGGATATTGGAATAGACCCAAACTGACAATCGAACCGAAACCACAGTGCCAGAAAATATGAGGCACAAACTGCAAATACATCATATAACGCCAGATAAAAACTGATTTTCTGCCAATGCAGGAGTTTGAACTTTTTAATTTGTATTTTTCTTTTCTTCTTTTCGTGCGTATCTACCATGGTCTTCTTTCCTGTAATGCTTTTTAGAATTTTGAGTACCTATATATTTTTGAACCCAAAACTAAGAGAGAAATTCTTCTCCCTTTGTAACTTCTTATTGAATAGAACGTACTGTTCTAATAATTTCATCATCCGTTAAAGTTGGATCATTTACTAAAACGCCCTGCACCAGATATCGATAATTATAATCTGTTGGTGTTGTACAAGTAGATAAAGTAAGCAAATGATTGTCTGTTGTAATATTCATACCATCCCGGAACTGACCGTTCTTTTCTTTGTATGAAGATACAACATCTAAATATTCCTGAAATCCCTGTTGTGATGAAAAATCATAACATACAGTGATCAATTCATTTCCGAATGTATACTCTGCAAAAATCTCATATACATAAACGGTCTCTGGTAAATAAATATACACATAACGATTCTGTGCAAAGAAGTCTTCACTTTCGAACTCATGCAGATCACGGAACATAGTTCCATTTCTCATGTTATGTCCATATACCAGTGTATTGTAATCTAAAAATGTCTTTGTATTATAATTCTGAGTCATAATTGCCGCAGGTCTTCCTGAACTACCATCTAAATTATGATTCACGTAATAGTCATTGTTCGTTGGATGCTGTACAATTGGATAATCGATAACAGTTCCCGGAATATAGATCCAGGCATAAATATCTTCATTTTCCTCATACAGCGCACTCCAGTCAATTTGTTTCTCTGGAATGGTAATTCCTAATTGTGCTAGAATATCTTTTGGTTCTTCTGTCTCGGTCTCTGTCTCAATTTCAGTGTCGGATG
The DNA here is from genome assembly GCA_045124075.1 of Agathobacter sp. GTDB lineage: Bacteria > Bacillota > Clostridia > Lachnospirales > Lachnospiraceae > Roseburia. The sequence goes on from JBGVLD010000009.1 coordinate 2,220, forward strand.
CTTCTGTCTGCGTGGTATTCTTCGCCAATTCCTCATAATATTTCTGGTTCTTGTTTTCTCGGATATAATCCTTAAGCATAATGCCTAACACAACAGCAAGACCGATCACGCATATCAGCGTAATCCCAATAAAGATTGTTTTTTTATTCTTACCTTTTTTGCTAATTTCTTCCATAATTCTCTTCTTTCTGAAACTGGCAGGAACGAATAATCGCTCCTGCCAAAATAACCACATGTGTGAGTTAATAAATAATACGTCCTTTAAAGGATATATTTAAGATTAGTTAAATTTAACTTTTCTGCCGAATACAACAACTCCTGCTGCGCAAAGCATAGCAAGAACTGGTAAAGCAGATACTGGAGCACCAGTCTTAGGGCTTGTAGCTCCTTCTGTTCCATTAGATGCTGCAGCTTTAGCTTTAACAACAACTACTGGAGAGAAAGATGTGAAAGTTGCTGTAACTTTACCATCTTCTACTTTAACGATTGGAAGTGTCTCCCATTTTCCATCAGCTTTCTGATGAAGCACTACGATGTTATCTCCAGCTTTAACTCCGTCAACTGCGAATGTTACATCAACACTCTTAGCTCCTTCTGGAATTGTAGCTGTAACATCAACGATACCAAGTACAGTACCTTTTCCTTCAGCTGCTTTATTAGCTGCTGCTACTTCTGAAGTAGTTTCAACTGCTTTAACTGTAACTGTTACAGATTTTCCATCTGGAGTAACAGCTGTTGCTTCTGTCTTTACAGAACCAACTGCTTTTTCTGTTTCAGCGCCAGCTTCAGCACTTGGTGCAGCAAATACAGTAGTTCCCATTGCAAGAACCATAACTGCTGCAAGTAAACC
>JBGVLD010000010.1:0-22346 GCA_045124075.1 Agathobacter sp.
TGAATTTAAGGTTTCTAAAGTGGAATATGCAGATTATCAGTCGGCAGTTGCAGAGTGGGAGAAACTGACCGGAAATAAGGTAGAGTCGGACAGCTTGAAGGCAAGATTGCAGAGAAAGCAACAAGAAGTAAAGGAACGAGAAAATAATAGACAGAGCCATCATTACAGAGCGGATAGAGGTGGCAGATAGGACTGAATTATGGAGAAGCTCTATCGCACAAGGGAATATTTGAAAATTGTATAAAATTTTACGAAATGATTACATTATAGCGATAGAAAAATTTATGTTTAGGGGAATAGAATAGAGGTGTAGAGAATAGAAGAGAAAGAGAGAAGAAGAATGAGAACATTAAAATCAGATTTTATGGATGTACTAGAGAGTCAAAGAATAAAGCCGGTATTCCAGCCTATTGTATGTTTGAAGACAGGAGAAATCATTGGATATGAGGCATTAAGTCGTATAATAGAGCCAAAAGAAATAGGTTGTTCCGAAGAACTGTTTCATTTAGCAGGCATATATGGAAAAGTATGGGAATTGGAGCAATTATGTAGAGGAAAAATATTAGAAAAATATCACAGCTTCCATAGTACGGAGAATAAAAAACTCTTTTTAAATGTAAATGCTATGGTAATCCATGATAAAGGATTCCGTGCTGGGTTTACAAGTGAGTATCTGAAACAATATGGAGTGAATTTAAGGAATATTGTATTTGAAGTTACGGAAAGAAATGCAGTAGACGATGTGAAAGGATTTAAGGATACCATCAGACACTATAAATCACAGGGGTATAACATTGCAGTGGACGATGCCGGTTCCTGTTATTCTGGATTAAATCTTATCTGTGATATAGTGCCGCATTATTTAAAACTGGATATTCTGCTGATTCATGATATCCATAAGGACGCTATTAAGTACGCAATGGTTAAGTCTATGGTAGAATTTGCTAATTTGGCAAACATTCAATTGGTTGCAGAAGGTATTGAGTGTGAAGAGGAATTAAAAGCTTTATTAAAGCTGGGAGTACATAATGGACAGGGCTATTTTCTAAGAAAGCCGGATGAAGAACTAAAAGGTGTAGAAAAAGCAGCGATTGACATTATTCATAAATATAACGATAAAAAGACTGCTAAAGTAAATAAATACAATACTGGGATCAAGGAATTTAGAGCGATTTTGTTTAAATTTGAGAGCTATAAAGCATATGGTGCATATTGTGAAAAGTATGGGGATGAAAAAGGCGACAAGATTATTGAAGTAATGCAAAATGTTGTTGAACAAAATTTGTCGGAAGAAGAAACGGCAATTCTATTGGGTGAGGACAATATTTTGACGGTTCTGGAAAAGCAGAATTATAAGATTAAATGTGAAATCATAGCGAATATGTTCAAAAACAGGATGCAGGAATATTATCAAAAAGGAGACTTAGAAAAGGGTTATATTGAGGGGAAAAATAAGCACGGAGAAAAAAAGAAATATCCTCTTATCAATATATGTTCTGAGAGAGTGGTTTAGAGGATGGAATTGGAAATGATAGATAGATTATACAATTGACTGAAAATTTACATTTCTTTTATCGTATCGTGATAGATGATTTTACATAGCCGCTTATATAATAAAGAAGAACAATGGCAAAGGAGAAAATAATTATGAAAAAAGAACAGGCGACACAGTCGCAAAAATTGATGGTATTTGTACTTACGATGTCACTTTATGGATTGGCAACATTGTTTACGGAATTAATCCCTAAGTTTCAGGTGGGAATCGTAGAGTTTTCGGTAGAATATTTCTTGTTTATTCCTCTTGTGCTGGGAATGCTTTTTGATCCGTTATCTGCAGCACTTGGAGCAGCAACTGGTGAGCTGGTATTTAGTGAGATCATGTTAGGACAGTTTGGTGGACTGGGTGAAGTGGAGAAATTTGTCACGGTTACGATTGGTGTATATATTGCAGGTCGTCTTGCGAGAAATCCTAAGAACCAGAAGATGGTAGGTATTGCTGCAATGCTTGGTGTAGTTGTACAGCAGTTTTTAGGAACTATGGTTGATATATTGAAGGTGCAGTTCGCAGTAGAGGATTTTGAAGCAGTAGCAGGTTTGCCCGAATCTGTATTTGTAACGGAAGGATTTGCATTCTTAAATGATGTATTATTTTCAGGAATTCTTTTCTGTTTGCTTCCTACCTTATTCCTGATACCTAAACTTTATGGCAAGATTGAGCCATTGCTTGGTATGCAGCCCAGAACAGAAAAGACGACACTCTCTTCTATTGGATTTAAGACAGTAATTGGATGTATCATCGCATTTATAGGAGCAATTGCAGCAGAGTTTCTGGCTGAAAGCGGATTTGAGCTGATTGACTGGGAAGCAGATTGGGCAGAAAGTACAGGTGCAATGGCAATCGGAATGTTGGTTGCAGCAGTGGTTGCAGTAGTTGTATTGGTGGCAATGAAGAAAAATGCAGAAAAGGCACAGGCGCAGAATTAAATAATTATGAATGTATTAGAGATTAAAGATTTAACATTTACATATCCGGGTGCAGCTGCACCTACGCTGAATCATGTTGATTTGAATATTGAAAAAGGTGATTTTATCGCAATCGTTGGTAACAACGGTTGCGGTAAATCCACGTTGTGCAAAGTGATGAATGGATTAATTCCTCACTTTATTTCAGGTGAGTTTGAAGGTGTTGTTCTGGCAGATGGTGTAGATACGCAAACTGTTGAAATTGGTGATTTGGCAAAAATAGTTGGTTATGTATATCAGGATTTTGAAAATCAGATTGTGCGTCCTACTGTGTTGGATGATGCTTCCTATGCCTGTATGAATTACGCTATGCCAGATTATTTGGAGAGAGGCAGACAGGCATTGAAAAATTGTGGGCTTGAAGGTAAGGATGACGAATATATTTGGCAGCTTTCCGGAGGACAAACTCATTTATTGGCACTGGCTGGAGCTGTCTCTTTGGAGCCGAAAGTCCTGATTTTGGATGAGCCCATTGCACAGCTGGATCCTAGACATGCGGATTTAATCTATGGAATCTTGAAAGATTTAAATGAGCGACTGGGTAAAACCATTATTGTGATTGAGCATCATACAGAGTATATTGCAGACTATTGCAAGCATGTAGTGTTGTTAAAGGAAGGACACGTGGAATGGATGCTTCCTACAAGAGAAGCTCTGGATAAAGTAGAGACTTTGCAGGCAAGCAATATTTTCCCCCCACAGGTAACTTTGGCAGCATATCGTCTAAGAGACCAGGGAAAATTGGCACATGATTTAGTATTGCCATCTACCATTACAGCAGGAAAAGAGGCATTTAAACAATTAGCTTTTGTTGAACCGAAAATACAGGAAAGGAAATCACAAGGGAAAGAAGCGTCTGTATCTTTTCAGAATATATCGGTATCCTATAGGACGGTGAAAGGCGAGCCAAAAAAGATTTATGAGCAGATGAACCTCGATTTGCATAAAGGGGAGAAAATTGCACTGATTGGTTCCAATGGTGCCGGAAAGTCTACCATGATGAAACTGATGACTGGTCTAGTGAAACCGAATGAGGGTGAAATTTATTTAAAAGGTCTGCCGGTTCATAATACGAAACCGGAGCAGTTATCAAAACATGTGTCGATGGTATATCAGAATCCGGAAGATATGTTTATTAAGGATTCCATAGAAGCTGATATAGCTTACGCAATGCAGGTTCGGAATGTGGCAGATTGGCAGGAAAAAACGGCGGATCTTTTAGAACGATTTCGCTTAACAAATTTAAAGGATCGTGACGGAAGACTGCTTTCTGGCGGACAGATGCGTCGAGCAAGTTTGGCAATTGGCGTAGCTCTTCGTCCGGAAATTTTACTGTTGGATGAGCCTACGGCAAACCTTGATATTGCAACTAGAAAAGAGATTATGAAAACCCTGAAGGATATGGAAGATGTAACGGATACCGTTATGATTGCTACTCATGATATGCAGTTGGTATCAGAATGGGCAGAAAGAATTATTGTATTGTATCAGGGACGTGTGGTTGCAGATGGAAGCCGAAACGAGATCTTTGGAAATAAAGAGGTAGTTGAAAAGGTCGGAATAAGACCACCGGAGATTTTTACCATGGGAAAAGTATTGCATGAGGATGCGTTTTGTTATACGGTAGACGAATTTTTGCAAAGCTTTGTTTAACCGGAAGAAATGGAGTTGTATAAATGGAAAAGACAATGAAGAAACTTTCAGAAAATATATTGGACAAATTATCATTAGATTTTCTGCGTAATCAAGTGTTAAAAAATGCATACGGTAACGATGATACTGTAATTGCAAAATTGGATCCCAGAGTTTTGATTGCGTGGTATTTGTTCTTTGGTCTGGTGCCTTGGTTTTCTAGTGATGTGATATTTCTGGCTGGCTGTTTTATGCTTGTGGTTGTGACTACAATGCTTGCTAGAGTTGCCGGATTGGTATTATTTTTGTTTATATTGGGAGTATTTTCACAAACAGGATATTTGTTTATTGTATCTCTGTTTTTTGGCGGAAATGCAGAGACGATTATTCCCTTGCTTGTATTAACTCTTAAGGTGGCAACGGTTTCCTTGGCATCCATTACCGTATTTTCGGGATTAGATCCGGATAAGTTATCCAATGGGTTAATGTGGTTTGGATGTCCGGAGAGACTGTCGTTTTCAATTTCCTATGCATATCGCATGCTGCCTATGCTGATGGAGGAGTTTCAGAATGTACTTCTTTCTTATCGTCTGAGAGGAAAAGCGCCTGAAAGTGATGGATTGATAGGTAAGGTGAAGAATCTTATTTATCAGGTAAAAATTATTATGCAATCATTTTATCCGCTGATGCTAAATACAGCGAAGAGATCCCGCACTACAGTAGAGGCATTGGAAATGCGGGGATATCGTTATGCTGCAACCAATAAAGATGTAAAGAAAATGAAATTGTCTTCTTTGAAAGTGACTTATGATGATATGATGTTTTTGGCAATTTCTTTTCTTTGGATGGCAATCATCGCCGTAGTAATGTCATACATATAGGAAGGATAGAAGAATGTTTATTGATTTTCACACACATGGAAAATTGGCAAAAAAACTACCGTTTTCTACAGAATATACAGACTGGCTTATGAGAGAAGCAGGACAGGCCGGTCTTGATGCCATATGTTTAACAGAGCATTTTAATACCTTACAGTTTGATGAGTTGTATGGTTATCTGGCAAAAGTATGTAAAAGAGATGGTGATACGTTAATTACACAGGACGGTATTCGTATTTTTGCAGGTATGGAAACAGATATTGCGGAGGGTGGGCATATCTTATCCATTGGAACCCTAGAGATTATCTTAGAGTTGAATGCTCGCTTAGAACCTTATAAGGAAAAAGGAAAGTTCTTGCCCTTTGAGAAGTTGATGGATTTATTTGAAGAGTATCCTGTAATTGTAGGAGCAGCACATCCTTACCGAGAGGGCGGTCATATTCCGGAGCTTCCATTAGAGCAGCTAAAACGATTGCACTTTTTGGACTTAAACGGAAAGGATCTTGCGCTTGCTAGGGAAGAGTTTGAAGAAAAAACAGGTGTGTTGGCGAAGAAACTCGAAATCCCTATGATTAGTGGAAGTGATACACATCAGGCAGTGCAGTATGGATGTGTTCGAACAAAGCTTAATAATGCAGTTAATACCATAGAGAAGCTGTATGAGCAGATGAAAGCCGGTAATTACGAAATTGTGGTATCTTCAAACGCTTCTTTTCAGGTAAAAACAGCAGGATTATTGAAGAAGGCATTGAAGGAAATACATGTACTAGGTGGGGATTATGTCTCTGTTTTAACTAGTCAATTAAATGTTTAATAAGTAAGATAAGCTAAGGAAAATGTTCCTTGGCTGTCTTTGTTTTGGGAGGATAATATGATAGTGATGGAAGAAATACAGGGTGTGGTACGTGAAGCGGCAAAGTTTTTTGCGGATAGGGCAGCAGCTGGAAAAATAAGAGAAAAAGGAGCATACGATTATGTGACGGCAGTAGATGAAGCCGTGCAGCATTTTATGCAGGAAAAATTAAGTGAGTTGTATCCACGTATCCAGTTTATGGGAGAAGAAAAAGATAATTCTGCCATTGACATGAATGGTTCCGTGTGGGTGCTAGATCCGGTAGATGGTACAACAAATTTAGTTCATGATTATCGAAACAGTGCTATTTCATTGGCTTTAATGAGTAATAAAGAAGTGATACTTGGAATTGTATATAATCCCTTTTCTGATGAGATGTATTATGCCCAAAAGGGTAAAGGCAGTTTTTTAAATGGAGAGGAAATTCATGTAAGTGGTGCTAAGACTATGAAAGAGAGTCTGGTTTCTATCGGTACATCACCATATTTTAAGAAAGAGGCGGAGAAAAATTTCAGGGTATTTACGCAAATTTTTAAGGATTGTCAAGACATCCGAAGATGCGGTTCCGCTTCGTTGGATTTAGCACATGTAGCATGTGGTCGCATAGACGGATATATGGAAAATCACCTCAAATTGTGGGATTATGCAGCAGGAGCGTTGATTGTTCGGGAAGCAGGTGGTGAAGTATTGAATTATGTGGGAGAAAAACTGCCTATGGAATTGGATGGAAATGTGGTTGCAGGAAATCCACTTATTTCAAAGATATTGTTGAAGGAATATCTGCAAAAATATCTTCCGGTGCTAAAACGGTGCCAAGAAATCAAGTAAATAAAAATAGACCATACAAAATTAGCGAAAATATGCTGATTTCATCCATAAATAATATAGAAAATACATCGAAAAACGCTATTCATATAGCGTGAAGGTGGACGTACTGTAGGTTCTGGTAGTGTTGCTACTATCGTTGAATAATTTTAATTGATAGTGTCTACAATCTAGTAAAATCAAGGCTCTCGAGGTTTTCCTCGGGAGCCTTTTTACATGTTTATATGTTAGTCAAGATAAGATTATTGCAGAGGCAGAAAATACTTCTGATTACGAAATATTAAGTAAAATGAATGTTTCTATAAAAATGATTGGTCCAATTTTAGAAGATGAAGGAATGCACACTTTTGAATATTAGGGTGGTGAGTATCGTCCATTAGAAGAGTTGATTAAGGAAATGGATGAAATAAAGAAAAAAAACAAATAGAAAATTTTCAATTTGCGGGAAACAGAAGTTGTGGAGACGATTTCTACCCGTAGAAGTTAAAATCTTCTTTATAGGCAGATAAAAATCTTAGAAATGTGGAAAGTATTCTACCTATAGAAATAAAAAATTATTTATGGGTAGAAAAAATAATGAAAAAAAATGAAACTGCCTACCTATAGGACGTATAAACTGTTTTATGGTTAGAAAGAACATCTACACATGAAGTGAAAAAATGGTCTATGGGTAGACGAGTACAGATAAAAAAAAGAGAAAACGTCTTACCATGTATTATATTTTTACAAGAATGGGAAGGATTGAATTGTGCGCCCAGCCAAGGGCAATTAACCTAATAGGTGGAAAGCCTGTCTGATTAAGGTTTAGCCAACCAACAGTAGCGAGTCTTGAGCTGTCATTAGTAATGGTGGGAGTTAAGCGTAGACAGCGAGCAAGTAGGGTTGCAATGCGATTGAGCCTCGAAAGGTTTCTTAAATCAGAGGGCCGACATGGTAATTCACATGGAAGGCAACATCATGCAGAACATAAATGGCGAGTTCTGTATGGCACTGCGGGGGCAAAGAGCCAGTCATGCTTGACATTGTGGTTAATTAGTCAACTGGGGAGAGCCTGTCATTTCTTGGAAACAAGTACGTTGCATCAACTAGAAGATGGAGAGGGATGGACGAGTGATAGGCAGTCGGATAGCTTCATAGGACCAAGGATACTGGGGAATGCCAGTGGAGGGAAGGTGGCCACATAATAACGGTCTTTCTGAGGACACATTATCCGTACTCAGGGACGGTGGAAATAATGGGAACGAAATTAGAAAGAATAATGCAAATCTCGGCAACAACGCCGAAGCCAGAGTTTACATCTCTGTATCTGATTATGAAAAGCCGTATGCGGAAAAGCCGCACGTACGGATTTGTGAGGGGCTAGTGTCGTGAGGCATTAGTCTACTCGACTTATGCACAGTAAAAGATGGTAGAAAATGCCATCTTTTTTTATTTACAAATTAATATTACAGAAACATTTTGCAAGCATTTTTTAAACAAACCAGAGATATCATTTGCTTATCAAATTCAAGGAGGTAACGAAAAATGAATGTTACAGAAACTGTTAACGTAGGAAGGGCAAAGGCTGCAATATACATGAAAAATAGTGTGGATATGCGAAAAACTTGTTTACTGTTCGAGCGAAGAAAACAGATTATGTCATGTCAAAATCACTTGTGTGTTTTGTGGGTGGAGCGTTGATGATTCTGGCATTTTTTATCGGAGCAATGCTTGGTGGTGCTATTTCAGGACTTCCCTTTGATATGCAGGGCTTTGACTTGAGTGAACTAATTTTGTCTATTCTTTCCAAAGTAATTCTGGTAGCGGTATTTGTACCAATTAATCTGATGGTGAGTATAATTGCAAAACAAAAGACTTGGCTGTCTATTCTTCTGTCTATGATGGTGGGGATGCTTCTGTTTATGATAATTCCAATGTTGACACCTCTTAATGCAACTATAATGAATGTACTTCTGTGTCTGATAGGAGGAGTGATTTTGAGTGTAGGAATGGGAGCAGTTAGTCAGTTGATATTAAATAAAAAGGATATTTTATAGTTCATATATGAAAGATATATGGAAGATATATGGAAGAGAATCATATTTCTGTAAAAGAAAGGTAGAGGCGGTGAGACATTACCATTATATCCGAGAAGCAACACAGTATCTTTGGGAGTCGGAATTTGCTCATTGTCGTACATTGTTAAAACGTGCATCCATGCAGCTTGGCGTAGATTACAATGATTTGTTATACCTTTTTGCTGATGAATTTGATAAACTAAAAGATAGGGAATGTTTCTATTTCGACAATACTTATCCGGTGGTATTAAACGAGACGATTCAAGCATTATTCCGGATGAGACGCATTTGATATTAGTATTATCGTAATTCATGGTTATGAGGGTGTGGAAAGTAAGTGATAACTTTCAGTTCTCTAAAGGAAAAATTCATCATTTTCCATATGTAGAAAAAGTTCCCACAAATGTCCGAGAATTTCAGAAAAAATGGTAAGTATTTAATACTTTTTTTTCCATAGGTCCAATGAAATGAATTTTTCGTGATTTTATGGGGATTTTTGTGAAAAAATAGTGATTTTTTGGACATACAGGCGTGAAAAGAATGCATATGTCAAATACACGGAATGGCCAAGTCTCGCGCCCTCTTAAAAGTCTGTCGCCACAGCCTTGGCAGACCATCGAGCAGTGATTATGTTCACTTTCAGGTTATAGGAGTTGTTATGAGAGTAGAAATGTTTCAGTCTATCCCGAAACAAGCAATTGAGATTAGACAAAAAGTTTTTGTTGAGGAACAAGGATTTCAAAATGAATTTGACGATATTGATTATACAGCAGTGCATTTTGTAGTGTTTGACGATTGGGAAAAGCCAATCGCAACCTGCAGGGTTTTTCTTGATACACAAAGAAACACTTACGTTCTTGGCAGGCTTGCAGTTACAAAAGAAAATAGAGGAAAAGATATCGGCAGATTAATTGTAGAAGAAGCAGAAGAATATATTCGAAAAATAGGTGGAGAAGAATTGCAACTGCATGCACAGTGTCGAATTACAGCCTTTTACAATAAGTTAGGTTTTTCTTCATTGGGTGATGTGGAAGATGATGAAGGCTGCCCTCATATTTGGATGAGGAAAGTAGTGTGAATTTTATAACGGGTACTCTTTTGGGGGTTAACAGACATTGGATGGATTACAGGTCTCTTATTGGGATGTTTTAAAAAGGAGATAGTTATGATTAATAAAATCATTGAATGTGAAAATCGTTTATTGCAGGACAGGAAAATGCTGAACGACTTGTTGCAGGAATATCAGGAGGGAAATCGGTCTGAAATTATTCAGATGAAAATTGATGCTTTGCAGCGGGAAATCGATTATATGAATCAGCAAATTGGAGTGTTGCGGATGGAGTATAACCGTTACTTGCAGGCTCAGGCGGTTAATCGGCCCCAGCAGGAGGCGTTTGTGCCCCAGCAAGCGGCGTTTGTGTCCCAGCCGCAGCCGGTAACGCCCCAGCAAGCGGCGTTTGTGTCCCAGCTGCAGCCGGTAACGCCCCAGCCCCGACCGGCAGAACCCCAGCCCCAGAGAGTGGTAACGCCACCGCAGGGAATGCAGAATCTCCAGCCCCAGAGAATGGTAACGCCACCGTCGGGAATGCAGAATCCACAGCCCCAGTGGCAGGGGGCTCCCCTCAATCCGGCGATGATGTATCAGCGGCAGGCACCGAAAAAGACAGATGTGGAAAAGACCATCGGAAAATCATTGATGGGAATTTTTGCATCCATACTGATCTTTGTTAGTTTGATTCTATTTGCAACACTGGTGGTGCCATATCTGACAGATGCCATTAAGATGATTCTGATGTTCGGAGTGAGCTTTGCATTTGCGATTATAGGTAATTTACTTCTGATAAAGAATCCGAAAAATAAATGGTTCTTGTCGTTGGCAGGTTGCGGCGTGGGAGCGGTTTATCTCTCCCTTTTCATCAGCAGGCTGTATTTTAATGCCATAACGGATTTTGTGTTGTATGGCTGTATTCTGGTGTGGGCGATATTGGTCAGCATTTTGTCCAAGCTGTGTGCCTAATGCTGCTTTTGTTTGTGACAAATCAGACCTACACCTATGGGAAAGCAGCTGGCATGATATCATCCGGGCTGCTTACAGTGCTGGCATTTGTTCCGGTTCTGTCTGGATTGTTTTGGTTTCAGGTACGAAAAAAAGATGGTGTTTCTTTTGGAATGTTAAACATGGCATATTATCTTTTAGCAGCCATTTCTTTCTCGGCCCATTTCAACAAATGGAATGTGATAATGGTAATTATTACAGCTGCAATTTTAGCAATCATGGAATTGAGATGTAGGGAAGAAGGAGACAAAAGGGCAGAGGCAATTGTTGGAAAACGAATCTTTCAGATTGCATTGTTTGTCTTTCTTTTCGTGGAACTTACTACAGTAGAGTTTGTCTGGGATTATACCTCTATGGCAGTTCCGGCAATTGTGTGTCTGCTATATGGATTTATCAAAAAGAAAACCCCATATAAAATTGTGGGCTTTGTCTATGCATTCATATTTTTGTTGATTCCAATAGAGGGGATTGGCTATGGGCTGTGGGGCGGAGCAATCGTAGTTCTGATCATTACGCTGGTTTATGGATTCAAAGAGCAATATCAGACCTGGATGAAGGGTGTTTCCTATCCATTTTTCCTAGTGTATCTGATTGTAAATCTTGCCAGATTAATGGATGAAATTCCATTATTTCCGGGAGAAGGAGAGCAATTGATGGCATTGGCAATTCTTGCCGGCATAAATATCTGTATGATGAAGATTCCGGTACTTCGAAGGAATCCTAAGACAGGGAAGGATGAGACGGGAATTTACATAGAAACGGGAATTATTCATATTCTGCAAATGCTGCTTTCTTTAGGCTATGTGAAATGGATTGAACCGGTTGGATGGCACTGGTTCGCGATTTTGTTGGGCTTTATAATCTAGTGGATAAAAAGTGTAGGTAATCAAGAAGCCCGGAAAAAATTAGATAAGGAACAAAACGTTTATTAGAAGAAGGTCAATTAACAACTTAGCATATGAAAGGGCTGTTGCACTAAGCAATGGCCCTTTTCATAATAAGCGCTTTTAATTGAGAAGAGTTAAATATCCCAGGGTGCCGGCAGGAATGTCGGTGCCCTTTTCTAATAGGGAGATGAGTCCTTTCAGAGTTTCTTCAATCTCTTCCCGGGGAGAAGGGGAGAGGGTATTGTCCAGTTTTACAGCCAGAACAATCAGAGAGATTTCTGCCAGTGCGGCAGGATGATTAAAATGGATCTCTCCTTTTTCAATTCCCTGGGAGATGATATCAGTCAGGGCCGGTTTTAGCTCGTTAATGAAAAATTTTAGATATTTCTGGTGCAGAAAAGCCTGGTCCTGAATGGAACTGGCGGAATTTGGATTCTGTGCCAAAAAGGCAGTAGAAGAATTCCGACAGGCCTGGAACATCATAGCCATTCGGGTAAAAGAGGAAACCTCCGTCTGGGTGGAAAGCATTTTGGCAGTCTGTAAAGGCTGTTCGTAGCTTCGCTCAATTAATGCGTCCACAATGGCATCTTTAGAAGGGAAGTAGTAATAGATACTTCCTTTTCCCATGCCGGCACGGCTTGCAATCTCGCTTACAGAGATATTTTGTATGGATTTTTCCTCCAGAAGCTGTTGTAGAGCATCAAGTATCAATTCTGATTTATTTATATCGGGCATATTAAAGTACCTTTCTCTTGTGATTATCGATGGATACCGCGGCTGGAGTCATTGCTGTGTAAACAACCCCAGAGTTTTTTACTAGCATCGTATTAAAGTATTCTAACACAACAGTGAATTGTGAACAATATAGAATTATTCTGAAAAAACACTGGATTATTTTGGTATTTTTTACGTTTGACCGACGGTCGAATACTGTGCTATGATTATCTTGAAATAGGTCGACCGCGGGTCGACAAGGGAAATAAGGAGGGTAACATGACATACGCAGATTTTTTTTATGAAATCAAAAATCGATTTATGGGAACAGATGTAAGTGATATTCAGGAACATCTTGCATATCAGTTTTCTATTGAAGATGAAGAAGCTGGTGGAGCATTTTATGTGGAAGTAAAAGACGGACAGCTTTTTGTAGAACCTTATGAATTTCATGATAGAGACGCAAATTTCATTGCAAGTCCAGAGGTATTTATGAAAATTGCGGAAGGAAAACTAGACCCAGTATTTGCATTTACTACACAGAAGTTAAAGGTAGAGGGAAATATTGATAAAGCCCTCAAATTAAAAGAAATTATCGATCTGAAACAGAAACAGGCAAAGAAGAAAAAATAGTATTTGCATTTTAGTTTGGAGGAAATATGGGAATTTTAGGAATTGGAGTTGCCTGTGCAGGGGCTCTTGTGGCAGGAGGCGTGGTTGAGACGGTATATTTTTATGGAAGAACCATGAAGCGCCAGAGAGCCAAAGTGGAGCGTACTGTAAAAATGGCGGGTACCGACTGGTCTCAGTATTCAGAAATACTGCAAGAGCGGAAAGAGTTTATGCTGGCACAACCACATGAAGATGTGTATCAGACATCCTTTGATGGATTAAAGCTTCATGCTTCATATTTTCCAGCAATCAAAGAATCTGATAAGAAACGGGTAGTAATTTGTTTCCATGGATATACCAGCCGGAGTCTGCAGGACTTTATCGGATTGACGGATTATTATTTTAAGAATGGATACGCCATGATTCATCCTGACGCAAGATCCCATGGGGAAAGCGAAGGAAAGTACATAGGATTTGGCTGTCTGGATAGAAAAGATGCCCTAAAGTGGATTAACTGGGCAATTGAGAAACATGGAGAAGATGTGGAAATCCTGTTGCACGGAATTTCCATGGGAGGAGCAACGGTACTGATGGCAGGAGGACTTGATCTTCCACCTCAGGTAAAGGGAATTATTTCTGACTGTGGTTTTACATCTCCAAAGGAAGTATTTACGCATGTGCTTAAGACCATGTATCATCTTCCACCATTCCCGGTCATGCAGGGAGCTGAGATTATGAACAAAAAGCTGGCGGGCTATGGAATGGATGAATGTAATGCAAAACGGGAAGTGGCAAAAGCAAAAGTGCCAATTCTTTTTATCCATGGATCAAAGGATACTTTTGTTCCAACGAACATGTGCCATGAAATGTATGAGAGTTGTGGTTCAAAAAAGAAGAAGCTCATTGTAGAAGGAGCTGCCCACGCAGAGAGTTACTTTAAAGATATGAAAGCATATGAAAAGGCCTTGGACGAATTTATAGCAGATTTATAAAAGAAAATTTAGGAGGAAACGCTATGAAAGAAAGAAATGGTTACAAAGTTTATCCGTTAACAGTGGCACAGAAATTCCACTTCTTTTATTTGGAATATTGTCCGAAAAAAGAAGTTGTAAATGTAGGAACCAGTCTTACCATTGAATATGAGCTGGATATTAATGTATTAAAACAGTCTATTTACAAAGCATATGAGCGTTGCGAAGCAATGCGTTTACGTTTTGCTTATGATAAAGAGGAAAAACAGTGGTATCAGTACGTTGCTGATAAAGAAGAACGTGATATTGAATATGTGGACTTTACAGGAAAGTCTATGGAAGAAGCAGAAGACATTATGAGAGGATGGACACAGGTTCCGTTTGAGAGAGAAGATTCTCCTATGAACAGAATTGTGATGATCAAAACTCCAGACGGAAACCAGGGAGTATATCTTCTGGGAGATCATCTGACATTGGATGCCCAGTCATTAATCTGCTTTTTAAGAGATGTTATTGAGATTTACTGCAGCACCTTGTATGATGGTGTGGAATATCCAAAGGAAATGCGCTCATATATCGAACAGCTGGAAAAAGATCTGGCTTATGAAGCTGGAAGCAAAGCACAGCAGAGAGACAGAGAATATTTCTACAAACTCATTGAGGAGTCTGAGCCAATTTACAACGGTATTGATGGACCAAGAGCTTTGGAAGAAGAAAGAAAGAAGAATCCAAATGCCAGAGCAGCCCGGTTTATTACCGCAAATGTAAATTCAGCATTGGATATTTTCCATCTGGAAGAGGAACCTACCACCCGTTTAATGAAATTCTGTGAGGAACAGCACATTTCTCTGCAGTGTCTGCTCATTATGGGAATTCGTACATATTTGCAGAAAATGAACGGCAATGATGACGTATCGTTTAACGTAGCATATGCAAGACGTGCAACTTTATCTGAGAAGAAATCTGGTGGAACAAGAATCCATTCTTTCCCATTCAGAACAATTATTTCAGAGGATAAAACCTTCCTGGAGGGAATTCACATCATTCGTGATGGACAGAACGAGACCTTCCGCCACACTAATTTTGATCCGGTAGAGTATTTTGCACATAGAAAAAAAGTATATCCAATCGATCCGGGATTAGGATATGAACCAATGTCTCTGACCTATCAGCCAGCGACCTTGAAAGAAAAAGGATTAACTCAGCTTGGGGATATTAAATATAAGACCCAGTGGTATCCAAATGGTGCTACCACCCAGGCAATGTATTTGACGGTTATGCACAGACCGGAAGATAATGGACTTGATTTCAACTTTGAACATCAGGTAGAAGCCATTTCAAGAGAGACTCTGGAATACTTCTATTATTACGTGTGCAAGATCATGTTCAAGGGAATCGAGAATCCAGACTTAAAGATCGGTGAAATCATTAAGTTGATCTAGTATTTTGTTAATTATAGACGAAACATCATAGAAGCAGAGATTGATTGAAAAAGGAGAATTAGTATGTTTGAAAAATTAGTAGATATCATGGTAAATTATGTAGAAGTTAATAAAGAGGATATTAAACCAGAATCACGTTTTATGGAAGATTTAGGATTTACTTCCTTTGATTTCATGAGCATGTTAGGGGAAATTGAAGATGAACTGGATGTAGAAATCGTTCAGGAAGAAGCTGCAGATATCCGTACCGTGCAGGAAGCAGTTGAGTATTTGGAAAAGATCTCTGAATAATTTCCAGAAATATGCTAAATTGGAGGGAGAAAAATGGATATTTTAAGTAGCACAATTCGTGAGCTTTTGGTTAAATCAGAAGCTGTACATGGATCATGGGACGCTTTCCGCTATAAAGTAAAAAAAGCAAATGATGAAGGAAAAAAGGCAGTTGCAGTTGAAAGCAAGACTTACACAGAACTGAAAAATGATTCTGAGAGTTTTTCTGCTGCATTAGCAGCACTTGGAGAGCAGAAAAACCACATTGCGCTTATTGGAACTACTTCTTATGAATGGGTAGCAGCTTATCTGGGAATTGTAAACAGCGGCAGCGTAGCTGTTCCATTAGATGCTCTGCTTCCGGCAGAAGATATTTGCGATTTACTGAATCGGGCAGAAGTAACTACTCTGGTCTTTGATGAAAGTAAGGCTCAGGTAGCAAGTGAAGCTTTAAAAGCCTGCCCAGGCTTGAAACATGTGGTTTCTATGAGCGAAGAAAGTACAGTAGAAGGCGCAAAATCCTTCTGGAGTCTGGTGAAAGAACAGAATGGCGGATTTGATTATGAGCCACAGCCAGAAGATCTGGCAACCATTATGTTCACCTCTGGAACCACTGGAAAGAGCAAAGGTGTTATGCTTACTCACCGGAACATGGCAGAAAATGCCACCTGTCTGGATATGAAGATTAAGGAAGGAACCGTTATTTTATCGGTACTTCCAATTCACCATGCATATTGTTTGAGTATGGATATTTTAAAGGGTATTTCCTTGGGAAGTGCTATCTGTATTAATGATTCTCTTCTGCGGGTGGCAAAGAATATAGAACTCTTTAAACCGGAAATGATATTAATGGTTCCTCTTATGATCGAAACCTTTGCAAAGAAGTTGGAAGAAGTAGCATGGATGCCAGCAGGAATTATCAAAGCAAAAGTCTTTGGAAAGCAGTTCCATACTATTTGCAGTGGTGGCGCTTACTTAAATCCGGCCTATCTGGATACCTTCAAAAAGTATGGAATTACGATCTTACAGGGATATGGAATGACCGAATGTGCACCAGTTATCAGTACTAACTTAAGCTGGCATAATAAGGTGGGATCTGTAGGAAAATTAATGCCGAACTGTGAAGCAAAGACAGTTGATGATGAGCTTTGGGTAAAAGGCTCCAGTGTTATGCAGGGCTATTACCATATGCCAGAAGAAACGGCAGCTACCCTGGAAGATGGTTGGTTAAAGACTGGAGATTTAGGTTATGTGGATGAAGAGGGATTTGTATTCCTGACAGGAAGAAAGAAGAACCTGATTATTACTCCAAATGGAGAGAATGTTTCTCCAGAAGAAATTGAGAATAAGATTGGAGAGAGTCGTCTGGTACAGGAAGTTCTTGTTCGAGACAGTGAAGGTGTGATCGAGGCAGAAATCTTCCCAGATTATGAGTACGCTAAGAAAAAGAAAATCAAAGATATTGAAAGCGAACTTCAGGGAGTCATTGATTCCTACAACAAAGAAGCTCCATTATATAAGAGAGTGTTCAAGTTAAAAGTCCGTGAAGTGGAATTTGAGAAAAATACCACAAAGAAAATTAAACGATTCTAAAAATGATCTTCCATTAATAAGGCATAGAAATGCCTATTAATGGAAGATTTCTACAATAAAATCCGTATCAATATAACTAAAAAGTATGTAGACACAAGGCAAATATTAGACTTTTTTTATAAAATTAAGTTTTGGGAAATTCCTTTGCTTGACTTAAAGAAATTGTGGGATTATAATATCTCAGAAAATAAGTGTTGACATATGTGAAGAACAAATGTGGAGAAGGCAAATATGATCGATATTCATTCACATCTTCTTTTTGGAGTAGATGATGGTCCAACAGAAATAGAGGAATCCGTTCAGATGCTGAAGGAAGCTGCGAAGCAGGGTGTATCTGCCATGATTCTTACACCTCATTATAGACATGGAATGTTTCCTTATAACAAAGAAAAAATAAAGAGACATTACGAGGGACTTCTTCCGTATGCAAAAGAAGTGGGGATTCGCCTTTATCTGGGATGCGAATACCATGTAAATAGCAGAATCGTGGAAGCATTAGCCAGTGAGAGAGTTCTCTCCATGGCAGATTCCAGTTATGTGCTTACAGAATATGAGTATGAGACAGATTATGAATATATAGAGAAAATGACCCAGAAATTAATTTCACACGGATATATTCCGGTGATTGCTCATGTTGAAAGATATCGGTGTCTGTTAAAGATACCTGCTTATATAGAACAGCTCCGCAGATTGGGAGCGTGGGTTCAGATCAATGCGGATGCAGTATTAGGTCTGGATGGTGGAGTTAGCAAACGTTTTTGCAAAAAAATATTAAAACAGGGTTGGGTAGATGTGATTGGCAGTGACAGCCATGGAATCAAACAGCGTGCCTGTCATTTGGGAAAATGCCAGGAATATCTGAGGAAGAAATACGATGAGAGATTTGTTGCGAAACTGTTGAGCAAGAATCCACAGAAGATATTGGAAGAGGAATAGAAGGAGAAGAAAATGGGTAACCAACACGAGTCACAGGAAGAAATTGAAATCGATCTGAAAGAGTTGTTTTTTGAGTTGCTTGGAAATTGGAAGATGATCTGCATTTCCGCATTTCTGACAGCATTGATCGCTTTTTCAATTAGTAAATTCATTATTGTTCCGCAGTATGAATCTACATCAGCTTTATACGTACTTACAAAGAGCACTTCTATTACTAGCCTTACAGATCTGCAGATGGGTACGAATCTGACAAATGATTATATTGTAGTTGTAAAATGTCGTCCGGTTCTGGAACAGGTAATCGATAATCTGGATCTGGATATGGATTACAAGCAGCTTGGAAGCAAGATTAGTGTGGACAACCCTTCGGATTCCCGAATCCTGAATATTACAGTCACAGACCCGGATCCGGCGGTGGCAAAACAGATCGCGGATGAGATGGCGAACGTCTCCTCTGCATATATTGCAGAGAAAATGGATCAGGATCCACCAAGAACCATTCAGAATGGTTATGCGGATGGAGAACCAGTCAGCCCAAGCGTTGGTAAAAATACAGTAATCGGAGCTTTTCTTGGAATGCTCCTGGCAATGGCAATTGTAATTGTTTCATACCTTATGAATGATTCTATTATGACTCCTGAAGACCTGGAGAAGAAAGTTGGACTTCATGTACTTGGATCGCTTCCATTGGAAGATGAGGCAGAATATGATGGTGAGTCCAGCCGGAAGAAACGTAAGGGAAAGGGCAGTGCAACAGGCTCTAAGTCCGGCAAGGTAAAGAAGCAGGGGGCGTAGCAGATGGAAACATTAAAGTTTGGTAATATAAAAACACAGAGCTATACCATGAAGGAATCCCTTCGTGCGTTAAAGACAAATATTCAGTTCTGCGGAGATGATGTCAAGGTAATTCTGCTGACAAGCTCTATGCCGAATGAGGGGAAGACTACAGTGTCCATGGAGCTTGCACGCTCTTTGACAGAATCAGGAAAGAAAGTTCTGATTATTGACACAGATATGAGAAAATCAGTATTAGTAGGACGTCTTCGTGCGAAGGCTACTACGGGGAAAGAAGTATGTGGATTGTCCCACTATCTGTCAGGGCAACGGAAAATCGGAGATGTTCTTTATGCGACAGAAATATATGGTCTGTTCATGATTTTTGCAGGACCTTCTGTTCCGAATCCGACAGAAATTCTTGAAAAGAAATATTTCGAGGAACTTATTGAATTTGCAAGAGCAAATTTTGATTATATTATTGTAGACTGTGCTCCGATTGGTGCGGCAATTGATGCGGCAGTCGTTGCAAAACATTGTGATGGCGCTGTAATCGTAGTTGCCCAGGGAGGAGCGAACAGTAGAATGGTTTCCAGTGTGAAGAAACAGCTGGAAGCTTCTGGAATCCGTATTCTTGGCGCGATCCTGAATAAGGTACAGATGAAAAAAAATGGCTACTATGGCAAGTATTACGGTAAGTACTATGGTAGTTATTATGGCAGTTATTATGGCAATTATTATGGCCGTGATGATGGCGATGAAGGGGAAGACAGAGAGGATTAGCCAATGAAAAAGCAGAGGAGTGGGGTAGGATTTCTGGTAGTAGTAGAATGTATCGCTCTAGTGGCTACATTGATCTTTGCTTTGATTCGTCCTCTTCAGACAGAAGATAAGGAAAGTGGAAAGAAGCCATCCAGTGAAAATGTGCAGGGAGAGGTTGATGATACTCAGCCGATTGAATCAGTAGATTCCCAGAATACAGAATCTAACCCAAGTGGAAATGAGGAAATTATAGTAAAAACAGAAGAACGTATTATTTTTTCAGAAGCGGTAGAAAGCAAACTTGCTTCTATGACGGCGGAAGAACTGGCGGCTCAGGTGTTTGTGATTACTCCAGAACAATTAACGGGAGTAGAAGATGTAACTGCTTCTGGTAATACAACAAAGACTGCCTATGGACAGTACCCGGTAGGTGGTGTGGTTTATTCCCAGCGGAATTTCCAGAACAAAGAACAGACCCGTATTATGCTGAAAAAACTGCAGGAATATTCTCAGGCAAGAATTCAGTTGCCATTGTTTCTTGGAGTGGCAGAAGCGGGAGGAGCGGAACAGTCTCCACTTGCTACATCGAATCGATATGATGTAGTGGAAATGACCACTGAGAATGTAGCAGATTCCGCACAGAGCATTTCTACATATATGAAAGAACAGAGATTTAACATGAATCTGGCAAATGTTCCAGTTAATACGGCGATTGCAAGTGAAGATACTGCACAGAATGTTCAGTCTGCTGGACAGTGGTATCAGAGTCTGGAGGCTGCTGGAATGGTCAGCACAGTACAGTTTATGCCGGAAGATGTGACCGATGGAGTTTCTCAGAGGAGCTACGAACAGATGAAAGAGGACGAGCTTCTTGTTTGCAAGGCGGCAATTGACTCTGGATGTGGTTGTGTCATGCTTTGTAACGCGAAAAACCCATCATTAACAGGGCAGGAAGACTTGGTATACTCTGTTTCGGCAAATGTGGTTTCTATGTTCCGAAATAATCTGGAGTATAATGGAATTATTATGACAGACTCTCTTGAAAATATAGAGGGAGTTTCTTCGGCAGACTTGGCAGTTTCGGCTCTTAATGCGGGAGTAGATATCGTATATAGGCCAAGTGATTTCAAAGGAGCTTATGCCGCAGTAGTAGAGGCAATCAATTCTGGAAAGATCAGCGAAGATCGTATACATAATGCGGTGGGAAGGATTCTCAGCGCCAAAGAAGGTATCTAAAGTGAAACGAATGAGCAAAGGGGGCGGGGACAATTGAAAGATAGAAAGAAAATAAATGGAATCATTACCGTGATTCTTGCGCTTGTTCTGATATTGGTTCTGCTCGGAGTCTTTGTGATTGCAATGCAGGGGAATAAAAAAGAGGGGAATGATAAGAAGACAAATGTCGGACAATCAGAAACCGAATCAGGCAGAGCAGAGAAGTGGAAAGAAGGTACCATTGAATATAATGGTAAGAATTATAAGTACAATCAGGATCTGAATGTTTATCTTTTGATGGGAATCGATACAGATTATACCGTAGAGGATGCAAAGATTTATGATGAAGGCGGTGGGCAGTCAGATGCCATGTTCCTTCTAGTAACAGATCCAGATACCATGGAGATGTCAGTTATCTCCATTAATCGAAATAGTATGACCAGAGTAGAGGTCTTCTCAGAGAATGGCAGTAGCGGGGGATATTATGATCTGCAGATTTGTCTGCAGCATGCTTACGGAGACGGTGCAAAATTAAGTTGTACCCGAACCGTTGACGCAGTATCCTATTTGTTCTACAATCTTCCTATAGAAGGATATCTCTCCATTAATATGGGCGCAGTTCCAATCATGAACGATTCCGTAGGGGGAGTTGAAGTAGAGGTTTTAGAAGATCTGGAAAGCGGAGATATTCATCTGACCAAGGGTGAGACAGTGACCCTGGACGGAGAACAAGCTTACCTTTATTTAAGAGGAAGAGATACTGATGTATTTGATAGTTCCACAGGACGGTTACGTCGACAGGAACAGTACATCAGCAATTATTTAGCAAAATTGAAAGATACGGCAGCAGGCAATTCATCATCTGTCGTTTCTATATATAATTCTATATCCGACTATATCGTAACAGATATGAGCGCTGTAGATATTATTACAGAGCTTATGGGTTATACCTATGACCCATCTTCCATGTATACAGTTCCTGGGGAAACTGTAATGGGAGACACCTATGAGGAGTATCATGTTGATGCTTCGGCATTGTATGACTTGATCATCCAGATCTTCTATCAAGAAGTGACAGAGTAGTTTGTTCAGGCAATGCGTACATTTTATTTGGTATCTCGCCAGAATCCTTTGGAGACTGGCTTGATATAAACCACATGTATTAAGGAAGAAAGGAGGAGATTGACATGAAGAAGAAAATCGCAGGTTTACTTGCAGCAGTTATGGTTCTTGCAATGGGAACTACTGTATTTGCTGCACCAAGTGCTGAAGCTGGCGCTGAAACAGAAAAAGCAGTTGGTTCTGTAAAGACAGAAGCAACAGCTGTTACTCCAGATGGAAAATCT
>JBGVLD010000011.1:0-71234 GCA_045124075.1 Agathobacter sp.
CCCCACTGATACAAAGAATCGCATTTTTGAAATCCTACATTATATACGCTTAGGGAAACCAGTTCTTTTTCTGTTACAACGTAAGAGTTCTTATAGTTCTGTTCCATATCTGTTAAATCCCCCTGGATAAAAGTGATACAATCATGCAAAAGCTTTTTTTAATAAATAAAAGTTAACGGTGCAAAAATCTGTAAGATAACTTTATTATAGAAGTAAAAAGCAGTGTATGCAACATTTTTACATAATTTTTCCACATTTAGTTCTATACAAATTCTTAAATATGAGATAAACTATATACAACTTAAGGAAATACAATTCTTTGGAAAAGGAGATTGATACTATGGCTATTTTAGTAACTGGTGGAGCGGGATATATTGGAAGTCACACATGTGTAGAACTTTTAGATGCAGGGTATGAGGTAGTTGTTTTAGATAACTTAAGCAACTCTTCTGAGAAGTCTTTAGAGAGAGTAAAGGCACTGACCGGAAAAGACGTTACTTTCTATAAAGGAGATATTTTAGACAGAGAGGTATTAAATAAGATTTTTGCAAATGAGAAGATTGACAGCTGTATTCATTTTGCAGGATTAAAAGCCGTTGGAGAATCTGTGGCAAAACCTTGGGAATACTATGAGAACAACATTGCAGGAACATTGACCTTAGTAGATGTTATGAGACAGAACGGCTGCAAGAACATTATTTTCTCATCTTCTGCAACAGTATATGGAGATCCGGCGCAGATTCCGATTACAGAAGAATGTCCAAAAGGACAGTGTACCAACCCATATGGCTGGACCAAATCCATGTTGGAGCAGATTCTTATGGATATTCAGAAAGCAGATAACGAATGGAATGTTATCCTTCTTCGTTATTTTAACCCAATTGGAGCTCATCAGAGCGGAACCATGGGAGAGAATCCAAACGGAATTCCAAACAATCTGATGCCATATATTACACAGGTGGCTGTTGGTAAATTAGAGCAGCTTGGTGTATTCGGTGATGATTATGATACACCAGACGGAACCGGTGTCCGCGATTACATTCACGTAGTAGATCTGGCAATTGGCCATGTAAAAGCTTTAAAGAAGATTGAAGAGAATGCAGGTCTTTGCGTATACAACCTGGGAACAGGACATGGATATAGTGTGCTTGATATCGTTAAGAACTTTGAAGCAGCCAATGATATTAAGATTCCATATGTAATCAAAGATAGAAGACCAGGAGATATTGCTACTTGCTACTGTGATCCATCCAAGGCCAAAGCTGAATTAGGCTGGGAAGCAAAATACGGTATCAAAGAAATGTGTGCAGACTCCTGGAGATGGCAGAAGAACAATCCAAACGGATACGAAGAGTAATTATTTGAAAATTTCCAGAAAAACCCTTGCTTTATAGGGATTTTGGTGCTATAGTGATTAAGTGAACATGATGACTAAGGTTGAGAGAGGGCAAAGGTCCTCTCTCAATTCGCGTTTTAAGACTTTTAAAGAGAGGTGTATGCCAATATGTCAAAGGCAAGTGATTATGAAGCAAAAACAGAAAGTCTCATTTTGCCGATCTTAGAGCGTAAGAACTTTGAACTTGTGGATGTAGAGTATGTAAAGGAAGGTTCCATCTGGTATTTACGTGCTTACATTGACAAAGAAGGAGGAATTACTGTAAACGATTGCGAAGATGTGGCCAGAGAAATGAATGTCTTGTTAGATGAGAAGGATTTCATTCCGGATTCTTATACCTTTGAGGTCAGTTCTCCTGGGCTTGGAAGACCACTGAAAAAAGAAAAAGATTTTGTTCGGAATATGGGACAGGAAATTGAGATCCGAACTTATCGTGCAATTAATCGGAGTAAGGAGTTTTATGGAATCTTAACTGCTTATGATAAGGAATCGGTAACCATTGAGACAGAAGAGAACGAGACAATGAAGTTTGAAAGAAGCGAAATTGCATTAATTCGCCAGGCAGTACACTTTTAAAATAGTCCTAACTGTAACCCACTTAGAATAGAGTACGAAAAACAATCGGGAGGATAAAATAATGAAGAATAGTGAGTTATTTGAAGCTTTAAATATTTTAGAACAGGAAAAAAATATCGGTAAAGAAACTCTGTTAGAAGCAATTGAGAATTCTCTTGTAACAGCATGTAAGAATCATTTTGGAAAATCAGATAACGTAAGAGTTGTGATTGATCCAGAAACCTGTGAATTCCATTGTATTCAGGATAAGACAGTAGTAGAAGAAGTTACAGACACTGTAGAAGAAATTTCTCTTCCAGAGGCGCAGATGATCAATGGTCATTATCAGCTTGGCGATATTGTTCCAATTGAAGTAAAATCCAAAGAATTTGGACGTATTGCGACTCAGAATGCTAAAAATGTAATTCTTCAGAAGATCAGAGAAGAAGAACGTAAAGTAATCTTTGATGAATATAATGGCAAAGAAAAAGATGTGGTTACCGGTATTGTTCAGCGTTATGTTGGCAAGAATGTAAGCATTAACCTTGGAAAAGCAGATGCACTATTAACAGAAGGTGAGCAGATCAAAGGTGAGACCTTCCAACCAACAGAAAGAATCAAGGTCTATATCTTAGAAGTAAAGGCTACTTCCAAAGGACCTAAGATTTTGGTCTCCAGAACTCATCCAGAACTTGTAAAGAGATTATTTGAATCTGAAGTTACCGAAGTAAAAGACGGAATCGTAGAAATCAAATCCATTTCCCGTGAAGCTGGAAGCCGAACAAAAATTGCAGTTTACTCCAATGACCCAGATGTAGATCCAGTTGGTGCCTGCGTTGGTATGAATGGTGCTAGAGTAAATGCTATCGTATCTGAGCTTCGTGGAGAAAAAATTGATATTATTACCTGGGATGAAAATCCAGCAATTTTAATTCAGAATGCTTTAAGTCCGGCAAAGGTTATTTCTGTTATTGCAGATGCAGATGAGAAGACAGCAAAAGTGGTTGTACCAGATTATCAGCTGTCTCTGGCAATTGGTAAAGAAGGCCAGAATGCAAGACTTGCAGCCCGCCTTACAGGATTTAAGATTGATATTAAGAGTGAAACTCAAGCAAGAGAATCTGGTGATTTCATGGATTATGAAAATGATTATGAAGACGCAGATGAAGAATATTATGATGAAGAATATTCTGAAGAAGGATATTCCGAAGAAGAGTATTCTGATGAATATGTAGAAGATGGGGAAGAATATGCAGAATAAGAAAGTCCCAATGCGACAGTGTGTTGGCTGTGGCGAGATGAAAGGAAAGAAAGATCTGATTCGCATTTTAAAAACGCAGGAGGGTGAAATTCTTGTGGATGCAACAGGACGTAAAAACGGACGGGGTGCATATATCTGTCCGGATATAGAATGTTTTCAAAAAGCAAGAAAGTCCAAAGGTCTGGAACGATCCTTTAAAATGGCAATTTCTTCTGAGATTTATGAAAATCTGGAAAAGGAGATGAGCCAGTTTGAGAAATAGAGTGTTATCTATGCTAGGCATTGCAGCAAAATCAGGCAATGTACAAAGTGGAGAATTCTCCACGGAAAAAGCAGTAAAATCCTATCGTGCATATCTTGTCATTGTTTCGGAGGAAGCTTCGGAAAATACCAGAAAGAAATTTACGAACATGACGGATTTTTACCAGGTTCCAATGTATGTCTTTGGAACCAAGGATGAATTAGGCAGCTGCATTGGTAAAGAATTTCGTGCATCTCTTGCTATTACAGATGAGAATTTGGCAAAGGCAGTGATGCAGAAGCTGTCAGATTACAAAACTGAATAATGGAGGAAACAATAATATATGGCAAAAATGAGAGTTCATGAACTTGCAAAAGAATTAGAAATAAAATCACAGGATATAATAGATTTATTAAGTGCAACTGATTATGCAGTTAAGAGTGCTTCCAGCGGAATCGAGGACGAGGCTCAGACTATGGTAAGAAACAAATTCCAGAAAAAGGCAGAAGCTCCAAAGGCTGAAACAAAAGCAGAAGCCCCAAAGACTGGAACTGCAAAACCAGAAGCTTCTAAAGAAGCGAAACCAGGAGATGATAAACAGGAGCGTCCGAAGAAGAAAGCCAGCATTTCTGCGGTCTTCAATGCGCAGTACAGCAAACAGTCAAAACGTCCTGCTGGAAATAGTAATCGTAATTCCAATGAGAAGAGTCATGTAGAGAAAAATAATAATGACAGAGGACCAAGACGTGATAATCGTATGGCAAAACCGGAAGTCCACAGCATTATCAAACCACGTCCGGTTGGAGAGAGAGCAATGCGTCCAATCAGCGAAAGAACCGCTGGAAATAAGGATGAATTTGTAACAGAATCTGTTCCACAGAATACCCGTCCACAGAATGACCATCCACAAGGAGAACGTTCCCAGAACGATCGCAATCAGGGAGAGAGACCGAACCGTGGAAATGGAGATAGAAACGGGGATAAAAACGATAGAGGAAAACGTTTCAATCATAATGAACGTAATCAGGGAGAAAGACCAAACCGTGGAAACGGGGATAGAAACGGAGATAGAAACGATAGAGGAAACCGTTTTAATAATAATGACCGTAACCAGGGAGAAAGACCAAACCGCGGAAACGGAGATAGAAACGATAGAGGAAATCGTTATAATAACGACCGTAATCAGAATGACAGGGGAAATCGTGGTGGTAACGATTCCAAGGGACGTTTTGATAGAGAAATGAATAAATTTAATAAAGAATCTGCGGTTGTTACAGAAGAAGTAAGAGGAAAAGAAAGCAGAGAACGAGGAAATAATCGTAATAATAACAATAATAATCGCCATCAGGATCATGATAAGTTAGGCAGCAAACGCCAGGAGAACTATATTAATCTGGAAAAACATGGTGGAAAGAAGAAACCACAGCAGCAACCACAGCAGCCTAAAGAAGATGCTGATGTAATTAAGACAATTACCTTGCCAGAGAAGATGACCATTCGTGATCTGGCAGATGCGATGAAGGTCCAGCCATCTGTAATCGTTAAGAAATTATTCATGAAAGGTCAGATGGTTACTGTAAACCATGAGATCGATTTTGAATCTGCAGAAGAAATTGCATTAGAGTTTAATTATATTTGTGAACAGGAAGAAAAAGTCGATGTTATTGCAGAATTATTAAAAGAAGATGAAGAAAACGAAGCAGATATGGTTTCCCGTCCTCCAGTAGTCTGTGTTATGGGTCACGTAGACCACGGTAAAACCTCTCTTCTGGATGCTATCCGTTCTACCAAAGTAACAGACAAAGAAGCTGGTGGAATTACCCAGCATATTGGTGCTTCTGTAGTTTCTATTAACAATCAGAACATCACATTCCTGGATACACCAGGACACGAAGCGTTTACTGCAATGCGTATGCGTGGTGCAAATTCTACAGATATTGCAATCCTTGTAGTTGCAGCAGATGACGGCGTTATGCCTCAGACTGTTGAAGCTATCAACCATGCAAAAGCAGCCGGTGTAGAAATTATCGTTGCTGTAAATAAGATTGATAAACCAAGTGCAAATATTGAAAAAGTAAAACAGGAATTATCTGAATACGAATTGATTCCAGAAGATTGGGGCGGAAGCACGATTTTCTGTCCAGTATCTGCTCATACAAAAGAGGGTATTGATAACCTTTTAGAGATGGTTCTTCTTACTGCAGAAGTTCTGGAATTAAAAGCAAATCCTAAGAGAAATGCAAGAGGACTTGTGATTGAAGCACAGTTGGATAAAGGAAGAGGTGCAGTTGCTACCGTTCTGGTACAGAAAGGTACACTTCATGTTGGTGATTCCATTGCCTGCGGAAGCAGCTATGGTAAAGTTCGTGCCATGATCGATGATAATGGACGCAGAGTAAAAGAAGCAATTCCATCCACTCCGGTAGAAATTTTAGGTTTAAACAGCGTACCAGCTGCAGGTGAGACTTTCGTTGTATGCGATTCCGATAAGGAAGCAAAAGCTTTTGCTGACACTTATATTTCAGAAGAGAAGAATAAGCTGATTGAAGATACCAAAGCTAAGATGTCTCTGGATGATCTGTTCTCCCAGATCCAGTCTGGAAATATGAAAGAATTGAACATTATCGTAAAAGCAGACGTACAGGGTTCTGTAGAAGCAGTAAAACAGTCTCTGGTAAAACTTTCCAATGAAGAGGTTGTGGTTAAAGTTATCCATGGTGGTGTAGGTGCTATTAATGAATCTGACGTAATCCTGGCATCTGCTTCCAATGCAATTATTATCGGATTTAACGTTCGTCCAGATCCAGTTGCAAAAGTAACTGCAGACAGAGAAGGAGTAGATGTACGTCTCTACAAAGTTATTTACAATGCCATCGAAGACGTAGAAGCTGCTATGAAGGGTATGTTAGATCCTGTATTCGAAGAGAAAGTAATCGGTCATGCAGAAATTCGTCAGATTTTCAAGGCTTCCGGTGTTGGAAACATTGCTGGTTCCTATGTGCTTGACGCTGTTATGGAAAGAGGATGTAAAGTTCGTATTTCCCGTGAAGGAACACAGATCTTCGAAGGTGATCTTGGCTCCTTAAAACGATTCAAGGATGATGTGAAAGAAGTTAGAACTGGATTTGAATGTGGTCTGGTATTTGACGGATTTAACGACATTCAGGAATTTGATATTGTAGAAGCTTATAAGATGGTAGAAGTACCAAGATAGAAAGCAGGTTTTTCATGAGAAAAAACAGTATTAAAAATATCAGAATCAATGAAGAAGTGCAGCACGCACTGAGCAATATTATCCGTGGGGAATTAAAGGACCCACGGATCAATCCATTAACAAGTGTGGTAGCCGTAGAAGTAGCTCCAGACTTAAAGACCGCAAAGGCTTATGTCAGTGTATTAGGAGATGAACAGTCTCAGAAAGATACTTTAGCGGGACTTCGCAGTGCAGAAGGATTTATTCGTACCAAATTGGCAAAAGCCGTAAATTTAAGAAATACTCCAGAAATTAAATTTGTTTTGGACCAGTCCATTGAATACGGAATTGCCATGTCAAAGAAAATAGACGAGATAACCAAAAATATCAAGGCTGAGGAAGAAGAACAATAAAGAGGCAGTATATGAAGAATTTAGATGCAGTATTAGAGGGAAAAAAGACTGTAGGAATTGCAGGTCATGTGCGTCCGGACGGAGATTGTGTAGGATCTACTCTTGGAGTTTACAACTATATCAAGACCTATTTCCCGGAAATCAAAGTAGAATTGTTTTTAGAACCGATACCTCACATTTTTGAATTTTTGGCAAATTCTGATGAGATCATCCATGATTATCCAGAGAGAGAGCCGTTTGATCTGTTCATTTCCCTGGATTGTGGTGATGTGGGAAGACTGGGGAATGCGGCTTCATATTTTGAAGCTGCCAAAAGCACCGCTTGTATCGATCACCATGTCAGCAATCAGTCCTTTGCAGATGAAAATTATATTTTTCCTCATGCAAGTGCTACCTGTGAACTTGTATTTGAATTGATTGATTCAGATAAGATCACAAAGGAAATTGCAGAATGTCTCTATACAGGAATGGTGCACGATACAGGAGTCTTTCAGTATTCCTGTACCTCTGCTCATACCATGGAAATTGCAGGAGCTTTAATGGAAAAAGGCATTGATTTCACGGAAATTGTAGATTCTACATTTTACACCAAGACTTATGAGCAGAATCGGATTTTAGGGCAGGTGCTGGTGGACAGTAAGCTTTATCTGGATGGAAAAGTGATTTTTGGCATGGTAACAGCGAAGATGATGAAGGAATTTCATGTCCTTCCAAAACATCTGGATGGTATTGTGAATCAGCTTCGCGTTACAAAAGATGTGGAAGTGGCAATTTTCATTTATGAAAATGAAGATGGTTCTTACAAGGTCAGCACCAGAGCTAATGGAAATGTAGATTTAGCAGTGCTTGCGCAGCATTTCCATGGAGGTGGTCATGTAAAAGCCGCAGGATTTACCATGTATGGAAAGCCGGAAGAGTTCCTTTCGGAGATTTTAGCAGAAATCGAGAAACAGTTATAAGATGATAAATGGAATTATAAATGTATACAAAGAAAAAGGATTTACCTCTTTTGATGTGGTAGCAAAAATGCGTGGAATTTTCCATCAGAAGAAAATCGGTCACACGGGAACATTAGACCCGGATGCAGAAGGGGTACTTCCGGTATGCCTTGGAAAGGCTACAAGAGTCTGTGATTTACTGACAGATAAGGATAAGGAATATGAGGCAGTACTTCTTTTAGGACAGGAAACGGATACTCAGGATATTTCCGGGGAAGTGTTAAATCAGGCAGAAGTGACATGTAGTCCCGAAAAAGTAGAAGAAACCATTCTTTCTTTCGTGGGGGACTATATGCAGGTTCCGCCCATGTATTCTGCTCTTAAAGTAAATGGGCAGAAACTGTGTGATCTGGCAAGAAAAGGCGTTACTGTGGCAAGACAGCCAAGACCGGTAAAAATTTTTGATATCCAGATTTTAGAGATTTCTCTTCCGGAAGTCCGCATGAAAGTCCACTGTTCTAAGGGAACCTATATCAGAACCTTATGTCAGGACATTGGCTCAAAGTTAGGATGTTATGGCTGTATGAAGAGTCTGCTTCGGACAAGGGTGTCTGAATTTACTTTAGAGAATGCCTATCGTCTGTCTGAACTGGAAGATATGGTGAGGAATACGGAAGAAACAGAGAACTATTCTTTTGTACAAAGCGTGGATCGAGTTTTTCTAAATTATCCTGCAGTTTCTGTGAAAAAAGAGGCGGGGAAAATGATCCGAAATGGAAACCGGATTCCGGTGTCTTTTGTACAGGAAAAAGAATATCCCCAAACAGTTCGTCTGTATGATAATCAAGGACTTTTTGTAGGACTTTATTCCTTTAAACAGACAGAAAACGACTATAAACCAATTAAGATTTTTATGGACAACAATGAAATACATTAATCATACGTTAACTTTTAAAATTGAAGAACCAACGGTTATTACTTTTGGGAAATTTGATGGTCTTCATCGGGGGCATGAGCTTTTGATGAAGACTTTATTTCAAAAGAGGGAAGAGTCGGGATACAAAACGGTAGTTTTTACGTTCGATATTCCACCAAGAAATAAAGTAAATGAAATGGAAGCAAAAGTTCTTACCACGAATGCAGAAAAATTACATATTTTTGAACGGGAAGGCGTCGATTATCTTTTAGAATGTCCCTTTACTCCAGAGGTTATGAGAATGGAACCTGAAGAGTTTTTAAAATGGGTGATAACTTCTTTAAATGTAAAATGCATTGTAACAGGAGATGATTTTCATTTTGGATGTCAAAGAAAAGGGGATCATATCCTGATTGAGCAGATGGCAGAGCAACTGGGATATGAAGCCTGTATTTTCCCAAAAGTCCAGGAAAATAACCGGGATATCAGTAGTACTTATATAAGAGAAGAAATTGCAAAAGGAAATCTTGAAAAGGCAAATCATTTGCTGGGATACGAATTTCTTATAAAGGGAGAAGTGGTTCATGGTAATGCGCTGGGCAGAACTATGGGAATGCCCACGATCAATCTTGCAACTCCGAAGGAAAAACTGCTTCCACCAAATGGTGTTTATGTTTCCAGAGTAGAGATACAGGGGAGATTCTATCGGGGAGTTTCCAATGTGGGAAGAAAACCGACGATAGAAGGGGAAAATCCAGTTCTGGTAGAAACTTATATTTTTGACTGGGATAAAGATCTTTATGGAGAAGAGGTGGTGGTGTCCTTACTCCATTATCTGAGACCAGAGAAAAAGTTTACCGGAGTGGAAGAATTATCTAAGCAAATGAAGAAAGATTTACAAAATACTATAAAATATTACGAAGATATTACAAAAATGTGTTGACCTATTTAACAAATGCTGTTATACTACCCAATAGAGTTGCGAAAGAACGAAAAGGGGTTATGCACATGAAAAGAAGAATTTTGATGCAGATGGCTGCAGTGTTGGTTTTTTCAATGGGGTTGACAACAGTCGCTTTGGGAGCGGACAAATCAGTTCCTTTACAGGAGAATGAATATAAGTTATCCGCCGGTGTTTCTGCGGCAATTAACAGTGAAGATATCAAAATATTAAGTTTAAATGCAGGAGTTGCATCTACGCTGACAGATTTTTATTCCGTATCTGTAAAAGTAGAGGACCAGGGTGCAAATGTGGTTGCCCAGGGACAGGATAGTGCTGTTTTGGGACAAAGTCAGATAGGAGAAACTACAATCTGCGGTTATACCAATATTGGAATTGCAGATGTAAATGGAAATCTGAATGTAAGAAAAGAAGCATCTGCTTCTGGGAAAATCGTTGGAAAAATGACCCAGTATGCCGCTTGTGAGATTCTTGGCACAGAAGGAGAATGGACAAAGATTTCTTCTGGTGAAGTAGAAGGTTATGTAAAGAGTGAATTTCTTTTAACAGGATCTGTAGCTGAAGAAATTGCAAAGAAGCAACTTACTACAGTTGCCAAAGTAGAGACTTCCAATCTTAGAGTAAGAAAGGAGGCAAATACAGAATCAGCGGTTATTTCCCAGGTGTCAGAAGGAGAAGAACTGACGCTATTAGAAGATTTGGACGGCTGGTACAAAGTAGAAGTGGATAATGAAGAAGGGTATATTTCTGCTGATTATGCCAGTGTATATGATACATTAAAAACCGCTCAGACATTAGAAGAACTTCGTTATGGAAGCGGTGTATCTGAAACGAGAGTAGATATGGTTTCTTATGCATTGCAGTTTGTCGGAAACCGTTATGTCTGGGGTGGAACAAGTCTTACCAACGGAGTGGACTGTTCTGGTTTTACCATGAAGATTTATCAGAGATATGGAATTTCTCTCCCTCATTCATCTAAGGCGCAGCCTTCTTATGGAACAAAGATCAAAGCCTCAGAAGCACAGCCAGGAGACTTATTCTTTTATGGAAGTGGTAAGTCCATCAACCATGTTGGAATTTATATTGGAAATGGACAGATTGTTCATGCCAGCGGCAGAAAGACAGGAATCAAGATTTCAAATGCATTTTATCGTAAGCCAATTTGTGTAGTAAGCTATTTTGAGTAATAGAAAATGGTGCGAACTGAATTGCTGCTAATGAATAAAAATAAAATAATTGTTTACAACTAAAATACGCTATGTTATACTAACAAAGTATGAGTCAGCCCATATTCGGTGGATGGACACTCCGACCTTCTGCTGAGTATTTAAGCAATATTGGGCATAAAAAATATAAAGGAGGATCATAGTATGATCGCAAAAGACAAGAAACAGGCAATTATTGCAGAGTATGGAAGAACACCAAATGACACAGGTTCACCAGAGGTTCAGGTTGCTGTTTTAACAGCAAGAATCAACGAGTTAACAGAGCATTTAAAAGCAAATCCAAAGGATCATCATTCCAGAAGAGGTATGCTTAAAATGATCGGTCAGAGACGTGGATTACTTTCTTACTTAAAAAACATCGATATCGAAAGATACCGTAGTTTAATCGAGCGTTTAGGACTCAGAAAATAATTGTGACTTTATAGAGCGGAGTGAGCAATCTTTCCGCTCTATTTTTGTGGAAGCATTTGCCGAGACCACTGAAGAGACTGTGAAGGTTCGCAGCTTGTTCAGTAGTTTCGGGCTTCTGCATAAGAAATTGAATGTAAAAGGAGAGAGAATATGTACAAAAGTTATTCTATGGAATTGGCTGGAAGAACTCTTACTGTAGATATCGGAAGAGTTTGTGCCCAGGCAAATGGTGCAGCATTGGTAAAATACGGAGAGACAACAGTATTATCTACCGTAACTGCATCTGACAAACCACGTGATGGGATTGACTTTTTCCCACTTAGCGTAGAGTACGAAGAAAAAATGTACTCCGTTGGAAAAATCCCAGGAGGATTCAATAAGAGAGAAGGTAAAGCATCTGAGAATGCAATTCTTACTTCCCGTGTAATTGACCGTCCAATGAGACCATTATTCCCAAAGGATTATCGTAATGATGTAACCTTAAATAATATGGTAATGTCTGTAGATCCAGAGTGTCGTCCGGAGTTAGTTGCCATGATCGGTGCAGCATTAGTAACCACAATTTCTGATATTCCATTTGATGGTCCTTGTGCTATGACCCAGATGGGTATGGTAAATGGTGAGTTCGTTGTGAACCCATCTCAGAAAGTATGGGATGAGGGAGATTTAGAGTTGACTGTTGCTTCTACTGCTGAGAAAGTAATCATGATCGAAGCTGGTGCTAATGAAATCCCAGAAGCAAAAATGATCGAAGCAATTTATAAATGTCACGAGATCAATCAGACAGTAATCGCTTTCATTAACCAGATCCGTGAAGAAATCGGAAAACCAAAACACGAATATACCAGTTGTGCAATTCCAGAAGAAATGTTTGCAGCAATTAAAGAAATTGTTACACCAGAACAGATGGAAGAAGCAGTATTTACAGATGAGAAGCAGAAGAGAGAAGAGAACATCAAAGAAGTTACTGCAAAATTAGAAGAAGCATTTGCAGATAACGAGGAATGGCTGGCAGTTTTAGGTGAGGCTGTATATCAGTATCAGAAGAAGACTGTCCGCAAGATGATCTTAAAAGACCATAAGCGTCCAGATGGTCGAGCTATCAACCAGATTCGTCCACTGGCTGCAGAAGTTGATTTGATTCCAAGAGTACATGGTTCCGCTATGTTTACCCGTGGACAGACTCAGATTTGTGATGTAGTAACTCTTGCTCCATTATCTGAAGTTCAGAAGATTGACGGCTTAGATGCAAATGTTACTACTAAGAGATATATGCATCACTATAACTTCCCAGCATACTCTGTTGGTGAGACAAAAGTATCCCGTGGACCAGGACGTCGTGAAATTGGACATGGTTCTTTAGCAGAAAGAGCGCTTGTTCCTGTGCTTCCTACAGAAGAAGAATTCCCATATGCAATCCGTGCGGTATCCGAGACTTTTGAATCAAATGGATCTACCTCTATGGCATCTACCTGTGCATCCTGTATGTCACTGATGGCTGCTGGTGTTCCAATCAAGAAAATGGTGGCTGGTATTTCCTGTGGTCTTGTAACAGGAGATACAGATGATGATTATGTAGTTCTTACAGATATCCAGGGTCTGGAAGATTTCTTTGGAGATATGGACTTTAAGGTAACTGGTACTCATGATGGAATCACAGCTATCCAGATGGATATTAAGATTCATGGTCTGACCCGTCCGATCGTAGAAGAGGCTATTGCCCGTACAAGAGAAGCTAGACTTTACATCATGGATGAAGTAATGAGCAAAGCTATTGCTGAACCAAGAAAAGAAGTGAACGAATGGGCTCCAAAGATTGAGCAGATTACCATTGATCCTGCTAAGATTGGTGATGTTGTAGGTCAAAAAGGTAAGACAATTAACGAGATCATTGCTCGTACAAATGTTAAAATTGATATTACAGATGAAGGCGCTGTCTCTGTATGTGGTACAGATAAAGCCATGATTGCAAAGGCAATTGATATGATTAAGACAATTACCACAGACTTTGAAGAAGGTCAGATTTTCACCGGAACTGTAATCAGTATCAAAGAATTTGGTGCATTTATTGAATTTGCACCAGGAAAAGAAGGTATGGTTCACATTTCCAAGATTGCGAAAGAAAGAATCAACCATGTAGAAGATGTATTGACTTTAGGTGATAAAGTTACGGTTATCTGCCTTGGAAAAGACAAGATGGGCAGAATCAGCTTCTCCATCAAAGATGTTCCAACAGATCGTTAATTGATTTGAAAAATAAATAATTAATACTAAAACAGCCGGTTGTTTTATGAGTGGAAACATTCATAAAATGATGGGCTGTTTTTTTGATGTAAAATATCGTTTGGCATTGGGAGACAGGACAGGAAATTTCGGCATATTATAAAATAAAAAAGTGTATGTATCGAGTAAAAGAACTTGTTCACGCCAGCAAAGTATACCAAAGAGGCCTTACTGGAAGAGGAATTGGAATTGCAGTACTGGATACGGGGGTGTCTCTTCATCCAGATTTATTGAACAAGACAATTGCTTTTCGCGATTTTATCAATGGAAGAAATACACCATATGATGATAATGGGCATGGTACGCATATTACAGGAATTTTATGTGGAAATGGAACTGTTAGTCACGGATTCATAACCGGAATGGCGCCTGGAGCACATCTTGTTTGCTTAAAAGTATTGGATGAGCAGGGAAATGGTGATATTGAAGACGTCATAAAAGCACTTCGATGGCTTTTGGATAATTACAGAAAATATAAAGTCCGGCTTTTGAATTTTTCTGTAGGATATCTGCCGGGAGGAAACAAACGGGATCAGCAGATGCTTCTGGATACTGTTGATGAACTTTGGGATGAAGGCATTATGGTCATTACTGCGGCGGGAAATAACGGACCAGGTAAAAATACAGTAACCGTACCGGGCATTTCCAGAAAAGTGGTAACGGTAGGTTGCAGTGATGATGGAAGTCTGGGGAGGAACGGATTTTATACGGGTTATAGTGGGAAAGGGCCTACGGCCTGTTGTATTGTAAAACCCGAAATCCTGGCCCCAGGTACAAAAATTAAAAGTTTGTCCCATAAAGGAAATGGGTATGTGGAAAAGAGTGGTACTTCTATGGCGGCCCCAATTGTATGCGGTGCTATGGCACTTGCTATGGAAAGTGATCCAAATTTGACTCCTTCTTTATTAAAACTTCAGTTATATGAATCTGTAGACCGTCCAAAAGAAGAATATGCCAGAAAGGTTTGGGGGATTCTAAATGTTGATAATCTAATCGAAATGGTATAAAATAGCAGGAAGGAGGAAACACCATGAAACAGATACTAAAGTTCTTAAATAGTAAAATGGCCCTTGGGGGTGTCATTATTCTTTTGCAGCTTGGATGGATTTTTTATACGGTGTATGAAACGACTGTTCAATCCTCTGTATTTAATATGTTCCTACGGGTAGTGTCCTTAATTCTTGCGTTGTACGTTATTAGTCGGGATATTAAGCCAATCAATAAGCTTTCCTGGGTTTTTTTGATTCTATTCCTTCCAATTTTTGGATGTCCTTGTTATTTTCTTTTTGGAAGAAGAGGACTGACAAGACCCATGAGAAAAAGAATGGAAGCTGTGGCAAGAACTACCGCTCCATACAGAAAGCAGGATCAAAGAGTAAAAGAACAGCTTAGGACAGAGGATGAGTATGCCTATAAGCAGACGGCGTACGTCGCGAATTGTGGAGATTATCCTCTTTATTTTGAAGAGGATTCCAAGTATTATGCCAGTGGTGAAGAGATGTATCCAGATCTTCTGGAAGATTTGAAAAAAGCAGAGAAATTTATTTTTCTGGAATACTTTATTATGGAACCAGGAAAGATGTTGAATTCTATTCTTGATATTCTTGAGCAGAAAGTAAAGGAAGGAGTGCTGGTACGGTTAATTTATGATGATTTTGGCTGTATCACCACATTACCAAGGCATTATTATAAGACTCTTCAGGAAAAAGGAATCCACTGTGGTTGTTTTAATCCTTTCCGGCCATTTTTATCGATTGTTATGAATAATCGGGATCATAGAAAGATTCTGGTAGTAGATGGTAAAGTTGCTTATACTGGTGGAGTGAATCTGGCAGATGAATACATTAATGAAATCGAAAGATTCGGTTATTGGAAAGATGCAGCAATTCGTCTGACGGGGCCTTGCGTAGACAGTTTTACCACCATGTTTCTGGAAATGTGGAACTATATTGTAAAAGGCAGCGAAGATTATAAGTCCTTCTTAAATCAATGTGAACCCAAAACAGAAAAAACAGGAGGCTATGTACAGCCTTATGCAGATTCGCCTTTAGATAGTGAGGATCTGGGCGAAAATGTATACATGAATCTGATTACCCATGCAAAAAAATATGTATATATTTTTACACCTTATCTTATTATTGGGTCAGAAATGTCCAGAACTTTGATTAACGCTGCAAAAGACGGAGTTGACGTAAGGATCATTACCCCTGGCATTCCAGATAAGAAACTGGTGTATCAGGAGACGCAGGCAAATTATGAGACATTACTTCAGGGAGGAGTAAAGATCTATCAGTATACACCTGGTTTTATCCATTCCAAATGTTTTGTAGTAGATGATAAATATGCGGCAGTCGGAACTGTGAATATGGATTTCCGCAGCTTTTACCTGCATTTTGAGTGCGGAGTATTACTGTATCAGGCAAAGGCTGTGGAACAGGTAAAACAGGATGTGATTCGCACATTAATGGAAAGTGAAAAGGTCTCATTGGAATACTTTGAAAATAAAAATTTTATTATGCAGCTTTACCTGAGTATTCTGCATCTGTTTTCACCGTTACTGTAAAGAGATTTTTCAAAAGAGTACTGTATAAATTGGAAATGGTCTGTTTTTTTACATCAAAAACTGCAGTAATGTCCACAGAACCAATTTCTGTTCCGGATTTTTTATAAACAGCCTTTCCAATTACGTCTCCTTTTTGAATGGGGGCAGTTACTTCGTCGGGCAGAATGATTTCTTTTGTGATATCTTCTGTGCCGGAACCATCTGTGATCACATATATAAATTCTTCTGTGTAATCAACAGGAACCACGGTGCTGGTTCCTTTTTTTACTGTTATCTCAGAGAGATAATCTTCGTTGGTATCCAGGTAGAGCTGACAGATGGCAAAACCATAATCCATCAGGGTGATCGTGTCTTTTGTCCGGACAGTAGGAGTCTCTTCAGCCATGACTACAGAAATTAAGTCCACATTGTCTTTGGTGGCAGTTGCCGCGAGACAGTATTTGGACTGGCTGGTATAACCTGTTTTTAAGCCAGTGGCATAAGAATAGTAGCGAACGAATTTATTCGTGTTCGTAAGACCGAATTCACTGGTGCCCTTTTTGGTAGTGTGGGTAATACTGTCCATCCAGATGGTACAGTAGTCATGAATCTGTGGATGGTTCATAGAAAGTTCTCTGGACATAAGAGCAATGTCATAGGCGGTGGTCAGATGTCCTTCGGCTTCCAAACCGCAGGAGTTTACAAAATTGGTGTCCTTCATACCAAGGGCGGCTGCCTTTTCGTTCATTTTTTGAACAAAAGCATCTTCTGAGCCTGCTACAAATTCTG
Source organism: Agathobacter sp. (assembly GCA_045124075.1). Lineage (GTDB taxonomy): Bacteria > Bacillota > Clostridia > Lachnospirales > Lachnospiraceae > Roseburia. Next base: position 17,126 of record JBGVLD010000011.1, read on the forward strand.
CTAAAGCCACGCAGGCATCGTTAGCACTGGCGATACTGACACATTTTAAAAGATCATTGACGGTCTGCGTTTCTCCTGGTTCTAAATATACCTGGGATCCTCCCATGCTGGCGGCGTGTTCGGAAACAGTTACCGTATCCTCAAGAGTAAATTTTCCGTTTTCGATTGCTTCAAAAGCCAGAATCAGAGTCATGATCTTGGTAATACTGGCGGGACGGAGAGGTTCATGTGCATTCTTTTCATAAAGAATGGTTCCAGTGGATGCTTCCATCAAAATGGCTGAAGGGGAAGCAATGTCAGGTCCTGTGGTGTCGGCGGAAACTGGCAATGGAACAGAGAAAGAAGAAAGCAGGATTGTTAAAACAAAAATAAGGGGAATTATCTGATTCTGGTGATTTTTCATGGGTTCTCCTTTTGATTATTAATAAATCTGTTTGGTTAAATTGTATGTTTTGAGAGAATTTTTATGTCAAAAACACAATATCTTGCTAAATCTTGTATAAAATTTAAAAATCCAATACTAAATATGGTAAATTTTACTTGAAATTTCTACTATATCAAGTTAAAATAACAAGGCAGTATTTTTGATATGAACATAAAACTGTCAAAATGGAATTTGGAGAGAACTATGGATTTGAATGTAAAACTTCAGGTGTTTGAGGGTCCGTTGGATCTTTTGCTTCATCTGCTGGACAAGAATAAAGTAAATATATATGATATTCCAATCGTAGAGATTACCAGTCAGTACATGGAGTATATCAACGAGATGAGACGTCGGGACTTAAATATTATGAGTGAGTTCATGGTCATGGCCGCAACCCTGATTGATATTAAATCCAGAATGTTGCTTCCATCTAACCCGGATAGTGAGGAAGAAGAGGAAGATCCAAGAGAAGAACTGGTTCAGCAGCTTTTAGAATATAAAATGTATAAATGTATGGCCTATGAGTTAAAAGACCGTCAGATGGATGCAGAGAAGGTTTGGTACAAAACTCCAACTATTCCAGATGAGGTCTTGGCCTATGAAGAGCCAGTAGATCTGGACGAACTGGTAAACGACATCACTCTTGCAAAGTTAAATGAGATTTTCCAGAACATTATGAAAAAACAGAACGACAAGATTGATCCGATTCGTTCTAAGTTCGGTAAGATTGAGAAAGAAGAAGTTTCATTGGAAGATAAGATGGTAAGCCTTGAGGAGTATGCAAAATCCCATGCCCATTTTTCTTTCCGGAATCTTTTAGAGAAACAGTCCAGTAAGGTAGAGGTCATTGTTACATTTTTGGCAATCCTGGAACTGATGAAAGTGGGAAAAATTGTAATTATTCAGGAAAATACCTTTGATGAAATATTCATCGATTCCAAGCTGGCTGCATAAGAAAGGGTTTTGAAAAATGGAAGATAAGAACTATAAAGGAATCATTGAAGCAATTCTTTTTGCTATGGGAGAGTCTGTAGAACTGGAAAAGATTGCAGGAGCCCTGGAACTGGATAAGAAAAAAACAAAAGCCTTGCTGGAAGAACTGATGGAAGAATATAAAGATCCTGGCATTGGAGTTACTATTACCGAGCTGGATGGAGCTTATCAGATGTGTACCAAACCAGAAATGTATGAATATCTGATCAAGATTGCAAAACAGCCCAAAAAACGGGTACTCACAGATGTTTTGCTGGAGACCTTATCCATCATTGCTTATAAGCAGCCCGTTACAAGGGCAGAAATTGAAAAAATCCGTGGAGTTGCCTGTGATCACGCGGTAAACAAATTAGTGGAATACAATCTTGTCTGTGAATTGGGAAGACTGGATGCACCGGGAAGACCACTTCTTTTTGGAACAACAGAAGAATTTTTAAGAAGTTTTGGAGTGCATTCTGTGAACGAGCTTCCAGTATTAAGCCCGGTACAGTTAGAGGAGTTTAAGCAGGAAGCAGAAGAAGAAATGCGTGTGAAAATGGACATTTAATCTGAATATTGGAATTTGGACAAAACATAAAGTCATATACATGAACAAAAGGTAAGTGTATATGGCTTTTTTTATGCGTAAAATAATTTCTCTTTTGATTATATTTGTTTTGCTGACAGGGGGGGCTGGAAGATTTGTGTCAGCTTCACAGGAAAATACAGAAAGAGCAGAAACTGTTCAGGGGACTGGAAGATTTGAGGAATCTGAAGGGACAGCAGAGATGTCTCTAATAGACTCTGAACTTTACTCCAAGTCAGCTGCTTTAATGGATGGCAGTACGAAGAGAGTTTTGTTTGGAAAAGAGGAGAGTATTCCTTTGGCAAATGCAAGTACCACAAAAATTCTGACCTGCATCGTGGCATTGGAAGCTGGAGTACTTTCGGATACTACCATGGCCTCCAGCAGGGCAGTACGCCAGCCTAAGGTGAGACTTGGAATGACAGAAGGAACAGAATATAAGATAAAGGATCTTTTATATTGTCTTATGTTGGAGTCTTTTAATGATTGTGCAGTAGCAATTGCCGAGCATGTGGCAGGAAGTGTGGAAGAATTTGCCCAGATGATGAATCAAAAAGCCTTGGAAATTGGCTGTCAGGATACGTATTTTATTACTCCTAATGGATTGGATGATGAAAATGAGAATGGATTTCATCATACTACTGCGGAGGATTTGTGCAGGATTATGGCATATTGCAGCTGGGATTCTCCAAAGGCAGCAGAGTTTTGTGAAATCACCCAGACTATGAGTTATAGCTTCGAAAATAACGGAAACAGTTATACTGCCTCCAACCATAATCAGCTTTTTTCAAAAATTCATGGAGTGGTTTCGGGAAAGACTGGTTTTACGGCAGATGCTGGATACTGCTATGTAGCTTCTTTTGAACGGGATGGTAAAAAGATGTGTCTTGCTCTTTTGGGCTGTGGTTGGCCAAATAATAAAAACTATAAGTGGGCAGATTCGTTAAAATTGTTGGAATATGGACTTACCAATTATAAGCTGGAAAATATCTATGAGCCGCCTTTTTTGGAAAAACAGGCCGTACTGGAAGGTATTTCTCTAAGCAGTACTATTTCCAATTGGCGTCAGAACTGTTATTTGGACGGATACATAGAAGCTGAACCAGAACTTAATTATCTGGTATCTTTGGATGATACTGTAAGTTACGAGGTGCAGTGGAAAGAAGAAATGACTGCTCCTATAGAAGAAGGAGAGATACTCGGATATCATCTGATTTTTATGAATGAAGAGTGTGTTTATTCAGAACCAATTAAGGCAGGGAGGTCAGTAGAAAAATGGAGTTTTTTTGTATTTTTTGAATTAGTTTGTAAAGAATTTATTTTATTTTAATCATGTTTCGGTAAAATTTTAAAAATAGTGAAAAATTTAACAATTAATGTTGAAATCCCCTCCCAAATAGGATAAAATCAAACTAGCGAAATTTTTTATTTTTTATAGATGGAGGGCATAAAATGAGCACTAACAATGAAAATTTGGCAATGCAGCGAATTGCCAAGTTAGTTGATGAGAACAGTTTTATGGAAATCGGTTCTCTCGTAACCGCGCGCAGTACAGATTTTAATCTTAATGCCGCAAAAGCACCTTCCGATGGTGTTATTACAGGCCATGGTCTGGTAAATGGAAATCTGGTATTTATCTACAGCCAGGATGCTTCCGTTTTAAATGGCACAATTGGAGAGATGCATGCAAAGAAAATTGCTAATGTCTATGACATGGCTATGAAGATGGGAGCACCTGTAATCGGATTTATTGATTGTGGTGGAATTCGTCTTCAGGAATCTGTAGATGCTTTGGATGGTTTTGGACAGATCTACGCAAAAGAAGTAGCTGCTTCTGGCGTAATTCCACAGATCTGCGGTATATTTGGAAACTGCGGTGGTGGATTATCTGTAGTTCCTGCACTTTGTGATTTTACTTTTGTTGAATCTGCAAAAGGAAGAATGTTTGTTAATTCTCCAGATGCAATTGAAGGTAACAAAGTAGAGAAATGCGACACTGCATCTGCACAGTTCCAGAGTGAAGAGAATGGATGTGTTGATGGTGTTGGTACAGAAGATGAGATTATTGCACAGATTCGCAACCTGATTGCAATCTTACCTTCCAACTGTGACAGTGATGTATATACAGACAACTGTGAAGATGATCTGAATCGTGCCTGCAACAGCATGGCAGAGATGAAAGGGGATCCAAGATATTTATTATCTGAACTTTCTGATGACAACATCTTCTTTGAGACCAAGTCCGCATATGCTAAGAATATGGTAACTGGTTTCGTAAAATTAAACGGAATGACTGTTGGTGCAGTGGCAAACTGCAGCGAAGTGTATGATTTAGAAGGCAATAAAGCAGAAAGCTTTGACAATGCCCTTACTGCAAGAGGATGTAACAAAGCAGCTGAATTCGTTCAGTTCTGTGATGCCTTTGCAATTCCTGTACTTACAATTACTAATGTAAGTGGATTTAAGGCTTGCATGTGTTCTGAGAAGAATCTTGCAAAAGCGCTTGCAAGAATGACCTATGCATTTGCAAATGCAACCTGTGCGAAAGTTGATCTGATCACAGGAGAAGCATATGGAAGCGCTTACGTTGTGATGAATTCTAAATCTATTGGAGCAGATCTTGTTTATGCATGGTCTGATGCCAAGATTGGTATGATGGATTCCGAATTGGCAGCAAAGATCATGTATCCAGGAGCAAACGCAGCTGAAATTGCTGAGAAAGCAGCTGAATATGACAAGCTTCAGTCTGATGTGACTTCTTCTGCAGCAAGAGGTTATGTAGATTTAATGATCAAACCAGAAGATACCAGAAAGTATCTGATTGCAGCATTTGAGATGCTCTACACAAAGTATGTCAGTGAGCCAGAGAAGAAACACGGAACAAAATAGAAAGGTAAAGTCTTATGAGAAAGAAGATTGCTTTATGCCTTGGCATGATTGCCATGATGGTAATGATGCTTTGTGCATGTGGAACTGATCCGAAAACCGTGGACTATAATGGTGTATCTTATGATCAGCTTTATACAGCTTCTGTTTCAACTGTAGAATCCTTAAGTTCGTTGACAGAAGAGGACAAGCTGTATCTTGAACAAAACGGTGTGGATGAGATAATTAGTGAAATGATAACCAGATGGGATGAAGTGCTTCCTACGGTTGGAGAGTACAAAGGCTATAAGGATTTTAGTATTACCAAGTCCGGAAATACTTTGACTACAGATCTGATACTGGAATTTGAAGACAGGAATGCTACTTTTGAACTGGTATATGAGTATCATTCTATGGAACTGACAGGTGTTACAATTGAACCGGTTTATTCCTTGAGTGAGAAAATGGCAAAAGCCGGAATGAATACTTTGATTTCCATGTCAGTGGTATTTTCAGTATTGATTTTAATTAGTTTAATTATTTACTGCTTTAATATTTTCCCATATCTGGAGAAGAAAAAGAAAGAAAAAGTACAGGCTGCAGAGATTGCACAGCCAAAAGAAATCGAAGAGGTAGTTCCAGAAGTTGTGGAACCTGTTACTGATGATAATGAATTAATTGCTGTCATTGCAGCAGCAATTGCTGCAAGCACAGGAACTTCTACAAGTGACTTTGTAGTACGTTCAATTAATAGAAGATAATTTAGGAGGATTTATTTATCATGAAAAATTATACAATTACCGTTAATGGAAATGTTTATGATGTTACTGTAGAAGAAACTGGAAGTGCACCATCTGTAGCAGCGCCAAGAAGAGCTGCTGCACCAGCACCTGTAGCTGCACCAAAGGCAGCACCAGTAGCAACACCAGCAGCAAGTGGAGCAGCTGGCAGTGTTAAGATCGAAGCTGGAGCAGCTGGTAAGATCTTCAAGATTGAGAAGAAAGTAGGAGATACCGTTAAGAAGGGCGATGCTATTGTTATTCTGGAAGCTATGAAAATGGAAATCCCTGCTGTTGCAACAGAAGATGGAACTGTAGCAAGCATTGATGTCGCAGTAGGTGATTCAGTTGAAGCTGGTGCATTACTTGCAACATTAAACTAATTGTCTTGGAAGGAGAATTAACGTGAGTTACATTACTGAAACTTTAACGAACCTCCTGCATCAGACCGCCTTTTTCAATCTGGAATGGGGAAACTATGTAATGATTCTTGTTGCATGTGTGTTCCTGTATCTGGCAATTGCAAAAGGATATGAGCCTTTACTTTTAGTTCCGATTGCATTTGGTATGCTTCTTGTTAATATCTATCCAGATATTATGGCAAGTCCAGAAACAACAAGTAATGGTGTAGGTGGATTACTTTATTACTTTTATACTTTAGATGAATGGTCAATTCTTCCGTCCCTGATCTTCATGGGGGTTGGAGCTATGACCGACTTTGGTCCACTGATTGCGAATCCAATCAGTTTCCTGATGGGAGCTGCTGCTCAGTTTGGTATTTTCTCTGCATATTTCCTGGCGATTGCTCTTGGATTTAATGACAAGGCAGCTGCTGCAGTTTCTATTATTGGCGGTGCTGACGGACCAACCTCAATTTTCCTGGCTGGTAAGTTAGGGCAGACTGGTCTTATGGGACCAATTGCTGTGGCGGCATATTCTTATATGGCTTTAGTTCCAATTATTCAGCCACCAGTTATGAAGGCATTAACAACTAAGAAAGAAAGACAGATCAAGATGGCAAATCTTCGTCCTGTTAGCAAGTTAGAGAAGATTTTATTCCCTATTATTGTTACTATCGTTGTTTGTACCATTCTTCCTACTACGGCTCCATTAGTTGGTATGTTGATGCTTGGTAACTTATTCCGTGAATCTGGTGTTGTGCGTCAGTTACAGGAGACAGCATCCAACGCACTTATGTACATTGTAGTTATCTTGTTGGGAACTTCTGTAGGTGCTACTACCAGTGCAGAGTCTTTCTTAAATATAAGTACTCTTAAAATCGTAGTTTTAGGACTTGTTGCATTTGTTGTTGGTACAGCAGCGGGAGTATTGTTTGGTAAGTTATTATGCTGGATTACAAAAGGCAAGATTAATCCTCTGATTGGTTCTGCAGGTGTATCGGCTGTTCCAATGGCAGCCCGTGTATCCCAGAAAGTTGGTGCGGAAGAAGATCCTACAAACTTCCTACTGATGCACGCTATGGGACCGAACGTTGCTGGTGTTATCGGTACAGCAGTAGCAGCGGGATGCTTTATGGCGATCTTTGGTATTTGATAAAATGGGATTAATTTAAAAATATGTTAGGAGAGTAAAGTCATGTCAGAAACGGTGAAAAAACCTTTAAAAATAACTGAAACTATTTTACGTGATGCACATCAGTCTCTGATTGCAACTCGTATGACAACGGAACAGATGCTTCCAATCATTGACAAGATGGACAAGATTGGTTATCACGCTGTTGAGTGCTGGGGTGGCGCAACATTCGATGCTTCCCTTCGTTTCTTAAAAGAAGATCCATGGGATCGTCTTCGTAAATTAAGAGATGGATTTAAGAATACAAAATTACAGATGTTATTCCGTGGACAGAATATCCTTGGATATCGTCCATATGCAGATGATGTAGTAGAGTATTTTGTACAGAAATCTATTGCAAACGGAATTGATATTATCCGTATCTTTGACTGCTTAAACGATGTTAGAAACCTTGAGACGGCAGTTAGAGCATGTAACAAAGAAAAAGGACATGCTCAGGTAGCACTATCTTATACCTTAGGTGATGCTTATACCTTAGATTATTGGATGGAAACTGCTAAGAAAGTAGAAGACATGGGTGCTGATTCCTTATGTATTAAGGATATGGCTGGTCTGTTAGTTCCTGCAAAGGCAACAGAATTAGTTCAGGCATTAAAGAGTGCTACTACTTTACCAATCGAACTTCATACACATTATACTTCTGGTGTTGCTTCTATGACATACATGAAAGCGGTAGAAGCTGGATGTGATATTATTGATACAGCAATGTCTCCATTTGCATTGGGAACAAGTCAGCCTGCAACAGAAGTTATGGTTGAAGCTTTCAAAGGAACAGAATTTGATACTGGATTAGATAACAATAAACTTGCAGAAATCGCTGATTACTTCAGACCAATGAGAGAAGAAGCAATTGCAAGCGGATTATTAAATCCAAAAGTATTAGGCGTAGATATCAAGACTTTATTATACCAGGTACCAGGTGGAATGTTATCCAACATGGTATCCCAGTTAAAAGAGCAGAACGCAGAAGACAAATACGAAGAAGTATTAAAAGAAATTCCACGTGTTCGTAAAGATCTTGGTGAGCCACCACTGGTAACACCTTCTTCACAGATTGTTGGTACTCAGGCTGTATTTAACGTTCTTATGGGAGAACGTTACAAAGTGGCTACCAGAGAAACAAAAGATGTATTACTTGGAAAATATGGTCAGACAGTAAAACCATTTGATCCAGAAGTAGTGGATAAAGTTCTTGGAGATGAGAAGAGAGATGCCATTACCTGCAGATATGCAGATTTATTAGAGCCAGAATTAGCAAAATTAGAAGCTGAAATGGCTCAGTACAAACAGCAGGATGAAGATGTATTAACTTATGCTTTATTCCCACAGGTTGCTACAGACTTCTTTAAATACCGTGAAGCACAGCAGACTAAAGTAGATGCAAAGATTGCAGATACAAAGAACGGAGCTTATCCAGTATAAAAGTAGCACTTGAGAAGCCCTCGCGAAATCGCGAGGGTTTTTTTATTTTTGTTGCTTTGCAACACCGCTCGCGCGCGGAGATTGCGCGAAGCGCAATCTTTTTAACTTGTAAATATGCGAGGTTTTGGTATAATAGAAATTAGTGCTTGAGTTGCCAGGCATGTACCAAAAAGTCCGATGGACTTCTTGGATGTTAATTCATCAGAATCGAGAGGGAAAATTATGTCCAATACCAATGAGCTTCTGAACAGGATAAATAATAGATACAGTTCCATGAGCAAAGGTCAGAAGCTTCTTGCTACCTATATTACAGATAATTATGATAAGGCAGTTTTTCTGACCGCAGCAAAGATGGGAGAAGTAGTGGGAGTCAGTGAATCTACAGTAGTTCGTTTTGCTACATCTTTGGGATATAAAGGTTATCCGGAATTTCAAAAGGCCTTAGAAGAGCTGGTGAGGAATAAATTGAATTCCATTCAGCGAATGGAAGTGACCTACGGCAGAATCAGTCAATCAGAAATCTTGCAGACAGTTCTGCAGTCTGATGCAGATAAGATCAAGACAACTTTAGAGAAAATTGATCACAATGCTTTTGAAATGGCAGTGAATACTATTTTGGAAGCAAAACATATTTATATAGTGGGAATCCGAAGCTGCGCACCTCTGGCAAGCTTTTTATCCTTTTATCTGACTCTGATGTTCGATAATGTAAGATTGCTTCAGACCAGCAGCTCCAGTGAGCTTTTTGAGCAGATGGTGCGAATTGATAAAGATGATGTGATTATTGGAATCAGTTTTCCAAGATATTCTATGAGAACCTTAAAAGCTTTGGAATTTGCTAATAACCGAAGTGCCAAGGTAATTACTATAACGGATAGTGTTCATTCACCAATGAATCTGTACTCTTCCTGTAATTTGATTGCAGATAGCGATATGGCATCCATTGTGGATTCTCTGGTGGCTCCATTAAGTGTAATTAATGCATTAATTGTGGCACTTTGTATGAAAAAACAGAAGGAAGTGGCAAAGACCCTTACCACATTAGAGGATATCTGGGGTGAATATCAGGTGTATGAGAATGATGAAATTAATTATATCGATGATTCTATTAAAATCCATTATGCAAAACTAGAGGGCACGGAAGATGAGTAGTGTGATTGTAATCGGAGGCGGTCCGGCTGGTATGTTTGCGGCTTACTATGCGGCAAAAGCCGGTCATCAGGTCACTCTGTTAGAGAAAAACGAGAAGCTTGGGAAAAAACTTTATATAACAGGAAAAGGCAGATGTAATGTAACAAATGCCAGTGATATGGAAACGATTTTTCAGAATGTGGTAAGCAATCGGAAATTTTTATACAGTGCATTTTATTCCTGTACCAATGAGATGGTTATGGATTTTTTTAAGGAACAGGGATTAACTCTTAAAGTAGAGCGGGGAAATCGGGTGTTTCCAGTTTCTGACCATTCCTCTGATGTCATTGCAGCACTGAAAAAAGCACTGGATAAAGTGGGAGTTCAGGTTCATTATCATACGACAGTAAAAGAACTGATTACAGAAGAAGCGATTCCAGAAGAAGTCCTATCGGTAAAGTTGGACCAAAGAAAGGGGCAGCAGAAATCTAAGATAGCAGGAGTTCTTCTTTCTGACGGAAGACAAATGTTGGCAGAAAAAGTTGTAGTAGCTACTGGGGGACTTTCCTATCCATCTACTGGTTCCACTGGAGATGGTTATATTTTTGCAGAAAAAACAGGACACCGTATGGTAAAACCTACTCCATCCTTGGTGCCGCTTCATACAAAAGAAGCTTGGGTTCCAGAACTACAGGGTCTTTCTTTAAAGAATGTATCAGTAAAGATCATGGATGGGAAAAAAGTCTTATTTGAAGACTTTGGAGAAATGCTCTTTACCCATTTTGGGGTCAGCGGTCCAATGATCTTATCTGCCAGTGGAAGCATCAAGCCGGATAAATTTGAAAAGAAACCAATGCTGTACATTAACTTAAAGCCAGCTTTAGATGAGGAGCAGTTGGACAGGCGGATTTTGCGGGAATTTGAAGAATCCATGAATAAGCAGTTTAAAAATTCTTTAAATAAACTGTATCCGTCCAAAATGATTCCGGTCATGATAGAATTAAGTGGAATTGCCCCAGAGAAAAAGGTCAATGAAATTTCAAAAGAAGAAAGAAGAAAACTGTTGGAATTGACCAGAGCTCTTCCAGTTACCATAACTGGATTAGGAGAATTTAAGGAAGCAATTATTACAAAAGGTGGTGTATCTGTAAAAGATATGAATCCATCCACTATGGAATCGAAATTAGTAGAAAATCTCTATTTCTGTGGGGAAGTGTTGGATTTAGATGCCCTTACGGGGGGATATAATCTCCAAATTGCCTGGTCAACAGGATATCTGGCGGGAATCAGTTGTTAAGTATGCTGACGTGAATGTCCGGTAGACGTTTATCTCGATATCGAAGAAACATAATTTTATGAAATTGGAATAGAACATAATGGAGGAACATACAATGAAAAATAATATTGCAATTGATGGACCAGCAGGAGCTGGAAAAAGTACCATTGCTAAGAAGCTGGCAGCAGAGCTGGGGTATGTATATGTAGATACAGGAGCAATGTACCGGGCATTTGCTTATTATTTCCTTTCCAATGGGATTGCATCCGATGATCAAGCAGCAATTGAAAAAGCCTGTGAGAATGTAGATATTTCTATCGCCTATGTAGATGGAGAACAGCAGGTACTTTTAAATGGAGAAAATGTAAATGGAGTGATTCGTAACGAGGAAGTAGGAAATATGGCGTCAGCTACCAGTATTTATCCGGTAGTCCGTACCAAATTAGTGGAATTACAGCGTAAACTGGCAGAAAAGCAGGATGTGATCATGGATGGAAGAGACATTGGAACAGTAGTTCTTCCAAACGCCAATGTAAAGATTTATCTGACAGCAAGCTCTGCGGTTCGGGCAAAAAGGCGTTTTGATGAATTAACGGCCAAAGGTGTGGAATGTGATATCAAAGAAATTGAGCAGGATATCATTGACCGGGATTACCGGGATATGAATCGTGAGGTCTCTCCATTAAAACAGGCAGAAGATGCAGTTCTTTTAGATTCTTCTGAGCTGGATATTGATGGCGTGGTAGAACGTATGAAAGAAATTATCCGGCAAGCTGGAAAATAAATTTATTTGAGGAAGAGAAAAATGAACGTAACACTGGCAAAAAGTGCAGGATTTTGTTTTGGAGTAAAAAGAGCAGTGAACCTGGTCTATGAGGAAATTGAAAAACAGCAGGAACCAATCTATACCTATGGACCAATCATTCATAATGATGAAGTTGTAAAAGACTTTAATTCTAAAGGAGTAAAAGTAATCTCCGATCTGGAAGAATTAAAAAATCTTCCAAAAGGAACCGTTATCATTCGTTCTCATGGAATAAGCGGGGCTGAATATAAAGAAATTGAAGCAGCGGGATTTCGAATTGCAGATGCTACCTGTCCTTTTGTAAAAAAGATTCACAGACTGGTAGAAGAACATTCAAGGGCAGGAGAATCAATTCTGATCATTGGAAATTCCACCCATCCGGAAGTGGAAGGAATTAAAGGCTGGGTAGAGGGAGATGATGTTTCTGTGGTCAATTCTGTGGAAGAGGCAGAAGATTTTACGATAAAAAGTAAAAAACCACTTTGTATTGTGTCCCAAACGACATTTAACTACAAGAAATTTCAAGAATTAGTTGAAATTATCACAAAAAAAGGTTATGATATAAGTGTTTTAAATACAATATGTAATGCAACTGAGGAAAGACAGACCGAAGCAAGGCAGATTGCTAAAGAATCGGATGCCATGATTGTCATTGGAGACAAGCACAGTTCCAATACACAGAAGTTATTTGAAATATGCAAATCTGAATGTGAAAATACTTACTATATACAAACGAGCAGTGACATGGATTACAGTCAGCTTGAATCCGTCAATAACGTAGGTATTACCGCAGGGGCTTCGACCCCAAACAATATTATTGAGGAGGTTTCAAAGAATGTCAGAAATGAGCTTTGAACAGATGTTGGAAGAATCTTTAAAAACAATTAGAAATGGAGAAGTGGTAGAAGGTACCGTTATTGATGTGAAGCCAGAAGAAATCGTACTGAATATCGGATATAAATCAGACGGAATCATTACACGTAATGAATATACAAATGAACCTAATGTTGACCTGACTACCATGGTGAAAGTTGGCGATACTTTAGAAGCAAAGGTTGTCAAAGTAAACGACGGAGAAGGACAGGTTGTTCTTTCTTACAAACGTCTTGCAGCAGAGAAAGGCAGCAAGAGATTAGAAGAGGCTTTCGAAAATAAGGAAGTTTTAACAGCAAAGGTTGCACAGGTATTAGACGGTGGTGTCTGCGTGATCGTAGACGAGACAAGAATTTTTATCCCAGCAAGCCTTGTTTCTGATACTTATGAGAAAGACTTAACAAAATTCAAAGATCAGGAAATTGAATTTGTAATCAGCGAGTTCGACCCAAGAAGAAGAAGAGTCATCGGTAACAGAAAAACATTATTAGTTGCTAAGAAAGCAGAGCAGCAGAAAGAGTTATTTGCTAAGATTGCAGAAGGTGATGTAATTGAAGGAACTGTTAAGAACGTAACAGATTTCGGTGCATTTGTTGATTTAGGCGGAGTTGATGGTCTGCTTCACATTTCTGAAATGTCTTGGGGTAGAGTTGAGAATCCTAAGAAAGTATTTACTGTTGGACAGACTGTTAAAGTATTTATTAAGAGCATCAACGAAACAAAGATTGCATTAAGCATGAAATTCCCAGAAGAAAATCCATGGAATGGCGCTGCTGAGAAATTTGCAATTGGTAATGTAGTAACTGGAAAAGTTGCACGTATGACTGACTTCGGTGCATTCGTAGAATTAGCACCAGGAGTAGATGCATTACTTCATGTATCTCAGATTTCTAAAGATCACGTTGAGAAACCAGCTGATGTATTAAAAGTTGGACAGGACGTAGAGGCAAAAATCGTTGATTTTAATGAAGAAGAAAAGAAAATCAGCTTAAGCATTAAAGCATTATTAGCTCCAGAAGAAGATGTAGAAACTGCAACAGAAGAAGTTGCTGCAGAAACAGAAGAGTAATATTGCAGAGCTGTCGTAATTTTAGCGGCAGCTCTTTTTTATAGAGAAAGAAAATGTTAATGTAGACGGAGGTTGTAATGGAACATTACGATAGGTTTAAAACAGATGTACTTCGTATGACAGGGATTGACTTGAATTACTATAAAGAGAAACAGATGCGCCGACGTATCGACACACTGGTTGTTAAAAATAGATGTAATACATATGATGAATATGTGAAGCTGATTCGTTCGGACCAAGATCTGTTTGAGAAATTCGTGAATTTCCTTACGATTAATGTATCAGAATTTTATCGGAATACAGATCAGTGGAAATTGATGGATGAGACTGTCATTCCGAAAATTATCAAAGATCAGGGAAGAAGTGTAAAAATTTGGAGTGCTGCATGTTCAACAGGGGATGAACCTTATTCTTTAGCAATGGCATTTTCCAAACATCTTCCACTATCCAATATCAAAATTCTTGCTACAGATATTGACAAGAAGGTAATTGAACATGCCCAGGTAGGCCTTTACAATGAGAAAAGCATTGCAGGAGTGCCAGACGATCTGAAACGGAAATACTTCACAAAAATTGGAAATTCCTATAAGATCGCAGATGAAATCAAGAAATGTGTTACGTTCAAGGAACATAATCTGTTGAAAGATCCATATCCTAAGGATTTTGATCTGATTCTCTGCCGGAACGTAGTAATCTATTTTACAGATGAAGCAAAGGATATGATTTACAAGAATTTTTACAATTCTTTGAAAAATCATGGAGTATTATTCATTGGAAGTACAGAGCAGATTACCAATTATAAAGATATTGGATTTGAAAGAATGAGTTCTTTCTATTTTACAAAAGAAAAATAAGGCTGTACATAAGAAAAGGAGATCGCTTTATTTGCGGTCTCCATTCTTTTTTGTGGATTTATTTGTTGCTGCTTTTGCTTTTTTCTGCTGTAACATTAATTTTAAAATGTGGTTGACATATCGTTCTAACATCACTTCTGACTGGCAGAAATCTTCAGTTAATTCAAAATATCCCGTGGAATCTTTGTATTCTTTATAGAATACGGGGTTCATGATTTCTTCGTATTGAGATAAGAACCGACTGGTTTTCCGATTATAGCAGTTGGCGGCTCTGGCGTTTTCTCTGTAACCTTTATCCACATAAGAAGCTACACTTTTGTGAAGTGCAATATCTTCTTCTGGCAGATAATAGTAGTTCTTATAGTCGGAATAAAAATATTTTAGTTCTCCCTCATAAATTGGGATTCTGATACTGGTCTTATAATCATTTGCAATAAGATAGTAATCTTTGTATTGGAAAGAAACCCGTTTTGGAACTGGATAGTGATTTTTTAAAGTGATGAGCAGTTCTTTCTGAGTGATCCCGTCATAGCCCTGATAATCGCAGATTTTTGCTCCTTCTATGGAATAATCTCCTTTGAAAAGTTCCACATAACTTAATACAGGCAGAAGAGCTGGCATACCCATAATATCTTCGTAATTGTGAAGAAGAAGCAGATGCAGATCTTCTTTATTTGGTTCCTTTGTGTAGCGGTCATAGACATTAATCAATTCCCCGCCAGAATATTGGTCCTCCCGTTTTAATTCAAGAAATGCTTCAATGGTTTTTTGCTTATAATTTTCCAATTTGAGTAGAAATTTTACCATAGAAACGGATTTAAAGATATCGATGCAGTTCATGTCAGAAAAACGATCTGGCTGATTATATATTTCGCATTTTGCCTTTAAAAAAGGAATATCAAAACCGATTCCGTTAAAAGAAATCAAAGTCTTAAATCTGGACAAAAGCTCTAGAAAACTGGATAAGATCAAGGGCTCTTCCTCTTTGCTTTCGGCAAAAAACTGTTCTGCACAAATCTGGGTGTCTTTCCGGTAAGCACATCCAATGAGATAAATCTGGGAATGGACAGGAGAAAATCCGGTTGTTTCTATATCAAAAAAAACCGCAGATTCATCAAATAGTGTATCAGAAAGTTTGTCTCCTGTAAAATAAAATTCTTCTTTACATTCATGAATCATTTTAGAATCCTCCTGAAATTGTAAAATTCTCACTCTGTTTCCATAATACCACAAAATAAGTATTGAAAAAAGTACAAAATAATTATACCACTTATGACAGAAAGTGGTATAATATGAACATAAAGCTAAGAAAAAAGATAAATTTTTTATGCAAAATTATTAAAGAAAGTGGGGCACAAAGAATGGGTTTAAAAACATTTAAAGGTGGAGTTCATCCATTTGAAGGAAAAGAACTTGCAATGGATTCGCCGATTACAGAAGTTTTGCCCAAAGGTGAAATGGTCTATCCAATGTCACAGCATATCGGAGCACCAGCATCACCAATTGTCGCTGTTGGCGATAAAGTTTTAAAAGGGCAGAAGATTGCAGAGGCAGGCGGCTTTGTATCTTCTCCAATTTATTCTTCCGTATCTGGTACAGTCAAAGCAATTGAAAAACGCAGGGTGGCAGTAGGAGATATGGTAAATTCTATCGTCATTGAGAATGATGGGGAATTTAATGAGGTTTCCTATAATGCAGTGGAAGATGTAACGTCTTTAAGCAAAGAAGATATCATTAATCGGGTAAAAGAAGCTGGAGTTGTTGGTATGGGTGGAGCTGGATTCCCTACTCATGTAAAACTTTCTCCAAAAGAACCAGATAAAATTGAATACATTATTGCAAACTGTGCAGAATGTGAACCTTATTTAACAGCAGATTATAGAAGAATGCTGGAGAGTCCAGATGAACTTGTGGCTGGCATGAAGATCATTTTACAGCTTTTTCCAAATGCAAAGGGTGTTTTTGGTATTGAGAATAATAAACCAGAAGCAATTGCTAAGATGAAGGAGCTGGTACAAGATGAACCGCGTATGGAAGTGTGTGAACTGATGACTAAATACCCTCAGGGTGGTGAGCGTCAGCTTATTTTTGCAGTGACCGGAAGAGCAATTAATTCCAAAATGCTTCCAGCTGATGCAGGATGTATCGTAGATAACGTAGAGACCATGATTGCTGTATATCAGGCAGTTAAGAACGGAATTCCTGTTATGAAGCGTGTAGCAACTATTACAGGTGATGGAATTGCCAATCCATCTAACTTTCTTTATAGTATGGGAACAAGTTATGCGGAACTGGTAGAAGCAGCTGGCGGATTAAAGGGAGAACCAGAGAAACTGGTTTCTGGTGGTCCAATGATGGGATTTTCCATTTTCTCCCTGGATATTCCTACAACAAAGACCACATCTTCTTTGTTGTGTCTTTCAAAGGATGAGGCATCCGCTTTTGAACCGATTGCATGTATCAATTGTGGACGATGTGTAGAGGCTTGCCCTGAACAGCTGATCCCTTCCAGACTGGCGAAATTTGGTAATCTGGGATTGATGGAAGAGTTTGAGAAATGGCATGGTTTGGAATGTATCGAGTGTGGTAGCTGTACTTATGTATGTCCTTCCAGAAGACCAGTTGCCCAGTCTGTTAAGACCATGAAAAAGCTTACACTGGCAGAGAAAAAGAAGAAATAGAGAAAGAGGTGGATTAAAGTGAGTGATTTATATAAAGTATCGTCATCACCACATGTACGTGCCAAAGATTCCACAAGCAAGATCATGTTATGGGTTATTATAGCACTGCTTCCTGCAAGTTTATTTGGAATTTATAATTTTGGTTTTCGAGCATTACTTTTAATACTTGTTACAGTTGGAACCTGTGTGGTTTCTGAATGGATTTTTAATAAGATCGTACATAAAAAGAATACGATCGGAGATTTAAGCGCAGTAGTGACCGGTTTACTTCTGGCACTTAACCTTCCGGTTTCACTTCCAATTTGGGAAGCTGTCATCGGTGGTGTCTTTGCAATTATTATTGTAAAAATGCTTTTTGGAGGTCTGGGACAGAACTTTATGAATCCGGCCTTAGGAGCAAGATGTTTCCTGTTAATCGCTTTTGCAGCTGATATGACTAACTTTACCTGTGATACCTATTCAGGAGCAACTCCGTTAGCCCTTATGAAAAATAATGCGGTTACAGAAGGCGTTGCATTAATGGATGGAGTAAATTCTTTCGATATGCTGATTGGTAAAACTGCTGGAACCATTGGTGAGACTTCTGCCATTGCCATTATTATTGGTGCAATTATTCTAATTCTGGCAGGGATTATCAATTTAAGAATTCCAGGTTCTTATATTGTAAGTTTTGCAATATTCATGATTATTTTCAGCCAGGGTGGTCTTTTCTCCCCAGGCGAATTTGATTCCAATTATCTGGTTGCACAGATTTGTGGTGGTGGACTTATGCTGGGGGCATTCTTTATGGCGACCGACTATGTTACCAGTCCGATTACACCAACAGGCCAGATTATATTCGGTATTTGCTGTGGTGTGTTGACTGGATTATTCCGTTGCTTTGGTGCCAATGCAGAAGGTGTATCTTTTGCCATTATCTTAAGCAACATCCTTGTTCCAATTATTGAGAAAATATCAGTGCCAAGAGCATTTGGAGTAGTAAAGGAGGCAAAGAAACATGAATAAACAGATTATACATGATGCTTTGATCTTAACTGCCTTTACCTTAGTATTAGGTCTGATTCTTGGTCTGGTATATGGAATTACAAAGCCTCGAATTGATGCAGCAGATCTTGCTGCTAAACAGGAAGCTTTTCAGGCAGTATTTGAGGAAGCAGATTCCTTTAACGCAGTAGATTTTGATACAGAAAAAGCTGCTGATTTAATGACAGAAGGTGGCTTCAACGATACCATTGATGATGTTGAAGAAGCATTGGATGCAAGTGGTAATGCGATAGGTTACGTTATTACAGTTACTGCAAAAGATGGAAGTCAGGGAAGCATTACTTTTTCTGTTGGTATTAAATCAGATGGTACTGTAAATGGTTATTCTATTACTGATATAGCAGAGACTCCTGGTCTTGGTATGAAAGCAAAAGACGAATCTTTCTACAGTCAGTTCCAAAATAAGAAAGTAGAAGAGTTTGTGGTTGTTAAGACTACAGCAGCTGCAGACAACGAAATCGAGACCATTTCCGGTTCTACCATTACCTCTAAGGCTATGGCAAACGGATGTAATGCAGCAATTTATTATTTTAACAATGCGTTAGGAGGTGCTCAGTAATGAACAAGTACGTGGAACGTTTATATAACGGTATCATTAAAGAGAACCCTACTTTTGTCTTAATGCTGGGTATGTGTCCGACTCTTGCAGTAACTTCTTCTGCAATCAACGGACTGGGAATGGGACTTTCTACCACTGTGGTATTGATTTGTTCCAACCTATTGATTTCTTTATTCCGTAAAGTGATTCCGGATAAAGTACGTATGCCTGCATACATCGTAATTGTAGCGTCCTTAGTAACTGTAGTTGAATTCTTGATGAAGGCATATTTGCAGAGTTTATCCAATGCGTTAGGTGTTTATATTCCACTTATCGTTGTAAACTGTATTATTTTAGGCCGTGCGGAAAGTTATGCTTCTAAGAATCCTCCAATTCCTTCTATTTTCGATGGAATCGGTATGGGGCTTGGATTTACCTGTGGTCTTACCATTATTGGTCTGATTCGTGAGATTTTAGGAGCAGGAACTATCTTTGATCAGCCTGTTCTTGCGAATATTGGATATACTCCAATTACCATTTTCATTATGGCTCCTGGTGCTTTCCTTGTATTGGCATTTTTGGTTGCAGGAATGAATATTATTCGTAAGAAGATGGAAAACAAAGGAACTCCACTGGCAAAACCATCAGGATGTATTTCGGGAGATTGTGCAAGCTGCGGTATGTCCGGAAGCTGTACTGGTAAAGCCCAGACGGCTGCTGCTACTGAAAATTCACAGGCAGATGCATCCGTAGAGAAGCCACAGAATTAAGGAGGAACAGAAAATGAAAGAATTAATACTTATTGCAGTTGGCTCTGCTATCGTAAATAACGTTGTACTGAGCCAGTTCTTGGGAATCTGTCCTTTCCTGGGGGTTTCCAAAAAGGTCAACACAGCCGCAGGAATGGGTGGAGCCGTAATTTTCGTTATTACAATTTCATCCTTTATCACAGGACTGATTTACAAGTATATTTTGAATAATTCCTTCCTTCAAAGCAAGGATATTGATCTAACCTATTTAAAGACAATTGTCTTCATTCTGGTTATTGCAGCTTTAGTACAGTTTGTCGAAATGTTCTTAAAGAAATCCATGCCAGCCTTATACGAGTCTCTTGGTGTATATTTACCACTGATTACTACCAACTGTGCTGTATTAGGTGTAGCTTTAAACTGCGTAACTTATGATTACAATATTTTACAAGGTGTTGTATACGGATTTGCTACCGCAGTAGGATTCTTTATTGCAATCGTACTGATGGCAGGAATTCGTGAGAAAATTGAGTATAATGATATCCCGAAGCCATTTCAGGGTACAGCAATCGTTTTAGTTACTGCCTGCCTGATGTCAATTGCTTTCATGGGATTCTCAGGAATGATTTAGGAGGGTGCATATGAATATTACAGCAGTAATTGTGGCCGGTTTAGTAGTTGGCTGTGTAGGTATTCTTCTTGGACTTTTCCTTGGAATCGCAGGAGAGAAGTTCAAAGTAGAAGTAGATGAAAGAGAAGAAGCAATCTGTGGTGTGTTACCTGGTAATAACTGTGGTGGATGTGGTTATGCCGGATGTTCCGGTTTGGCAGCTGCCATTGTGAAAGGGGAAGCACCTGTAAATCAGTGTCCAGTAGGCGGTGCACCGGTGGCTGCACAGATTGGTGAGATTATGGGAGTAGCGGCAGAAGAAGGTGTAAAACAAGTTGCCTTTGTTAAATGTGCAGGAACCTGTGATAAAGCAAAAACAGATTATGAATATTCTGGATTACAGGACTGTACTGCTATGAGTTTTGTGCCGGCTGGAGGTCCAAAATCCTGCAACTACGGATGTCTGGGATATGGTACTTGTGTAAAGGCTTGTCCGTTTGATGCCATCCACGTAGTAGATGGTGTGGCAGTAGTGGATAAAGAGACCTGTAAAGCCTGCGGCAAATGTGTGGCTGCCTGTCCAAAACACTTAATCGAACTGGTGCCATATGACGCAGCTCATATTGTAAAATGTAGTTCCAAGGATAAAGGTAAAGATGTTATGAGTGCCTGCTCTGTGGGTTGTATCGGATGTCATCTTTGTGAGAAGAATTGTCCATCTGACGCAGTACACGTAGTAGACAATATTGCTCATATTGATCAGGAGAAATGTACCGGATGTGGAATTTGTGCAGAGAAGTGTCCGAAGAAGTGCATTCTTTAATTGAGTATTAAAAAGAATAAGAAAAACGCATTAATATGCATTGGAGATTTATTCTCATTCGCATGGTTGATGCGTTTTTTGCTTTTATTTTACTGGTGAGTTCGTATTTGGCGAAATACTGACAAGGACAATAAATATATGCATGTTATTTTACAATTGGAGGAAAGATTCAGGATGCACTGTTCTAATAATACGTAATAGGTATCTTTTCCCCGACTCCAGATGTAGTATAAATTTCTTCATCACTGGTAATAAAAATGGCTTCCGTATCTGGCAGGGATTCAATAAGTTCCATGCCTTTTTCCAGACCAAGGGCAAAACAGGTGGTACTTAATGCGTCTCCATCTACAGATTCTTTGGAAATGATGGTAACTTCATAAAGATCATTCTCATAAGGATATCCGGTTTCTATATCTAAAATATGATGATACAATTTTCCGGCAATCCGGTAATAGCGTTCATAGACTCCAGAGGAAACTACGGACATATCTTTTACCTGAACAGATACAATAGATTCTCCAGTTTGAGAGAAAGGGCGCTGAATTCCGATATTATAACCATTTCCATTAGCTTTTTTGCCAATAGTCAGAACATTACCTCCCAGGTTGATAAAACCAGAAGTAATGCCAGCTTCTGTTAAATATTCTTTCATCTTGTCGGCAATATAGCCTTTTGCAATTCCACCCAGATCAATTTTGGAGTCTGGATCTGTTAATTTTACTTGATTATCCTGAATCACAATATGGTTGTAATCCACATGGGGAAGTAGAGTGAGAATTTCTTCTTCCGCAGGAAGAGTGGAAGCATCGACTTCATTTTCTGAATCTTCGGTATTTTTGGCAATTTCAGAGAAGTTCCATAATTCAGATAATTTTCCAATGGTAATGTCGAATTTTCCCATACTTAATTCTCCATAAGCAATTCCTTTTTCAATTAATGCAACAGTTTCTGGGTCAACTGTTACAAATTTCCCGGCATTTTCATTGATTCTGGAGATATCGCTGTCTTCTATAGTATTTGAAAATAAATTCTCATATTTTTCTGCCAGCTTAAAGCATTCTTTGATGTAGGTCTCATCATTGGTTCCATAAAGCTGAATTTGAATAATGGTATCAAAATAGAAACCGGATTTGGAAATTTCCGTTTGAGTTCCACAGCCCTGTAAAAGATTCAGGCAAAGGAATGTGCAAAGGAGCAGGGGGAGGAGTCGAGATAGTTTATGTTTCATGTATATTACTCTTTTCTGTTATAAAGTTTTTATTATAGTGTGGCTTTATATCATACTATAACAAAAATATGTTAGTGGATTTTTATAAGAAAATCAAGTTTCATTTGTGCACAGCTCATAATTTTAATAAAAAGTTTTTTGTATTTTTCCCTAATATGTGATACAGTATATAAGATATTGAAAAGATACAAAAAGAGGATTAGATTATGGAAAAGAAAAAATACCACAGAGTCGTAATTAAGATAGGTTCCTCTTCCTTAACTCATGAGGAAACAGGAAGCCTTGATTTTTATAAAATGGAGCATTTGGTAAGAACTTTATGTGATCTGAGAAACCGGGATATTGATGTGTGTCTGGTAAGTTCCGGAGCGATTGCAGTAGGAAGGGATGCCATTGGATTAAAAGAACGTCCAACGGATATTTCTACTAAGCAGGCCTGCGCTGCAGTAGGACAGGCAAAGCTTATGATGACTTATCAGAAATTTTTTGGGGAATATAATCAGACAGCAGGACAGGTGCTTCTTACCAAGAATACCATGATTAATCCGGTGTCTCGGGATAATGCGAAGAATACCTTTGAAGAGTTGTTTCATCTTGGAGTGATTCCCGTTGTAAATGAAAATGATACGGTAAGTACATACGAAATGCAGTTCGGTGATAACGATACCTTATCGGCACTGGTATCTTCTCTGGTGGGAGCAGATCTTTTGATCCTGCTTTCCGATATTGACGGACTTTATACGGATGACCCACATACAAATCAGGATGCAGAATTGATCAGGGAAGTAGAGAAATTAGACGAGAAGATTTATTCCATGGCAAAGGGAACTACCGGAAGCAATGTAGGAACTGGTGGAATGTCTACCAAACTTACTGCTGCCAAGATTGCAACCTTATCTGGAACCGATATGATCATTGCCAATGGAAAAGATGTATCTGTGGTTCATGACATTTTTGAAGAGGATTTCTTAGGAACCAGATTCCACGCAGATAAGAACCAGAACTTTAATCTGGAAAACTTTATTATGGAGAGTATTGGATAATGACTCAGGAAAAGATCAATCGAATTAATGAATTATACCGCAAGTCTAAAGCAGAAGGACTGACAGAAGCAGAGAAGAAAGAACAGGATCTATTAAGAAAAGAATTTGTTGCAAATGTTCGCGGAAATCTCCGAGCCCAGTTAAATAACATTGATATGGTAAATGAAGATGGAACTGTTACCAATCTGGGAGAGAAATATGGAAACAAAGGAAAAAATTCGTAGTCGCATCAAAACAGAGCGAAAACGGTTGTCGAAAGAGCAGGTAGAAGAGAAAAGCGGTCGCATTTGCAAGCGTATAACCAGTCAGGAATGGTTTATAGACCTAGAAGGTGTACTTTGCGTATACAGCGCCATTTCCAATGAAGTTTCCTTAAATCTTCTGATTCAAAAAGCTTTTAGAAAGAAGCAGAAATTGGCATTTCCAAAGGTGAGAGGTAAAGATATGGACTTTTATTTCGTAACGTCAATGGAAGATCTGGAAGAAGGCGCTTTTCATATTTTTGAGCCGAAGGAATGCTGTCCTATCTATGAGCCTAATCAGGGAGATGTTATGCTGGTGCCTGGGGTAGCTTTTTCAGAAAAAGGAAGTCGGATTGGCTTTGGTCAGGGGTATTATGACAGGTATTTAAAACGGTTTCCAGAAGTTTATCCTGTAGGAATTGCCTATGAAATGCAGATGGTGCAGGATTGGGGAAAAGAAGAATTCGATGTTTCTATGGGAACAATCATTACAGAGCAAAGAGAGGTTATGATTTATGACAGAGAATTTTAAATTAGAAGAATTATGTAAAAAAGCCCATGATGCCAGAATTCAGGTAGGAATGTTATCTACAGAAGTGAAAAATAACGCACTTTTTGCCTGTGCAGATGCGTTAATGGCCCATGAAGAGCAGATTATTGCTGCTAATGAGAAAGACATTATTAATGGAAAAGAAAGAAATATGCCACAGGGGCTTTTAGATCGTCTGGCTTTAAATCATGACAGACTTCTTGGAATGGCAGATGGACTTCGTCAGGTGGCGGGACTTAAGGACCCAATTGGGGAATATCTTTCCATGACCAAACGTTCAAATGGTATGATGGTAGGAAAAAAACGTGTACCAATTGGTGTAGTAGGAATGATCTATGAAGCAAGACCAAATGTAACTTCTGACGCTTTTGGCCTTTGTTTTAAAACAGGAAACTGTGTGATCTTAAAGGGTGGCAGTGACGCTATTAATTCCAATATTGCTATTGTAGAAGCGTTACAGGAAGCATTAACTGCCTGCAATATTCCAGAAGGGGCATTAAACCTCATTGAAGATACAGACAGAGCTACCACTGATGCTCTTATGAAAATGAACCAGTATGTAGATGTTCTGATTCCAAGGGGCGGCGCAGGGTTGATTTCTCATGTAGTAAATAATGCCACCGTACCAGTGATTGAGACAGGAACAGGAAACTGTCACGTATACGTAGATAAATGTGCCGATCTGGATATGGCAATTTCTATTATTCATAATGCAAAGACCCAGAGAATCGGTGTATGTAATGCCTGTGAATCCATTGTGGTTCATAAGGATGTGGCAAAAGCTCTGCTACCAAAATTACACGAGAAATTAAAAGAGCATCAGGTAGAAATGAGAGCTGATGAAAGAGCCAGTGCATGCCTGAATGGAAAAGAAAAAGTCATTTCAGCTACAGAAGAGGACTGGGGAAAAGAATACTTAGATTATATTATGTCTGTAAAAGTGGTAGACTCTATTGAAGAGGCAATTGCCCACATTAATAAATATAATACATCCCATTCCGAGACCATTGTTACTTCTGATTACGCGGCGGCAGAGAAATTCTTAAATGAAATTGATTCTGCCTGTGTATATGTGAACGTATCTACCCGTTTTTCCGATGGAAATGAATTTGGATTCGGTGCAGAGATCGGAATTAGTACTCAGAAACTTCACGCAAGAGGACCTATGGGATTAGAAGCATTAACCAGTTATAAATATGTGATTACAGGAAATGGACAGATTCGATAATTACGAGGAATTTTATGAGAGATTTTGAAGAAACAATTTTAACAGGAAAAGAAGAAGCAGATTTACAGTACAAATATTTGGAAAAAGCAAAAGCTTATGTAGCGGCAAAAGAGCAGGAAAAAGGCAGAAATCTGACTTACTGTGTCCAGACTTTTGGATGTCAGATGAATGCCAGAGACTCTGAGAAGCTTGTGGGTATTTTAGAGCAGGCAGGCTATGTGGAAGCAGAGGATGAGCATGCTGATTTTGTGATTTACAACACCTGTACCGTCCGGGAAAATGCCAATAATAAGGTATATGGAAGACTGGGCTACTTATCTAATTATAAAAAGAAAAATCCGGACATGATGATTGCTTTATGCGGTTGCATGATGCAGGAACCAGAAGTAGTAGAGAAATTAAAGAAAAGCTACCGTTTTGTGAACCTGGTATTTGGAACCCATAATATTTACAAATTTGCAGAGTTATTATGTCGTGCTTTAGAATCTGATTCTATGATTGTGGATATCTGGAAAGATACAGATAAAATTGTAGAAGATCTTCCGGTAAAACGGAAATTCTCCTTTAAATCAGGTGTAAATATTATGTTTGGCTGCAACAATTTCTGCAGCTACTGTATTGTACCTTATGTAAGAGGAAGAGAACGAAGCAGAGAACCAAAAGATATTATCCGGGAAATTGAAGGATTAGTAGCAGACGGAGTCTGCGAAATCATGCTTTTAGGCCAGAATGTCAATTCCTATGGCAAGAACTTAGAACAGCCAGTTACTTTTGCAGAGCTGCTTCGGGAAGTGGATAAGATCGAAGGATTAAAGAGAATCCGTTTTATGACTTCCCATCCAAAAGATTTATCCGATGATCTGATTCTTGCAATGAAAGAATGTAAGAAAGTCTGCAAACATATGCACCTTCCATTACAGTCTGGAAGCTCCAGGGTTCTGAAGATCATGAACCGTCATTATGATAAAGAGCGGTATTTAGATATTGTAGATAAATTGCGCAAAGAAATTCCGGATATTGCCCTTACCACAGATATTATTGTGGGATTCCCAGGGGAGACAGAAGAAGATTTCTTAGAGACCATGGATGTGGTAAAAAAAGTAGGTTATGACAGTGCCTTTACCTTTATTTATTCCAAGAGAACCGGAACACCGGCTGCAGCTATGGAAGATCAGATTCCAGCGGAGGTGGTAAAAGATCGTTTTGATCGTTTGTTGAAAGAAGTTCAGACTATTGCCACAGAAAAATCTATGGCATTGGAAGGCAAAGTTATGAATGTACTGGCAGAAGAATTAAATGAACAGGATGATTCCTTAATTACAGGTCGTCTGGACAATAATTCTGTGGTGCATTTCCCGGGAACAAAGGATATGATCGGACAGATTTATCCGGTTTTATTAAAAGAATGTAAAGGGTTTTATTATTTAGGAGAGGTCGTATCCAATGAATAAACGTGTTGGTAAAAAAGATCTTATATTTTTTGCCATACTTCTCGTAGTGGGAATTGGATTATTTGTATTTTATCAGACCAGAAGTCTGGAACAGGGACAGCGTATTATCATTGCAAGAGATGGAGAAAAATACGGAGAATATTCTCTGGAAAAAGACCAGAGTATTTCTGTAAAAGACAAAGATGATAAAGTTACCAATGTGGTGGTAATTGAGGATGGCGTGGTTCATATGGAAAGTGCTTCATGCCCGGATCATCTTTGTATGCTTCAAAAATCCATTTCCAAGGATAAGGAAACTATTGTCTGCCTGCCAAATAAGGTAACAGTTACGGTGGTAGGAGCAGATGAAGGAACGTTAGATGCAGTTGCAAACTAACAGACAGCAGAACTAAAGTAGCGGCAGGAAAGGGGAATTTTATGAAAAAAAAGACTGCTTTCATGGGCTTATTTCTGGCGCTTTCCATGATACTTAGTTATGTGGAGAGCCTGATTCCTTTTTCTTTTGGAATTCCGGGGATAAAACTGGGACTTGCTAATCTGGTGGTAGTTCTGATGCTTTATGAAATTGGAGCGAAAGAGGCTTTGTGTGTTTCTGTACTTCGGATTATATTGACAGGATTTTTATTTGGTAATGGATTTAGTATTCTATATTCTCTGGCGGGAGGGGTCCTTAGTTTTCTTGGGATGGTTCTTCTTAAAAAGTTCGATTTTAAATGTATTACCATCAGTACCACGGGAGGAATCCTTCACAATATCGGTCAGGTCATTATGGCATCTATTGTGGTGTCCAATTACTATATTTATTATTACATTCCTGTGCTTTTGATCGCGGGAGCGGCTACAGGATTTATTAATGGACTGATCAGTCAGGAAATTATCATACGAATTGGAAAGCGTTTTCCAAAGGGAGGAAAATAGATGTATTCCTATATCAGGGGAGAACTGGCAGAAATAAATCCAGATCACATCGTCATTGACGTGGGTGGAATTGGTTACATGGTGTATATATCCGGTCATACTTTTGAATATCTTCCAAGTATCGGACAGCAGATCAAAGTACATACCTATCTGCATATCAGAGAAGATGCCATGATTTTATACGGATTTTTGACAAAAGATGATCTGGATATGTTCATAAAATTAATCGGTGTCAGTGGAATTGGACCAAAAGGAGGGCTTGCAGTGCTTTCAGTATTGTCAGCGGATGATTTGCGGTTTGCAATTCTGGCAGGAGATGCTAAAGCCATTGCCAAAGCACCTGGAGTAGGAGCTAAAACTGCTCAGAGAGTTATTTTGGAATTAAAAGATAAGATGTCTCTGGAAGAAGCTTTTGAGAAAAAGACGGAAAACTTGTCAAAATCTGGTAGAAATGAAGGGAATTCTGTCAAAAATGATGCCATTTTGGCACTTTCTGCCCTGGGTTATTCTCAGACAGAGAGTTTAAAGGCAGTTTCTCAGGTAGAAATTACGGATGGCATGGATGTAGAAGATGTCTTGAAACTGGCATTAAAGCATATGGCATTATTTTAGGAGAATCACATGGAAAGAAGAGTTATTTCCACCCAGATGCAGGAAGAGGATATTGTTATTGAAACAAGCCTTCGTCCTCAGAATCTGGATTCTTACGTTGGACAGGAAAAAATCAAAGAAAATTTAAAAGTATATATTGAAGCAGCAAGAGCCAGAGGGGAAGCCTTAGACCATGTGCTTTTCTATGGACCTCCAGGGTTGGGAAAGACCACCCTTGCAGAAATTATCGCCAATGAAATGGGGACCCATTTTAAAATTACCTCTGGTCCGGCCATTGGAAAACCGGGGGAAATGGCGGCAATTCTTAACAATCTACAGGAAGGAGATGTCCTTTTTGTAGATGAGATTCACCGACTGAACCGTCAGGTGGAAGAGGTCTTATATCCTGCCATGGAAGATTATGCGATTGACGTTATGATTGGAAAAGGAGAAACAGCCCGTTCCATTCGAATCAATCTGCCGAAATTTACGCTGGTGGGAGCTACCACAAGAGCCGGAATGTTATCTGCACCTCTTCGTGACCGTTTTGGCGTGGTCAATCATATGGAATATTATACTGTAGATGAGTTAAAATCCATTATTGTGCATTCTGCGGAGAAATTGGGAGTGGTCATTGATGAGAAAGGAGCCTATGAAATGGCGAGGCGTTCTAGAGGAACTCCGCGACTTGCCAATCGCTTGTTAAAAAGAGTAAGAGATTTTGCCCAGGTAAAATATGATGGGAATATCACTTATGAAGTAGCATCTTTTGCTCTGGATCTCTTAGAAGTAGATAAGATGGGCTTAGATCAGAATGACCGGAATATTTTAATGACCATAATTGAGAAATTTAAGGGTGGACCTGTAGGACTGGATACTCTGGCAGCTGCCATTGGAGAAGATTCTGGTACGATTGAAGATGTGTATGAGCCTTATCTGGTAAAGAACGGTTTTATCAATCGGACACCAAAAGGAAGAGTCGTGACAGATTTTGCCTATGAACATTTTGGAATTCCCCATGAAATATAGTTGCGCAAATGAACGCAAATAGTTATAATGATAGAAAATGCATATGGGAATAGATACGGAGGATATGGTATGTCAGCAAAGACGAGTGCCGATGTAGTAATTGATGGAAAAGTATATACATTAAGCGGTTATGAAGGTGAGGAGTACCTTCAGAAGGTTGCTGCTTATATTAATAATAAAATCGCAGAGTTTGAAGCAATCGAGAATTGCAAGCACCTGCCACTTAACATGAAGGGAACCCTGATTCAGTTAAACATAGCAGATGATTATTTCAAGGCTAAAGACCGGGTGGACAAGCTCGAACGGGATCTGGAGCTAAAAGAGAAAGAGATTTATGATTTAAAGCATGATCTTATCAGTAACCAGATTAAGACGGAGACAGCAGAGACCAGAGCGAAAGAATTAGAAGCAGAAAATAAAGAATTGCTTTTAAATAAGACAAGGCTGGAAGCAACTCTGGAAGATAAATTATTAGATGGAATGGGTAGTAAGAAGAATACTACAGCAAAGAAATAATACATACATAAGAAAAGGGGGGCAGGAATTTCTGCTCCCTTATGTTTTTGCAAGGAGACCAATGTTGTTTGTTGGTAAAAATGCTTCGTGTCAAAGGAGAAGGAACATGTCACAAAAGGATTTTGAATTACTTGCCCCAGCGGGCTCATTTGAAATATTAAAAGCTGTCATTGCGGCTGGCGCAGATGCAGTCTATGTAGGCGGAGATTTGTTTGGAGCAAGAGCTTATGCTAACAATTTTCCCAAGGAAGAGCTTTTGGAAGCGTTGGACTATGCACATATTCGGGGAAAGCAGATATATCTGACTGTCAATACATTACTGAAAAATCAGGAGTTAAAAGAAAAATTATATGATTACCTTCTGCCTTATTATGAAAGAGGTTTAGATGCGGTTATTGTACAGGATCTTGGAGCACTTGTTTTTATTCATGAGTGTTTTCCGGATATGCCAATTCATACCAGTACCCAGATGACGGTCACGGGTATTGAGGGAGTTCGTTTTTTACAGCAGTATGGAGTGACCAGAGTGGTAATGGCAAGAGAAGTTTCTCTGGATGAAATGAAATCGATTCATGAGGAGACGGGGATGGAACTGGAAGCCTTTGTTCATGGGGCTTTATGCTATAGTTATTCCGGTCAGTGTCTGTTTTCCAGTATCTTAGGGGGAAGAAGCGGAAACAGAGGACGTTGCGCCCAGCCATGCCGTCTCTCTTATGAGGTCTTAGATGAGAAGAAAAAATCTTATCGGAAAGATTCCTTTGTTTTAAGTATGAAAGATATGTGCGGACTGGAAGATTTGGCAGAATTAAAAGAAGCTGGTGTTTATTCGCTTAAGATTGAAGGACGGATGAAGCAGATCGACTATGCTGCCGGTGTAGTATCCGTATATCGCAGAAATATAGATCGTCTGGAACAGGGCAGAAATATTGATAAAGCGGATGTAACACAACTTTTAAAATTGGGAAACCGTTGTGGTTTTACCAATGGTTATTATCATAAGCATAATGGAAAGGATATGGTAACTTTTGAGAAGCCTTCCTATGAGAAGGAAGAAACAGGAGCTATCATTCTAACAAAAAGCCAGATTCCGGTGTCAGGTTATGCTGTAATGAAACAGGGACAGTCTGCCCGTCTTACTCTTTTTCTTGGAGAAGAGAGTGTTCAGGTGGAAGTAGGAGAAGTAAGCGCTGCAAAAAACAAGCCAATGACCAGAGAGGATATTCTGAGCCGGTTAAATAAAACTGGTGAATCTGATTTTTATTTTGCGTCGTTGGAATTGGAAATGGATGAGCATATTTTTATTCCGAATGGGGCTTTAAATCAGCTTCGAAGAGAAGCTTTTGAACGATTGTCCAAGAAGATTTTAGACAAATATGTAAGAGATAGCAGTAACAACTCCGCAGAAATCCAGCAGCAAACTGCAGATTTTAAAAGGCGAGAAAATGCCCATATCTCTGTCTCTACTGAAAACCGTCAGCTGTTTTCTGTTTTCTTGGAAAATGAGAAAATTAGCCGGATTTATATTGATAGTAATGCCTATTCCAGAAAGAACATAAAAGAGGAATGGGAGCAGGATGTACGGCTGGCAGAGAAAGCCGGAAAAGAGATCTATCTGATGCTTCCTCATATTTTTCGAAAGGAAACAAGCCAGTTCTATACTTCGAAAATAGAAATATGGAAGAAAAATTCACCAACAGGCTTTGTAGTTCGAAACTATGAAGAACTTTACTGGGTAAGAAATAATTTTCCGAAAGCAAAGATCGTTTCAGATTATAATCTTTATACCTTCAACGATCTAGCACAGAAAGAATTAAAGAAACAGGGCGTATTTCTGACCACAATGCCTTATGAGCTGAACAAAAAGGAAATTGATAATCGAAGCAATATGGATACAGAAATGGTAATTTACGGATATTATCCGTTGATGATCTCTGCTCAGTGTGTTCATAAGAATACAAAGGGCTGTGACAAGACAAAGACAATTTGTTTCTTAAAAGATCGTTATCAAGCGCAGTTTCCAGTAAAGAATCATTGTAATGAGTGCTACAATGTAATATATAATTCTCTTCCGGTCTGTCTTTTTTCTAACTTGAAACAACTGGAAAATGCAGGGATAAAAGATTTTCGCCTCAGTTTTACTATTGAGACGAAAGAGGAAGCAAAAGCAATTTTAGAGGTTATGAACCGCTTTGATCGTGAAATGATTTCCTTCACAAATGGACATTATAAAAGAGGAGTAGAGTAAGTATGGTACAACTGGCAGTACAGTCATCCAAGTACATAATGATCTTTCTTTTTCTGATCTATACTTTTTTGAGTTTTGTAGTATTTCGGTTTATTGGAAAAGGAAAAACAGAAGGCAAAATTTATGCCTTTCAAAGAGGGCTTTTATTTCTGATTCATGGAAATGCTTATCTGGTATTATATCTGACTACGCAAAATTCTCAAATTCTGGGATTTTACTTGATGCAGATAATTTTATTTGCGGCTTTTATTTTTATGTATCACGTATTTTATAAAAGAGCCTCAGAACTTGTCATGAATCATATGTGTATGCTGCTTTCCATTAGTTTTATTATGCTGACGAGGCTGGATTTTGACAAAGCATTTCGTCAGTTCATGTTCCTTCTGGCGGGATTTGTGATCATTATGTTGATTCCCTATATCATGCAGCTGGGAAGCCGGTTTCGTAAATTGACCTGGTTATATGCAGGAGTGGGAATTCTGGCACTTCTGTTCGTGCTTGTTTTTGGAAAAGTAAGTGATGGAGCAAAAATTAATATTTCTGTGGGACCGGTAACGTTGCAGCCTTCCGAATTTATTAAGGTTCTTTTTATATTTTTTATTGCATCCATGTTGTATTATAAAAATGATTTTAAACAGGTTCTGCTTACTGTAATCATATCGGCGGTATTTGTACTTATTTTAGTGGCTTCAAGAGATCTGGGAGGGGCTCTTTTGTATTTCTTTACCTTCCTTGCTATGGTTTATGTAGCCTCTGGAAAATGGTATTATTTTGCAGGTGGACTGGGAGCAACGGCTTTGGCGTGTTTTTTGGGCTATCAATTATTTCCACACGTACAGAATCGTGTGATTGCATGGCTGGATCCTTTGTCCGTATATGAAAAACAGGGATATCAGATTAGTCAGTCCCTATTTGCCATTGGAACTGGAGGATGGTTTGGATTAGGATTAAATCAGGGACTTCCGAAGAAGATTCCAGTAGTGGAAAAAGACTTTATTTTTTCTGCAATTTCTGAAGAAATGGGAGGATTTTTTGCAATTTGTCTCATATTGGTATGTATCAGTTGTTTTCTGATGATGTTCAACATCTCAATTAATATGAAAGACTCCTTTTATAAACTGGTGGCAGTGGGACTAGGAAGTATCTATGCGTTGCAGGTTTTTCTTACGATTGGTGGTGGAATGAAATTCATTCCATCCACAGGAGTGACCCTTCCTTTGGTCAGCTATGGAGGAAGTTCTTTGCTTTCTACCATTTTAATATTTGGAATTGTGCAGGCCTTGTATGTTATGCAGCCTGTGAAATCTTCACAGAAAGGAGGAACTAAGAAAAGTGAAACCGCAAAATCAAATGCAAAAACAAAATCAAAAACAAAATCAGCTCCAAAACCGACACGTCAAAAAGAAAAAAACAAATAAAGAATTTGCTTTAATCACGTATTTTTTTCTGGTTCTTTTCTGTGGAATGTTAACTTATTTTGTCTACTTTCAGATAATTGGAAAAGAAGAATATATTAGCAGTACCTATAATGGGCTTCAGGATCTGTATGCTGCTCATGTGGTAAGAGGAGATATTCTATCAGCGGATGGAGAAATTCTGGCAACCACTGATGTGGCAGAAAACGGTGATGAAACAAGAATTTATCCATATGGGAAGTTGTTTTCTCATGTGGTGGGGTATGGAGTAAATGGAAAAGCAGGACTGGAAAAACAGGAAAATTATACCCTGCTTTCTTCCCATCAATTTATTGCGGATCAGATTATGTCAGAAGTTCAGGGTGAAAAGACTCTGGGAGATACAGTGTATACGACCTTGGATGTAGATTTACAGAAAGCTGCTTATGATGCACTAGGAAATTATGATGGAGCAGTCATTGTGATGGAGCCTTCCACTGGAAAAATTCTTGCAATGGTATCAAAGCCGGATTTTGACCCGAATACTGTGGTGGAGGATTGGCAAGAGATCAATAAAGAAGGCAGTTCTGTACTTTTTAACCGAGCAACCCAGGGCAAATATACGCCTGGATCTGTTTTTAAGATCATAACGGCCTTAGAATATTACCGTGAACATCCAGATTCGTATAAGGATTTTACCTTTGATTGCGACAGTAGCTTTACCGCAGATGGCAGAACCATTAACTGTGCTTCTAATAAATCCCATGGAAAAGAGGATTTGATTGAGGCCTTTGGGGATTCCTGTAATGCTGCTTTTGCTTCTCTTTCTATTGATCTTGATAAGAATAAATGGACAAAGACAGCAAATGATCTGTTGTTTGGAGAAAATCTTCCGATTGATTTTCCACATTCTATCAGTAGCTTCTCCCTTACAGAAGAAGCAGATGATTCTTCTACTATGGAGACAGGAATTGGTCAGGGCACCACTACAGTTTCTCCTCTTCATATGGTTATAATTGCAAGTGCAATCTGTAATGATGGAATTTTAATGGAACCATATCTGGTAAATCATACGGAAAGTGCTGATGGAACATTGATTGATACTTATACAGCCAAAGAATATGGTTCTCTAATGGAACAAGAAGAAGCAGAAGTTCTGGAAAGTTTTATGCGACAGACCGTTTTAAAGGGGACTGGTACAAAATTAAAATCATCCAAATACGAAGCTTATGGCAAAACAGGAACGGCACAGGTATCGGATACGAAAGATACCACAAATGCCTGGTTCACTGGTTATATCAAAGTGGATGGAAAAGAAGATATAGCAATTGCAGTTGTAGTAGAAGATTCTGGTTCGGGAAGTAAATATGCGGTTCCGGTGGCTCAGAAAGTATTTGAAGCGTATATAAAGAAATAAGGAGCAGAGATTAAAGATTGCATAAAGACTCAAAAAGGGGTATACTAGACTTAGTTTATTTGGTTACACCACACTTTAGGAGGTATTGCAATGATCGAGGCAACGAGTTGTGGCGGTGTAGTGATTTTTCGAGGGAAGATTCTGCTCTTATATAAGAATTATAAGAATAAGTACGAAGGATGGGTACTCCCAAAAGGTACAGTAGAGCCTGGAGAAGAGTATAAGGATACTGCGATCCGGGAAGTGAAAGAAGAAACAGGTGCTACCGCAACAATCATACAATATATTGGAAAAAGCCAGTATTCCTTTACGGTTCCCGAGGATACTGTAGAAAAAGAAGTACATTGGTATTTAATGATGGGAGAAAGCTATTACAGCAAACCCCAGAGAGAAGAATATTTTGTAGATTCCGGGTTTTATAAATATCACGAAGCTTATCATCTGCTGAAATTTTCCAATGAGAAGCAAATTTTGGAAAAAGCATATAACGAATACCTGGATTTAAAGAAAAGTAATTTATGGGGAACTCACAAATATTATTAGAACAGGTTCATGCATGAAGTGGTACGATAATATATTTCTGGGAAAGAAAGCGGCGAAGAAAGCTGCTAGGATGAAATGGAAAATAAACCATAATGCCGGAATGATCTCTGCTTATGTGATTACCGTTGCATCTCATCCGGACAATCTTATGGATATTATTCCTTCCAGGGAACTTTTGCAGAAAGGTTATCCAAAGAAGGACATGATAATTATAGGGCTGGCTGATGGTTATGAGGAAGCTTTAGAGGTGGTTCAGCAGATTGTTCAGGAAACATATGACCATACCGGTGGAATGGATGTGAAGAGCTATCTTTTTGCAGGGAGGGCTTCTTCATGAATATTATAAAAATAATTTTAATTATTCTTGGAATTTTACTTGGTCTTCTGTTGTTTTTGGTTCTGTCAGTGCTTTTTATTCCGTTACGATATAAAGCGACAGGCGAATTCAGACAGGAGACTTATGTGAAGGCGAAAGTTTCCTGGTTCTTATCAGCACTGGGCGTTCATTTTCTATATGATACAGATCAGAGAATCCGGGTCTGGCTTCGGATTTTCTTTTGGAAGAGGATACTTTATGAGAGCGAAGAAGATGAGAATTCTTCTGGCGAAGTAGATTCTATTAAGAAAAATTCTATAGAAGATGCTCAGAAAATTGAACAGAGAGAAGATTCAAAAAAACCTGAACAGAGAGAAGATTCGCAACAATCTGAACAGAGAGAAGATTCACAACAATCTGAACAGAGAGAAGATTCACAAGAACCTGAACGCACAAAAGATTCCAGAAAGAAAAGGGATTCAGGAGAAGAACCATCTTCCGGAAAGAATAGGAAAGGCAAACCTGGGGAAAATATCAAAAGAATGATAGACCGGATCAAGGCTTTTCGGTATGATGATAGAGATAAAGCGGCTCTTTCTCATATAAAAGAGGAATTAATTCTGCTGTTGAAGCATTTGTGCCCGGTAAAGTCCAGACTGGAGCTGGAATATTCTACTGGTTCACCGGATACTACAGGAATTTCTCTTGGAGTAATTGCGATGTTCCCCTTGGCTTATAAGAACCACTGGAATATTGTGCCGGATTTTGAGGCAGAAGAAGCCTATGCGAAGGGCTCAGGCTGGTTGAAAGGGCGGATTTATGTATATTATCTGCTTTTGATTTTGCTTCGGCTATACAGGGACAAGAACTGTTACAGACTGTATCGTAAAATAAAAAGATTTTAAATAAGTAATGAACATAGAAATAGCAAAAGGAGAAGAAATTATGTCAGAAAACAATTTTCATAACACAGTAGAATCCCTTTTTAAAGGAATGGACAGTTTTATTACTACGAAAACTGTTGTGGGAGATGCCATTCATATTGGTGATACTATCATTCTTCCATTAGTAGATGCTTCTTTCGGGGTAGCTGCTGGGGCTTTTTCTGAGGATAAGAAAAATAATGGAGCAGGTGGTATGGGCGGAAAGATTACACCGAGTGCAGTGTTGGTTATTCAGAATGGAACTACAAAACTTGTAAATGTAAAGAATCAGGATAGCATGACCAAAATTTTAGATATGGTTCCGGATCTGGTAAATCGTTTTGCGTCTAAATCGAATGATTCCAGCAATGATGACAGTGATGATATTGCGTCAGTAATCTCAGAAGCTGCTGAATCTGCAGAATAAGGGAAATAATGCATAATTGAATCAAATATCAAAAAAGGCATATATTATAATAATATATGTCTTTTTTTGGTGCGTGTTTTGAAAAGAGTATGGGGATTTATTATTTTCTGGTTTGCCTTGGGGATGGTTGTATGTATGTTTTTGCCGAATGATCTTTGGAGAGTTATCATAATTGGTATTTGCATGCTGATCAGCTATTATTTATTTAGTTGTAAGAGATAAAAGTCACTTGTGCATTGGAGATTAAGAGTGATAAGTGCAAAAAAAGAGCCGTCCAATAGGACGACCCCCGAAGTTCATTCACAATTAAGCTCTTTCCACTTTTCCAGATCTTAAGCAGGAAGCACAAACATATAATTTCTGTGGTACACCGTTAACTTTGCAACTAACTTTCTTAATGTTTGATTTCCAGATTCTATTTGATCTTCTATGAGAGTGGCTGACATTGTTTCCATAATGAACGCCTTTTTCACATACTGCACATTTTGCCATGACATTGCACCTCCTTGCTATTCATTAAGCTTATTACCCTAAGCTCACAACATGCTTATTCTATCAGATTCAAAATCATAATGCAAGGCAAAAATAGAAAAAATTGAAATTAATTTACATATTGTTTGCTTTTTCAGCAAAAATGGGTATAATATAAATAGTTACGTCTGAATTTCATGGAGGTTAATATATGAAGGGACAAATGGAAAACCAGTATGGTACAATTTTAATCGACAATGATGTCATTGCAACCTATGCAGGTTCTGTTGCTGTTGAATGCTTCGGTATTGTAGGTATGG
Organism: Agathobacter sp.; assembly: GCA_045124075.1. Classification (GTDB taxonomy): domain Bacteria; phylum Bacillota; class Clostridia; order Lachnospirales; family Lachnospiraceae; genus Roseburia. The sequence goes on from JBGVLD010000011.1 coordinate 55,072, forward strand.
CTGCAGTGAATATGAAGGATGGTCTTGTAAAACTTTTGAAGAGAGATTATCTGTCACACGGAATTAATGTTCAGGTGAATGATGATAATGAAATTACAATTGATTTTCATGTAATTGTCTCCTATGGTGTCAGCATAAGTACAGTTTCTGATAATTTGATTGAAACTGTAAAATATAAAGTAGAATCTTTTACAGGGATGACAATCAAAAAAATCAATATCTACGTCGAAGGCGTAAGAGTCATTGATTAAGGAGGTCTAAGGAAGTGGAAATCACAACAATTAATGCAGAGAAACTGTCGAAGATGTTCTTAGCCGGTGCTAAGAATCTGGACGCAAAAAAAGAATGGATCAATGAGTTGAATGTATTCCCGGTTCCAGATGGCGATACTGGTACAAATATGACTATGACAATTATGTCAGCCGCAAAAGAGGTAAGTTCTCTTGAAAATCCATCTATGGAGCAGCTGGCAAAGGCAATTTCTTCTGGTTCCCTACGTGGGGCAAGAGGTAATTCTGGTGTTATTTTATCCCAGTTATTCAGAGGATTCTGTAAAGTTATTAAAGAATACGATATCATTGATGTCTCTATTTTATGTGAAGCAATTCAGAAAGCCGTAGAAACAGCATACAAAGCTGTTATGAAACCAAAGGAAGGAACTATTCTTACGGTGGCGAAAGGCGCTGCAGATAAAGCATTAGAGCTGGCAGATGAGACAGAAGATCTTGTATATTTTATTGATGAAATAATCAAACATGCAGATTATGTGTTGAGCCAGACTCCGGAGATGCTTCCGGTATTAAAACAGGCCGGTGTAGTAGATTCGGGCGGTCAGGGGCTGATGCAGGTATTAAAGGGAGCTTTTGATTCCCTTACGGGAAAAGAAATTGATTATACAATTGAAGGAGCATCTGCAGGCTCTGGTGTGGTTAAGATTTCTGCCCAAACAGAAGAAGAGATTAAATTTGGTTATTGTACAGAGTTTATCATTGTACTGAACCAGACTATGAGTGATAAGGAAGAATTGGAGTACAAGGGATTCTTAGAGTCTATTGGTGATTCTATCGTTGTTGTTGCTGATGACGAAATCGTTAAGACCCACGTACATACCAATGACCCGGGTCTTGCAATTCAGAAAGCTTTATCTTTTGGTTCTTTAAGCCGTATTAAGATTGATAATATGCGTGAAGAGCATCAGGAGAAGCTGATTAAGGATGCTGCAAGAGTAGCAGAACAGCAGAAAGCAGAAGAAGTAGCGAAACCAGCAGCTCCAGCAGAGCCAGCTAAAGAAATGGGATTTATTTCTGTTTCCATTGGGGAAGGTATGAACGAAATCTTCAAAGGTCTTGGTGTGGACTACATTATAGAGGGTGGTCAGACCATGAATCCAAGTACAGAAGACATGTTAAATGCCATTGAGCAGGTAAACGCTAAGACAATTTTTATTCTTCCTAATAATAAGAATATAGTTATGGCTGCAAATCAGGCAGCATCTTTAGTAGAAGATAAACAAATCATTGTGATTCCTACTAAGACCATTCCACAGGGGATTACAGCTTTGGTCAATTTTATTGGAGAGCACACACCAGAAGAAAATGAAGATACCATGCTTGCAGAAATCCAGAATGTAAAGACTGGACAGGTAACTTATGCGGTTCGTGATACAGAGATTGACGGAAAAACCATTAAGCAGGATGACTATATGGGAATTGGTGACAAGTCCATTCTTGCAGTAGGCACGGATTTGAAAGCTGTGACTCTTGAAATGGTAGATGAAATGGTAGATGAGGATTCTGCAATTGTCAGCATTTATTTTGGAAGTGATTCTTCAGAAGAAAATGCAGAAGAAATTGCGGCTGCAATTGAAGAGAAATATCCTGATGTTGAAGTGGAAATCAATGATGGAGGACAGCCAATTTACTACTATGTAATTTCTGTAGAATAACAGGAGCGATTATGAAATACAATTCACCTATTACGGATGTGAAGGGGATTGGAGCAAAAACCAAAGAATCATTTGCAAAAATGGGAGTATACACCGTTGGTGATATACTCCTTTCTTTTCCCCGTACATATATCCAATACCCGAAAATGAAAGATATCAATGAACTGACTTCCTTAACAGAAGAACGTCATGCCATTGTGGCAAAAGTACAGCGGACGCCAGTGGTAAAAAACACTGCAAGAATGCAGCTGACCCTACTTGATATTGGAAGTGAAGGTCATAAAATGCAGCTGATCTGGTATCGGATGCCTTATTTAAAAAGTACTCTGACTTTTGGAAAGTATTTTGTGTTTTATGGAAAAGTAACTATTAAAAATAAAAAATATGTCATGGAACAGCCAGTCATCTATGAAGTGGAAAAATATCAGACAATGGAAGAACAGTTCATGCCGGTATATAGCCTGACTGCGGGAATTACCAATAATCTCATGACTAAAACTTTGCAGAATGTATTAAGCCAAGACAATCTTTTGATGGATTATCTTCCTATTGATTTACGAAGAGAAAATGAACTTTGTGAATATAATTATGCCATTAAACAGATTCATTTCCCGGATTCAATGGACACGCTGATTGACGCAAGAAACCGACTGGTCTTTGATGAATTTTTCCTATTTTTAATGGGAATCCAGTATCAGAAAGAGGTAACTGTAAAAGAAGAAAATACATTTTCTTTCAAACAGGATTCTTTTGTGGAAGACTTAATTACAAAATTGCCTTATTCTTTGACGGGAGCTCAGCTTAGAAGTATTAATCAGATCAGAGAAGATATGTCGTCACCTTATGTGATGCAGCGTCTTTTGCAGGGGGATGTTGGCTCTGGTAAGACCATAGTGGCATTTCTTATGATGGCGTGGTGCTCTTATAGCGGCTATCAGTCTGCTATTATGGCACCGACAGAGGTTCTGGCAAGGCAGCATTATGAGTCTTATCTGAAATTGTGTCAGGATTTTGGACTGGATTTTCCTGTAATTTTCTTGAGTGGTTCGATGACCGCCAGGGAAAAGCGGAGTGCTTATGAAAAGTTACAGCTTTTTCCAAATGCCATGATTATAGGAACCCATGCGTTAATTCAGGATAAGGTGGAATTTGCAGAGTTGGCTTTGGTCATAACGGACGAGCAGCATCGTTTTGGTGTAAAGCAGAGAGATGTATTTGCAGGAAAAGGTCATAATCCGCATATTCTGGTTATGAGTGCTACTCCGATTCCAAGAACTCTGGCTATTATTATATATGGAGATATGGATATTTCAGTCATTGATGAAGTGCCGGCCAAACGTCTTCCAATCAAGAATTGTGTAGTAAATCAGGGGTATCGTCCGAAAGCCTATGAATTTATGGAACAGCAGATACGGGAAGGTCATCAGGTCTATATCATCTGTCCTTTGGTAGAAGAAACAGAAAACTCGGAAGGAGAAAATGTCGTTGATTATGCCAAAAAGCTTTCGAAGGAACTTCCACCGGACATTCAGATCGGTATCCTTCACGGTAAGATGAAAGCCGCCTTAAAAAATGAAGTTATGGAGGCTTTCGAGAAGAATGAGATTCAAATACTGATCTCCACAACTGTAGTTGAAGTCGGAGTAAATGTGCCAAATGCTACGGTAATGATGGTGGAAAATGCAGATAAATTTGGACTCGCCCAGCTTCATCAGCTTCGGGGCCGTGTTGGGCGAGGTGATGCCCAGTCATACTGTATTATGGTAAATACCAGCTCCAGTAAGACCGCTCAGAAGCGTCTGGAGATTTTAAATAAATCCAACGATGGATTTTTTATTGCCAGCGAAGATTTAAAACTTCGGGGACCGGGAGATTTCTTTGGAATTCGCCAGAGCGGAGATATCGCCTTTCGGATGGCAGATATCTATCAGGATGCAGATGTGCTGATGAAAGCGCAGGAGGCGGTAAAGAGTCTGTTAGAAGAAGATCCCGAGCTTTCAAAAGAGGAACATCAGATTCTTTTCTCAAGAATGCAGGGGTATATGGAATCGATTATATTATAAAAGGTGGAATCTTACGATTCCACCAACTGCAAATGACTGATATCCGGATGGATGGTGAGGGAGAAGTTTGTATAATATACAACAAATCCCGGGGCACTTCCATTCGGTTTTTTTATGTTCTTTTTCTGCAGGTAATCAATTTCAATCTTGTCGCTGTCCCTGCCTTTAGAATAGTAGCCGGCAAGCATTCCGGCTTCTTCGAATACCCGGTCTGGCAGTTCTTCATTACGGGATTTTACAATAACATGGGAGCCCGGCATACCTTTTGCATGGAACCACCAGTCATTTCCGGTAGCAACCTTAAAGGTCAGTTCATCATTCTGATAATTGTTCTTTCCAACATAAATGTCATAGCCATCAGAGGAAATGTAGTGGAAAGGTCTGCTCTTAGAGCGGACTTTTTTTCCACCATGACCTTTTTTAATAAAACCAAATTCCACCAGTTCTTCTTTGATCTGCACCAAATCTTCTGCAGAAACTGCAATATCAAGTGAATTCTGGATAGATTCCAGGTGTTCAATTTCCGCTTTGGTCTCTATAATTAACTCGGATAAAGCTTCGTAGGTTCGCTTTAATTTGCCGTAGCGGTCAAAATATTTCTTGGCATTTTCCAGGGGGGTTAAGTCTTTGTCCAGAGGAATGGAAATGATTTTATTATTATCATAGTAATTCTCTGCTTCTAAGACAGTGGAACCTTCTGGAAGACCATAACCGTATGCCTGGATTAGTTCACCATAGATTTTGTATTTGTCTTTCTTTTCTGTGTCTTTTAATTGCTTCATCTGAAGCTGAAATTTTTTCTGATTGCGCTCTAAGGCAGTGGAAACAATTCTGCGCAGATCTACTGATTTCTGGCGAATCCGAGAGTACTGGCTCTTTTCTGCATAGAAATTCTCCAGAACACTGGAAATGGAATCAACTTTTTCCACTTCCATATCCTGATACTGGGTCAGTGTAACAGAAGAAAAGTCTATAGGCTCTCTGCCATTTCTTACAATCATTGGCTGAAAACAGCCCTCTCTGATATCATCCATAAGAAAACAGAACAAATTGGACAAATGAAGCAGTTGTTCCGAGGAAAGAGAAGCTACTGGTGCATCTCCGTCAATTTCTGCCCGATATGCAATCTCTTGGGCGATAAGGGGACTGATTCCTGTGAACGTGGTATAAATCGCCTTTGCTACAGAAACAGGTTTGCCGGATAGTGCTTCCATGACCTGCATTTTATCCAGTGCAAGAGGATTTTTCTTGTCCTCCTGAGTGGATGGAATAAAATAATCCCTGCCAGGTAAAACTTCCCGGATGGAACTCATGGCAGAAGAGATATGTTTGATACTGTCAATGATCATGCCATTTTCGTTACAGAAAATAATATTCGAGTGCTTTCCCATAAGCTCAATAATTAAAGTCTTTTCGCATAAATCCCCTAGTTCATTCAGGTGTTCCACCCGGATATGAATGATTCGTTCCATATGAGGCTGGGTAATCTCTAAGATTTTACCATTTGCGATATGTTTTCTTAAGACCATACAGAAGGTCGGCGCAGTCAAAGGGCTTGGTTTATTTTCCTGAGTCAGATATACAAAGGGAAGAGAAGCGCTGGCAGATAGTAAGAGCCGGTGTTGACCGTTTTGTCCCTTGCAGGTCAGTAAGAGTTCGTCTGCTTCAGGCTGAGCAATTTTACTGATCCTTGAGTTTTTTAAAGTGTTGTTCAGTTCATATACTAAATTTGAAATAACGATTCCATCTAATGCCATGATGGTTGTCTCCTTATCTATTCATAGCGAAATACATTTCGCGGATATCAATTACCAGTTATAATTATTCAATGATTTATATTATAAAGGAAATGGAAACAGGTGTCAAAAAGATTTGACGTAGCGCCCAAAGAGTTATATAATAAATTTATCTATGCATGGATTATTGTGCGTAGAGTAGATTGGGAAGGGATATTCAAAAAGGACAAAGACATGATTAAAAGTATGACCGGTTTTGGCAGATGTGAATATGCCGACGAGAAACATAAATTTACAGTAGAGTTAAAGTCCGTGAACCATCGTTATCTGGATATAAACATTAAGATGCCGAAGAAGCTGAATTTCTTTGAGACAAATATCCGTGGTATTTTAAAAGAATACATGGAACGAGGCAAGGTAGATGTTTTCATTACATATGAGGATTATGATGAGAATAATTTTGCACTGCAGTATAACGCAGCACTAGCCGGAGAATATCTGAAATATCTGAATCAGATGGCAGAGGATTTTCACTTAGAAAATGATATTCGGGTCAGCACTTTATCCCGCTATCCAGAGGTATTTGTAATGGAAGAACAGAGTCTGGATGAGAAAGAACTGTGGAGTGGATTAGAACAGGCACTTCGAGGAGCCTGTGCACAGTTCGTAGATAGCCGGATCAAAGAAGGGGAGAACTTAAAGAATGATCTTCTTTTGAAATTAAATGGAATGCTTTCCTATGTGGATTTTATTGAAGAACGATCTCCAATTATCATGAAAGATTATCGTATCCGCTTAGAAGAGAAAATGAAAGAAATTCTTGTGGATCGTCAGATTGATGATTCCAGAATTGCGGCAGAGGTAGTGATTTTTGCAGATAAAGTCTGTGTAGATGAAGAAACAGTTCGCCTTCGCAGTCACATTCAATCTGTAAAAGATGCTTTATTGGCCGGTGGCGGAATAGGAAGAAAACTGGATTTTATTGCGCAGGAAATGAACCGTGAAGCCAACACCATTCTTTCTAAAGCAAACGATCTGGCAATTTCTGATACAGGAATCAACTTGAAGACAGATATTGAGAAAGTAAGAGAACAGATTCAAAATATAGAATAGTCTGGGAGTGATTTGATGAGCAGATTAGTGAATATTGGATTTGGAAATATGGTAAGCAGTGATAAGGTAATTGCTATTATTTCACCAGATTCTGCACCTGCCAAACGACAGGTACAGATGGCAAAAGAAAATCATACCCTGATTGATGCAACCCAGGGAAGAAAGACTAAAAGTATTATTTTTACCCTTGGAGACAGGCTGATTTTATCAGCATTACAGCCGGATACTCTGGCTGGAAGATTTCATAATATGGATACCATAACGGAGGAAAAAGAATGAGTTCTTTCAAAAAAGGAATACTTGTAGTAGTTTCCGGATTTTCTGGTTCAGGAAAAGGAACTATTATGAAGAAATTAATGGAGAAATACAGTGAGAAATATGCGCTGTCCGTTTCTGCCACTACCCGAAGCCCAAGGCCGGGAGAAGAACATGGTGTCGATTATTTTTTTGTGACAAAAGAGCAGTTTGAAGATATGATTCATAAAGAAGAACTGGTAGAATATGCCCAGTATGTAAGCAATTACTATGGAACACCTAAGGCATATGTGGAAGAGCAGCTTACTGCTGGAAAAAGCGTTATTTTGGAAATTGAAATTCAGGGTGCGCTTAAGATTAAAGAACAATTCCCAGATACCCTGCTTCTTTTTGTGACAGCACCAAGCGCTGAAGAGTTAAAGAATCGTCTGACAGGTCGAGGCACAGAAACCCAAGAGGTAATTGCAGCAAGACTTAGCCGTGCGGTAGAAGAATCTCAGGGCATGGAAGAATATGATTATTTAGTGGTAAATGATAAGGTTGATGAGACGGTAGAATTGGTAGATACCATTATCGAAGGTCTGAAGAACCAGAACACAGAAGGTTTTTCCAATCTGTCTTTATCATCTAATATAAATTTTGTAAATAAGTTAAGGGAAGAGCTTTCAGGCTTTTCGAAAGGAGAATAAGAATATGATACATCCATCTTATGTTGAATTAATGAAAGTGGTAAATAACGGAGTAGAAATTGGTGAAGAACCAGTAGTAAACAGTCGTTACTCAATTGTTCATGCAGCAGCAAAACGTGCTCGTCAGATGATTGACGGAGCAGAACCAATGGTAACAAATCCTGTATGCAATAAGCCATTATCCATTGCAGTAGAAGAAATTTATCGTGGTGATGTAAAAATTTTATCTGATGAAGAGAATAACAACTAGAAAGCAGAATTTATGAAGTTATTATTTATTTCACTTGGATGTGACAAGAATCTGGTGGATTCTGAGGTGATGATCGGAATTCTTACTGGGCACAATGTTGAATTGACAGATGATGAAACAGCGGCTGATATTATTATAATCAACAGCTGTTGTTTTATTAATGATGCAAAAGAAGAGAGCATCAATACCATACTGGAAATGGCAGATTATAAGAAATCTGGAAGCTGTAAAGCGCTTATCGTTACAGGATGTCTGGCGCAGCGTTACAAAGAAGAAATTCAGACAGAAATTCCAGAAGTAGATGCTATTTTAGGAACGAATTCTTATGATCAGATATGGGAAGCGGTAGAAGCTGCTTTAAGTCAGGATTCCTATAACTGTATGAAAGAATTAACTGGAATTCCTCAGGTAAAAGAGCACCGTGTTGTGACCACGGGAGGTCATTTTGCATACTTAAAAATTGCAGAAGGTTGTAATAAGAACTGTACTTATTGTATTATTCCATCTATTCGTGGAAGATACCGCAGTATTCCGATGGAAGAACTGGTAGAACAGGCGAAAGAACTGGCTGCTAATGGTGTAAAAGAGCTGATTTTGGTAGCTCAGGAGACTACGCTTTATGGAATTGATCTTTATGGCGAGAAATCTTTGCACAAACTGCTAGACGCGCTTAATGAAATTAATGGACTATTCTGGATTCGTATTATGTACTGTTATCCTGAAGAAATCTATGAAGAACTGATTGATTCCATGATTCGTAATAAAAAAGTATGTCATTATTTGGATATGCCGATTCAGCATTGTAATAATGAAATCTTAAGACGTATGGGAAGACGCACCAGAAAAGAAGAACTGGAGAATGCCATTACTCATTTAAGAGAGCGGATTCCGGATATTACTTTACGTACGACTTTAATCTGTGGTTTTCCGGGAGAAACAGATGAAATGCATGAAGAATTAATGCAGTTTGTCAATGATATGGAGTTTGACCGATTAGGAGCATTTACGTATTCGCCAGAAGAAGGAACTCCTGCGGCAGAGTTTGAAAATCAGATTGAGGAAGAAATCAAAGCGGATTATCAGGCAGATATCATGGAACTGCAGGAAGAAGTTATTATTGATAAAAACGAATCCTTGATTGGAACAGAAATGTATGCTTTTATTGAAGGAAAAGTTGCAGATGAAAATGCTTATATTGGTAGGACATATCGGGATGCTCCGAATGTAGACGGATACATTTTCATTAACACAGAAGAAACCCTTGTGACTGGTGATATCGTAAATGTAAAAGTCACTGGTGCATATGAATATGATTTGATAGGAGAAATAATATGAATTTACCAAACAAATTAACCCTGTTTCGTGTAATTTTAATTCCTTTCTTTGTATTTTTTCTTTTGGCTCCTCAGACTTATTTTGGAGGATATGGAAATTTCATAGCAGTTGGAATTTTTATTGTAGCCAGCATTACAGATTTCCTGGATGGCTATATTGCCAGAAAAAACAATCTGGTAACGAACTTTGGAAAATTTATGGATCCATTAGCAGATAAACTTCTGGTATGTTCTGCTATGATCTGTCTGATTGAATTGGGATTGATTCCATCCTGGGTAGTCATTATTATCATTTCAAGAGAATTTATTATCAGTGGCTTCCGTTTGATTGCTTCCGATAATGGAGTAGTGATTGCTGCAAGTTATTGGGGAAAATTCAAGACCGTTTTTCAAATGCTTATGGTCATTGTATTAATGCTTCAGATTCCTCTTGCGGCATTTGATGTGATTGGACAGGGCCTGATCTGGATATCGTTGGTTTTAACCGTCGTTTCCTTGATTGATTACATTGTAAAGAACAAAAATGTATTAAAAGACCAGAAATAATTTTGCGAGGATATTCTATGAGAATTATTGCCGGAAGTGCAAGAAGCCTTCCTTTAAAGACACTGGAAGGGATGAATACAAGACCTACCACAGATAAAATTAAAGAGACGTTGTTCAATGTGCTTCAGGGGGATATTCCTGGCTGTTATTTTCTGGATCTCTTTGCTGGAAGCGGTCAGATTGGTCTGGAAGCTTTAAGCCGTGGCGGAAATTATGCAGTTTTTGTAGAAAATAACAGAAAAGCTGCAAAATGTATAGAAGAAAACATCAATTTCACGAAATTTGACAAACAGTCTCTATTAATGAATTCGGATGTACTGACAGCACTTCGAATGCTGGAAGGAAAATACAAGTTTGATGTTATTTTTATGGATCCGCCCTATAATATGGATTTGGAAAAAGAAGTTTTATCCTATCTGGTGGACTCAACACTTGTAAAAGAGGACACGCTCTTTGTGGTGGAAGCTTCTTTAGAGACTTCCATGAAAGATGTAGAAGAAATGGGATATGAGATTGTAAAGTCCAAAACCTATAAAAACAATGCGCATTATTTTCTTCAGCGCAGATAAGGAGTGCAAATGAAACGAGCAATCTACCCGGGAAGCTTTGATCCAATTACCTTTGGACATCTGGATATTATTGAAAGATCCTCTAAAATCGTAGATGAACTGGTAGTGGGAGTGCTGAATAACAGTGCAAAAAATTCATTGTTTTCTGTAGAAGAACGTGTTAGTATGATAGAGGAGATGGTTGCCGATTTTCCGAATGTAAAAGTTGCTTCATTTAATGGACTTTTAGTAGACTTTATGAAGAAAATCGATGCTACTATTATTATCCGAGGATTAAGAGCTGTAACAGATTTTGAATATGAGATTCAGATCGCACAGTCGAATCATGTACAGAATCCAGAGGTGGAGACCATTTTTCTTACCACGAATCTTCAGTATTCATATTTGAGTTCCACGATAGTGAAAGAATTTGCTTCCTATGGTGGAGATATTTCAAAATTTGTACCGGAACAGTTTATTCAGCGTATTTATAGCAAATATAATAGATAGGAGTGATCCAGATGAGCAGCAGAATGGAACAGATTATTGAGGAAATTGAAGAATATATCGAGAATTGTAAGTATCAGCCTCTTTCTACCACTAAGATTATTGTGAATAAGGAAGAACTTTCAGAGCTGATTGCAGAGCTTCGTTCGAAAACACCAGAAGAAATTCGACGCTATCAGAAAATTATTAGCAATAAAGAAGCAATTTTAGCGGATGCACAGGCTAAGGCAGATCAAATCATTGCACAGGCTGAAATTCAGACCACAGAATTGGTCAGCGAACATCAGATTATGCAGCAGGCATATGCTCAGGCTAATGAAGTTGTTATGATTGCTACTAAACAGGCACAGGATATTTTGGATAATGCTACAAATGAAGCAAATTCTATCCGCATGAGTGCTATGGCCTATACAGACGAGAAATTAGGAGCAATTGAAGGAATTTTAGTAAATTCAATTGATACCACAAAAGCACGTTCTGAGAATCTCGTTTCTTCTCTACAGGGATTTTTAGATATTGTAGCTGCGAATCGGGCAGAGCTTCGTCCGCAGCAGCCTGCATCTCCTCAGAAAGAAGAAAAAGAGGAAAAGACAGAGGAAGAAGCTTCTGAAGAAGTAGTTGCCATCGATTACTCTAATGTTGTCATTGACAAAGAAACTGTGGACAAAGAATAAGAAAACAAACTGCACCTGTCATCTGCAGTGCTAAAAGAATCAACTTGATCTTTATATAGTTTTTAATAGACATACAACTGTTACTGATAACAGAATTTGTTTGCATGATTCCGGACAGCCCTCCGAATCCCAGAAAGAAAATTGCCAGAAGAAACTTTTGGCTCTCTGAAAAAGGAGATTGGGCCAGAACCTGGATGCCATTTGTGATTTCTAGTAAGCCTACGACTCCTGTTTCCAAATAGTCAGAAGGCAGGGACAAAGTACGGATCATTTGTACAAGAATTGAGAAAAAGATAATATATCCACATAATTTAATAAGCGTTTCAAAACTGCTTATAATACTGGCGTCAATGATTTGAATATTTAATTGAAATCTTGATGCCTTTTTTATGTCATGGGAGAAAAGAAGGTTCTCTTTTCTTTTCAAAAGATACAATCCAATACACCCAAAGGACAGAGGAATTCCGTAGAGGATCAGATAAAAAATCCATGTTAAATGGGACATCTGAAGCTGATTATGTATGACGTAGCTAGTCACAAAAAAAGGGCTGAAATTATTGGTAAAGGCTGCTAATAATTCCCCTTCTTTTTTGGAAAGTTTACCAGAAGAACAAAGATCTGAAGAAAGTTTGCTTCCAATAGGAAATCCGAAGAGAAAACCGCAGATTATAACAAAAGCTCCTACATTTTTTTGAAAGAATTTACTTTCTGAGAGCAGAGAAGAGGACAGTACTACACCAGAAATTACTGCAAACGGAAGTAATGTTGGAAGTATTTGATTGAACCACAGTATAAGCCCGTTTTTGGAGGATTCAAAGGCCATTACGGGATTTAACAGGAAAAAGAGAATAAACATACTGATAAGTATTATAAATAAAATTTTTTTCATACTATAATTTATGAAAGGACGAAGTATATTATGAGTAAATTAGAACAGTTAGAACCAAAGAAAGTATTTCATTTTTTTGAAGAAATTGCAGCTATTCCACATGGCTCTAGAAATACAAAAGCAATCAGCGATTATCTGGTTAATTTTGCAAAAGAACGGAATTTAGAAGTATATCAGGATGAATCCAATAATGTTGTGATTATTCAGAAAGCTTCCAACGGTTACGAAAATGCAGAACCAATTATTATTCAGGGACATATGGATATGGTCTGTGAAAAAGAAAGCGACAGTAACATTGATTTTGAAAAAGACGGATTATCCCTTTATGTAGATGGGGATTTCTTAAAAGCAGAGAAAACTACTTTAGGAGGAGATGACGGAATTGCAGTAGCTTATGCACTGGCAATATTAGATGATCCTTCAATCAAACATCCAAGATTAGAAGTAGTTTTAACAGTAGACGAAGAAATTGGTCTATTAGGAGCTTATGATATTGATCTTTCCATGTTAAAAGGCCATAAGATGCTAAATATTGACAGTGATGTAGAAGGCCATTTTCTGACCAGTTGTGCCGGTGGTCTGGCGGTTACTGGGGAGATTCCAGTAACACGAATGAGCCAGCAGGGAACTCTTATAGAAATTATTGTAACAGGACTTTTTGGCGGTCATTCTGGTGCTGAAATTCATAAAGAACGAGGAAATGCGGATATTTTAATGGGCAGAGTATTAAAAACTCTTTTTGATGAGACTCCATATGGAATTCTGACTTTAGAAGGAGGGCTTAAGGATAACGCTATTCCAAGAGAATGTAAGGCGGAGATTTTAGTTCCGACAGAGAATGTGGGACTTGTAAAAGAAATCTGCGCAAAAATGGATGCTGTTTTCAAAAAAGAGTTCTTGGCAATGGATGCGGATGTGACGGTTCAGTTGACGGAAAAAGGGGAGAAGGAAGGAGAAGTTCTTGACTTCGCTTCTATGTCTAAAGTGATTTATTATCTACGTTGTGTACCGAACGGAGTACAGCATATGAGTATGCAGATTCCAGGTCTGGTGGAGACCTCATTAAATCTGGGAATTATGAAATTAGAACAGGATGTTTTCATGACAGATACCTCTATTCGAAGCAGCGTTTCCAGCAGAAAAGAAGATTTAAAGGATAAATTGGTTCACTTTATTGAAATGTTAGGGGGAGATGTTGCTGTAGACGGAGATTATCCGGCTTGGGAATACAATCCAAATTCTTCCTTGAGAGAAGAGATTTCTGCTGTGTATGAGAAGTTATTTGGAAAAGCACCAATTTTTGAAGCAATTCATGCTGGATTGGAATGCGGAATTTTATCTGAGAAAATTGACAATCTGGATTGTGTATCTTTTGGACCGGATAATTTTGATATCCATACCCCAAAGGAAAGACTTTCTATTTCCTCTACAAAGCGTGTCTGGGACTTTTTAGTGGCATATCTGGAAAGTGCAAAATAAAATGATACGTTTGGATAAGTTTCTTACGGAGTGTGGTGCGGGAACCCGCTCTGAAGTGAAAAAATATATAAAAGCAAAACAGATTCGAGTAAACGGTGTAATGGCTGAGAAGCCGGAAATGAAAATAGAAGAAGCTTCTGATGTGGTGGAATGGAACGGAAAAGTTCTAAAATATCAGAAGTTCCACTATTATATGTTTCACAAACCAGCAGGCTGTGTTACCGCACTAAAGGATAACATTCATAAGACTGTCATAGAGTATTTTCCAGAAGAAATGCGGAAAAATCTATCGCCTGTAGGCAGATTGGATCTGGATACGGAAGGAATATTGCTTTTTACGGATGACGGAGCATGGAATCATCATTTAATGAGTCCAGCTCATCATATAGAAAAAACCTATTATGCAGTTCTTGATAAAAAAGTACCACAAGAAGCGGTGGAACTTTTTGAAAAAGGAATTGATATTGGAGACGAGAAACCAACCCTTCCAGCAAAACTTTCTATTTTAGATCCAGTTCTATGCTGTAATACACAAGGCAATCAGGGAGAATTATATGTGGCAGAACTTACTTTGCAGGAAGGCCGGTTTCATCAGGTAAAACGGATGTTTCAGGCAGTAGGTTGCCAGGTTACCTATCTGAAACGGATATCTATTGGCAGCCTTACCTTAGGTGATTTAGCACCTGGAGAATTTCGGGAATTGACGGAAGAAGAAGTGTTAATATTAAGTAAGAATGAATAAATAAAGGAGTCCCTATGTACCAAGGATTTTTACCAATTTCAAAACAGGATATGGAGGAAAGAGGAATCAAGCAGCTGGATTTTGTCTATATCTGCGGAGATGCTTATGTAGATCATCCGTCTTTTGGTCATGCTATTATTTCCAGAATCTTAGAGTCTCATGGTTATACAGTGGGAATTATTTCTCAGCCAGACTGGAAAGATGAAAATTCCATTTCCATTCTTGGTACACCAAGGCTTGGATTTTTAGTATCTGGCGGAAATATGGATTCTATGGTAAACCATTATTCCGTATCGAAAAAGAGAAGGGATAAAGATTCCTTTACTCCAGGCGGTGTCATGGGAAAAAGACCGGATTATGCCACGGTAGTTTACTGTAATCTGATTCGCCGCAGTTATAAGAAAATACCGATTATTATTGGAGGAATTGAAGCTTCTCTTAGAAGACTGGCTCATTATGATTACTGGTCTAATAAAGTAAAGCGTTCGATTCTTTTGGATTCTGGTGCAGACTTGATTTCCTATGGAATGGGGGAAAAAAGCATTGTAGAAATTGCAGATGCCTTAAATTCCGGTATGGATGTAAAGGATATTACTTATATTGATGGTACGGTTTTTAAGACAAAAGACCGCGATTTAATCTATGACGCAATTGAACTGCCAGACTATGATGAGATAAAAGCAGATAAAATAGTTTTTGCTAAAAGTTTTTATACCCAGTACTGTAATACAGATCCATTTTCTGGAAAACGATTATTTGAGCCTTATGGAAGCACTTTTGTGGTACAGAATCCACCGGCAAAACCACTTTCTCAGGAAGAAATGGATGCAGTCTATGCACTGCCATATATGAGAAATTATCATCCTTCTTATGAAGAAGCAGGAGGAGTTCCTGCTATTTCAGAAATTAAATTTTCTTTGGTAAGCAACAGAGGGTGTTTTGGAGGCTGTAGTTTCTGTGCGTTGACGTTTCATCAGGGAAGAATTATTCAGACCAGAAGTCACGAATCTATTATAGAAGAAGCAAAAAATATGGTAGAAGCGCCAGATTTTAAGGGATATATCCATGATGTAGGAGGACCAACGGCCAACTTCCGGGCACCAGCTTGTAAGAAACAGCTGACCAAAGGTGCCTGTCCTACAAAACAGTGTCTCTTCCCGACTCCATGTAAGAATCTGGAAGTGGATCATAAGGATTACATTGAACTGCTTCGAAAATTGCGTGAACTTCCTAAGGTAAAGAAAGTCTTTATCCGCTCTGGAATCCGCTTTGACTACTTAATGTATGATAAAGACCGGACATTTTTAAGGGAATTATGCGAGCATCATGTAAGTGGACAGTTAAAAGTGGCACCAGAACATATTTCTAATGAAGTGTTAAGTAAATTAGGAAA
>JBGVLD010000012.1:0-27800 GCA_045124075.1 Agathobacter sp.
TCTGGAATAGAACACTCATCCGAACAGAGATCTCTGGCAAGTTGATTGAGTGCAGCAATTTTCTCCAGATTTACAGAGCCGAGAGGGACATGCCGGATCATACTGCAGGCATCTTCCTTATTCTCGTTGGCACTGGCAAAAATGCCATTAGAAACTACATAAACGTCAAAATCATCAATTTCATTGCTTTGCAAGATCATAATCACAGTATCGACAACACGATAAATTTCTGCCCCGTTTCTGAGCATCTGATCTGCAATTTCCACTGCAAGGGTAAGTATTTCTTTGGTGTGAGCCATAGCAGTTCCTTTCTATCTAAAAACATTATTTTATAATCAAGTTATGCCCAATTTTTAAGCCTGTCAATCATTTTTCGGGAGTGCTTATAAAATCTGGAAAAAAGTACATACTGGTATAAAAAGTAAAATGGAGGAAATCCTATGAAATCCATAAGAATTTACAGAATTTGTCTGGTGGTGTTGTTACTTGTAATTATTGGGGGAGGGATTTGGTACTGCTACGAAAGCATGGAGGCTAAGAATGTTCCTGAGGATGGTACATTAGTACAGGAAATGGTCTGGAGGGCATAAAATGGGAGAACATAAATTGAGCGAGTATGTGAAGAAAAGTGGCGTTGAGCTGAATATAAAGGTAACGCCTCATGTATATGTAAAAAATCCGAAGGTACTGTTGAAAGACGTTGCCAGCATTGAATGTGTGGATCAGGATATGGCAGAAAAGATAAAGCAGATTCATTTACATGAATTTTCGGAAAAAATCGGAAAAAATAATCAGTTAGAATTTTTTACCGTATTAAAACTGATAGAATTGATTCACCAGGAATTTCCGACTCTTTCCATTAATAATATTGGTCCAACAGAATTTATTATAGAACGAACAAAAAAGGATATGAATCCTACAAAGTTAAAGGGATGGGATATGGTAAAGCTTTGGGGACTCTGTGTCGCTATTTTTTTTGGTTCCGCATTTACCATTATGGCATTTCATAATGATATTGGATTGACGGAGGTGTTTGAAAAATATTATATGCAAATAATGGGGCGTTCAAAACCGCAGTTTAGTGAGCTGGAATTATCCTATACGATTGGAATTGCAACTGGAATCCTGATTTTTTTCAATCATCTGGGAAAGAAAAAATTCTCTCAGGATCCGACTCCAATTCAGGTAGAGATGATCAAGTTCAAACAGGATATGGATACTACTCTGTTGGAAAATGCCACAAAGAAAGGACATACGCAGGATGTTTCTTAACCATTTGTTATTGATTTTTACAAGTTTTCTATCCGGAGCAGCAATTGCTGCGGGAACCTTTGCGTTTTTCTGGGTCATTGGAGTGGTTCCAAGAATGCTTCGAACCTCTGGATTGAGACATAAAATCATGTTTTTTGAAAATGTCATTATGCTGGGAATCATGGCGGGAACCATCCTTACTTTCTGGAAGGAAATTCCACTTCCGCAGCTGTTATCCCGTTTTCTGCTATTATGTTATGGTGCTTCTGCAGGAATTTTTGAGGGATGTATTGCGGTGGCACTGGCGGAAATTCTGGATACTTTTCCAATTTTGTTCAGAAGGCTGAAGCTTATGGATGGTGTAAAATGGGTCATGATTGCCATGGCACTTGGAAAATTGGCAGGTTCTCTGTTCTTTTTCTGGTATGGTTATGGTATGATATAAAATAAATTCCATTATCAGGAGGTATTTATGATTCCATCTATTGCCAGACAAAGTGTCATTTTTAAATGTACCCGTCAGCAGTCGGTTTTGCTGGGAAATTATGAGTTTTATTATGTGGCAGGGCTTATGAATCAATGTTTCGGGCTGGCTGCCAATGAAGATATGCCGCCCATAGACTTATTTAAGTATCTAAGCAGTCATCTGGAGGAACTCTCTCCGAAGGATGAAAATGAGAAGTATATGATCAAAATATTATCCAACTATGATCCTTTAGAAGAGTATGATGAACAGATGAAGGAATTGTTCCGTTGGGGAGAAAAAGAGCAGGATATGTGGAAGGTACAGACAAACCATACTGGAACATGAGCATATGTTTAGGCTGCCTGTGCTATTTGGGATGAGAAAGTTCCATCGGCCATACGAGCCATGAAAGTTCAAATTATGCATAAAATGAAAAGACCTGGGAATCCTTATAAAAAAGGAATCGAGGTCTTTTTCTATGAAAAAACAACAGTTACCACCGGGACAGCAGGCAAGAAATGATGCTTATAATGAATACGTAAAGCAGGTCACACCAACCCATAATCTGGGGGCGAACATGGCAAAAGCATTTGTACTGGGGGGCGTTATCTGTCTCTTAGGGCAGATCATTACCAACACAGCTATGCAGACCTTTTATCTGAATAAGGATGAGGCGTCCTCCTGGTGCAGTATTATTCTGGTGTTCCTTAGTGTTCTTCTTACCAGCTTAAACATTTATCCTTCCTTTGCAAACTGGGGCGGAGCAGGAGCTCTTGTGCCGATTACAGGATTCGCTAACGGAGTCTGTTCCACCGCGCTGGAATGGAAGGTGGAAGGACAGGTCTTTGGAACGGGATGTAAGATTTTTACCATTGCAGGTCCGGTGATTTTGTATGGTATTTTCTCCAGTTGGGTCTTGGGGGTCATTTATTGGGGGCTTAAGCTGATCGGAGTGGTGTAGGAAATGGAAAATAGAAATGATATGCCCTTAGGATTAGCTTTTCAATTGTCAATGGATGAGAAAGCGATGGAAAACTTTGCTAAATTAAGTGAAGGTGAAAAAAAACAGGTGCTGGAGGCGGCCCGAAATGTGAATTCAAAGGATGAAATGCGTGGAATTGTAGAGGATTTAAAGAGAAATTTTGAAATTTAAATTGTGAAGTAAATATGAAGTGCCAGAAAACGCTGTAAATGGCGAATTCTGGCACTTTTTTCATTCCTGTTGCTCCAAAGAAGCTTTCTCATGTTTGATCTCCCAATGAATCAGAAAGGTAAGAAGTCCTCTGAGAAGAATGACCGCTCCTAAGATTCCAAGCTCTTCCCATTCACGAACCACGACAGTACGTAAAACTTCGCTACCCATCTTAAATTCCAGCGATAGGGCAATTCCCTGGGCAAGATCCAACCGCAGCTTGGAATCATGACGAATCCACTGAATAAAGCTTTTAACAGCAGTATGGACGAGAACAATCACACCAAAGAACTCTAAAAGCAAAGTGGCAATTTCAGTTATATTACTGATAATTTGTTCAATATTATTTAAAATGGCTGTCATATGAAAATCCTCCCCAGAGATTATTTGTTGAGGTAATTATATAATGATTTCGGACTAATGGCAATTGTTATGATTATGTTTCTTGTCGCGGGGAATTATTCATAAATTGATTCACAACAGCAATAAACTCTGTTATAATGTAAATACAAAAATGTGTACATTTCATTGGGGGAAATGAAAGAGGTATTAAGACAGGAGGTATTACTATGAAGAAAAAATTTAAGCGGGCAGAAATTATTGTGGAAGCAGAGAAGTATGAAATTGGGGCTGGCATGGAAGATGGATTTGAATTATGGTCCCAGGTAATTACAAATGGCTGGATTTCCACCGACAAAATCATTAAGATTACTCAGGAAGACGGAAGTATTGTTTGTCCGTTTATTCAGAATCGTAGAGGCAT
Organism: Agathobacter sp.; assembly: GCA_045124075.1. Lineage (GTDB taxonomy): Bacteria > Bacillota > Clostridia > Lachnospirales > Lachnospiraceae > Roseburia. The sequence continues at coordinate 3,673 of JBGVLD010000012.1, forward strand.
TGTTTTTATTAGAGAAGGGGATTACATCATTTACGATGAGGCTGGAGAACGTCATTGCTGTGGTACAGACAAGTTCCCTAACAGATATATTCCATTGGACTAGCCATAAAGGGTAAGTTGTGATATAATAGGAACGTTTTTGAGGACTTTTGAGTCCTGCAAGATAATTAAAACGAGATAGGAAGTATCATAAACTTACAGAAACGAGGAAGAAAAAATGGGCGGATTCTTTGGAGTAGCTTCGAAACAGGATTGTGTATTTGATTTGTTTTTTGGAATTGATTATCACTCTCATCTGGGTACCAGAAGAGGTGGAATGACCGTATTTGGTAAAAATGGGTTTGACCGTTCTATACATAATATTGAGAATGCACCATTTCGTACAAAATTTGATAAAGATGTACAGGAAATGGAAGGAAAATATGGAATTGGCTGTATTTCTGATTATGAGCCACAGCCTCTTCTGGTACGTTCTCATCATGGAACTTATGCTATTACTACCGTAGGCAAGATCAATAATATGGATGCTCTTACCCAGAAGCTTTTTGATTGTGGTCATTCTCATTTCCTGGAAATGAGTGGTGGAGATATTAATGCTACAGAATTAATCGCAGCATTAATCAATCAAAAGGGAAATATTATAGAAGGAATTAATTATGCTTTAGAGGAAATAGATGGTTCTGTATCTATTTTACTTTTGAATCAGGCTGGAATTTATGCTGCAAGAGATAAACATGGTCGTACTCCAGTTGTGGTTGGTAAGAAAGATGAAGGTTACTGCGTATCTTTTGAGAACTTTGCTTACAAGAATCTGGGATATACAGATTATAAGGAATTAGGACCTGGAGAAATTGTTGTATTAACAGAGAATAATTGTGTGACTCTGGTAAATCCGAATGATGAAAATATGAAGATTTGTACTTTTCTTTGGGTATATTATGGTTATCCAGCCAGCTCTTATGAAGGAACCAGTGTAGAGAAAATGCGTTATGAATGTGGAAAGAGAATGGCTCAGAGAGATAATGTACAACCGGATATTGTTGCCGGGGTACCAGATTCTGGATTGGCTCATGCCATTGGTTATGCCAATGAATCAGGGATTCCATTTTCCAGACCATTTATTAAGTATACACCGACTTGGCCTCGTTCTTTTATGCCGACAATGCAGAGCCAGAGAAATCTCATTGCAAAGATGAAACTTCTGGCCGTAGAAGATCTGATTCGTGATAAGAGCCTTCTACTGATTGATGATTCTATCGTACGAGGAACCCAGCTTCGTGAAACAACAGAATTCTTATATCAGAGCGGTGCGAAAGAAGTGCATATTCGTCCAGCCTGTCCTCCGCTTTTATATGGATGTAAATATTTGAATTTTTCCCGTTCTTCTTCTGAAATGGATCTAATCACTAGACGTGTGATTGATCGTTTGGAAAATGGTAATGTAACAGATGAAATATTGCAGGAATATGCAGATCCAGAATCTCCAAAATATGAGAAGATGGTAGATGAGATTTGTAAAGAACTGAATTTTACATCTCTTCGCTTCAATCGTCTGGATGATATGCTGGCTTCCATCGATATTGATAAGTGCAAACTTTGTACTTACTGCTGGAATGGAAAAGAATAAAGTACATATATTGCACAAGTTTTGGGCTGCCTTTTGGCAGCTCTTTTATTAGATAAAATTTGCAGGAAATCATGCATGAATTAATGAATTTGCCGATGAAAAATTCATAAAAATGCGGAGTTTTCATAAACACGATATAATTAACTGGATAAATCCGGAAAAACAAAATAACTTTGGATAGGTTATATGAAGGTTACATAAAATAAAAAATAAAAGAAAAATCAGACAATTTCAAAAAGTAAAATTCTTGAAAGAGATGCTAAAAAATAAACATCTAAAAAGATTATTAAATCTAAAATTAAATTAAAATATGTATAATTTCAGTTGTAAATGTATAAATCCTATTGTATGATGATGTGCATACCATTAAAAACTTATAAATGTGAATTATGATATTAAGAGATAACAAGACATAACAAAAGATAGCAAGAGGAATAATATGAGTACTAATATAAATGTGAACGAAATTCAACTACCAGATACTTTTGAGAATAAGATGAAAAAACTTCTTGGAGAGGAATGGAAAGCATTTCTTGAGAGTTACCAGAAGGAACGCTATCAGGCACTTCGCTTTAATGAATTAAAAAAAGGAAGCGGAAAAGATGATTATGAACATCTTTTAAAAGCAATTAATATAGAAGGAACGCGACCAGTGGAGTGGACAGATACAGGATTTTATTATGAAGCAGAAGCGCATCCTGGGAAGCATCCATATCATGAGGCAGGAGTTTATTATATACAGGAGCCAAGTGCTATGGCACCAGCGGCATTTTTACCAGTCGCACCTGGAATGAGAGTGCTAGATTTGTGTGCGGCTCCAGGAGGAAAGTCTACTCAGATTGCAGGAAAGTTAGGTCAACGAGGACTTTTGGTCTCAAATGAAATTCATCCGGCTCGATGTAAGATATTGTCTCAGAATATGGAGCGGTTGGGAGTTCGGAATGTGATAGTCACGAATGAGGATAGTAAAAATCTGGCGGATCACTTTCCATGTTTTTTTCATGCAATTATGGTGGATGCACCTTGCTCTGGGGAAGGAATGTTTCGAAAAAATCCAGAAGCTATGAAGGAATGGAGTCTGGAACAGGTAGAAATATGTGCCCAGCGGCAGCTGGGAATCCTGGAGAATGCAGCGCTTATGCTGGCTAGAGGTGGAGTAATGGCATATTCTACTTGTACTTTTTCGCCAGAAGAAAACGAACAGGTTATTGCAAGATTTCTGGAAAATCATCCTGACTTTAGCATAGAGCAGGTGCAGGCGCCATGGTTCGCACCGGGTAATGCAGAATGGTTAGAGGATGAAGGTGCAGAGAAAGAGGCTATTCGGGAGAGTATCCCAAAAACCTTTCGTCTCTGGCCGCATAAACTTCATGGAGAGGGGCATTTTCTGGCAATTCTGCGAAAAAAAGGTACAGTAGAACAAACGATAGGTGAGGTTTCAAGCAAAAAAGACAGCAAGAAAAAGGGTCAAAAGCCATATGCAGAGAGGGAACAGCTTGCCCAGCTGACAGAATTTGTAGAAGCCGCTTTAACAGAAGATATGGCTCAGTGGATTCTACAGGGAGAACTTTTGATATTTGGGGAGAATCTGTATCGTCTGCCGGAAGAAGCACCTTCTCTTCGTGGAATTAAGACTTTGCGTCCCGGATTGCATATAGGCACATTTAAAAAGAACCGATTTGAACCAGCTCATGCTCTTGCAATGGCCTTGGGCACAGAAGATGTAAGGCTGGCAGTATCCGTTTCAGAGGAAAAAGCAAATGCTTATCTTCGAGGGGAGTCCCTTATGATAGCCGCGGATGAAATTGTTGAAAGCAATATAGCACAAGAGGAAGTTTGTGCAGATAAAGAGAAAAAAGGCTGGTGTCTGGTGTGTATTGATGAATTTTCTATGGGATGGGGAAAGATGAATGGTCTACAGGTAAAGAATCATTATCCGAAAGGATTGAGAAGACCTTATTAATGGTAAAACTGCATAAAAAAGTTGTGTATATTTCGTCCAAAATGGGGAAAATATATGGATTTCTTTTATTTTTTGGGGAGATATGGTATTATAATAAGGTGAAATTTCGAAAAATTTCGTAAGGGAGGAAAAGAAAATGGCGAAAAGAGTAAAATCATTTTTACTTGCAGTGCTTATGATGGTTCTGTCGGTTTGCACCGCATTCGGTGACCAGACGCTGGTTAAAGCGGACAATCCACTGACTATGAAAGTGCACTATCACAGGGAGGACGCAGCGTATGATGGCTGGACTGTCTGGCTCTGGGAAGAAGGCAAGGATGGAGCGGACTATTCCTTTGCCGATGAAAATGGCGAAATGGTAGCGACCATGGAGGTTACCCCTGGTACTACATCTGTCGGATTCATTGTAAAGACCGCAGATTGGGGCAAGGATATTGAAGCAGATCAGTTTATTGATATTGCAGAAATGGTATCTGGAACCGTACATATTTATATTGAATCTGGTGTGGAAGGCTACACCAAAGAATACGATGAAGACGCAGTTCGTGGAACTAAGTTGAAATCTGCTGTTTACAACGGAGACGGAACAATTACTGTTTCCATGACAGGTCAGATTGCTGGAGATCTGTCAAGCGTATTTAAAGTGGCTGGAAAAGCAGGAGCAGTTGCAATCTCTTCTGTGGAAGCTATGGAAAATGACCAGTACAAGGTAACTCTTGCAGAAAAATTAATCAACTCCAAGAGTTATAAAATTACCTATGAGGGAACGGAATACAATATTAACATGCCAATCATTTATTCTACTGAGGAATTTGAAGCAGAATATACATATGATGGGGATGATTTAGGTGCAACTTGGACAAAAGAGAAAACTTCTTTCCGTGTTTGGGCACCAACAGCTGAGAAAGTCATCCTGAATCTGTACAAAGCAGGAGATGCGTCTGTATCTGACCTGATTGAACAGGTAGAAATGACAAAAGACGTAAAGGGAACCTGGATTGCTGAAAAAGAAGGCGATTTAAATGGAACTTATTACACCTATACCGTAACAATTGATGATGTTGACACAGAAGCCTGTGATCCATATGCAAGAACTACTGGTATCAACGGAAATCGTGCCATGGTAATTGATTTGGATTCAACCGATCCAGAGGGATGGGCAGAGGATAAGAATCCACATGCGGGAGAAAGCATCACAGATGCAATTCTTTATGAAATCCATGTAAGAGATATTTCTGCATCAGATGATTCTGGAATTACAAATAAAGGATTATATCTTGGATTAACAGAGACTGGAACCAAGACAGAAGGCGGAGTTGCTACAGGACTTGATCATTTAAAAAAACTGGGAATTACCCACCTACATATTCTTCCATTCTATGACTATGGTTCAGTAGATGAAACTGGAAAAACAGGAAATCCTTATAACTGGGGATATGATCCAAAGAACTATAATGTACCAGAAGGTTCTTATTCATCAGATCCTTACAATGGAGAAGTTCGAGTATCTGAAGTAAAACAGATGGTGCAGGCGCTTCATGAAAATGACATTAGCGTAGTAATGGATGTTGTTTATAACCATGTTTACAATGCAGGAGATTTCTGTTTTAACAAGCTTGTGCCAGGATATTTTTCACGAATCGACCAGGAGGGAAGCTATTCGAATGGTTCTGGATGTGGAAATGATACCGCTTCCGAAAGATCCATGGTTCAGAAATACATTGTAGAATCTGTAAATTATTGGGTAGAAGAATATCATATTGATGGATTCCGTTTTGACCTGGTAGGTCTGATCGATACAGAGACAATTAACAAAGTTGTTGAAGAAGTACATAAGACTCATCCGGATGTTATTTTCTACGGTGAAGGATGGACCATGAATACAAGCGTGACCAAAGAAGGTTACATAATGTCAACTCAGTTGAATTCTACAAAAACACCTGACTTCGCATACTTTAACGATACAATCCGTGATGGATTAAAAGGTAACGTATTTAACAGCACTGAAACAGGATTTGTTTCTGGTATGCCAGGAAAAGAAGCTTTAATCACACAGTGCTTTTTAGGAGCTGCTGACTGGTGCAAGAACCCATCTCAGACTATTAACTATGCTTCTTGCCATGATAACAATACTTTATACGATAGACTGCAGTTATCCTGTTCAGATGCTACTCAGGAAGAATTGATCAGTATGAATAATCTGGCAGCTGCAATCTACATGACTGCAGAGGGTGTGCCATTTATGATGGGTGGAGAAGAAATGCTCCGTACCAAAATAAAAGCAGATGGATCTTTAGACAGCAACAGCTATATTTCTGGTGATGATACCAATGCTTTGAAATGGTCTACTTTAGAGGATAAGCAGTACGCAGCAGTAAATGAATACTACAAAGGATTGATCGCATTCCGTAAAGCTCATGGAGCGCTTCGCCTTACTACAGCAGAAGATGTAGCAAATACAGTAACTGCTTTGGAAGGACTGGATGATAATGTTGTAGGATTTTCTGTAAAAGGCGGAATCAATGGTGAGACCGCAGAAGAAATGTACATTATCTTTAATGCAAATGAGGAAGAGACAACAGTGGAACTTCCAAAAGGAAATTGGAATGTATATGTAAATGGAGATAAAGCAGGAACAGAAGTTTTAAGCTCTGTAAAGGGCGGTAAGACAACTGTAGAAGGAATTTCTGCGTTAATCCTTGTAAAAGAAGATGCAGTTTCTTCTGGAGTGAATCCAGCAGTTGTAGCAGGTATCCTGGCTGGAGTATTAGCTGCGGTTGTTCTGGTAGTAGTTCTTCGTAAAAAAGCAACAAAAAAATAAAAAATAAAACTGAATAATTTGCAAAATTTCCTAATGAGTGATAAGATATGAAGAGTAATTCTTATATTGTAAGTTTGTAAGGAAAGAGGCAGTAAAATGGAAGTTATAAGAGTCGAAAAGGGGAATGTAGTAGCCCGGAGACAGGATAAGGTAAATGAATGGTATCTTGTGAAAGAAGGTATGATTTCTCAGAAATTTGGATTTGCTGAGGTAAAACTGGAAGCAAATTCTATGATAGGAATCCTGGATGGGGAATGGTTCATTTGCGATTATGTGGCTGTTGAAGATTCCATCTTGATCGTAATTCCATGTGAAAATGCTTCAGATCTGAAAGATATTCTCTCTGTAAATGAAACATACAGAAGTGTATTCTTACAGGCGGCCTTAAGACAGAGACATCGTATGTTATCACTCTATGGAGATTTGCAGAAAAAATGCCGCCGCTTTCAAGTTGTGATAGGGGCGGCATTTGGTGATTATAAGAGCATTTGTAATCAGCTTTTAGTGCAGGAGCAGCCTTTTGTGAGGATGGAAGGGTTTGAACCCCTTGAGATTCAGCATAAAGTAGAAAACTGGGAGATCAGTTACAGCAATGCCCTGGTTCAGAGTTATATGAGAGATTATTTATATCTGATGGCTAAAGATACAGGTCTGTGTGTAGGTGCAATTATGGAAGCAGCAGCTCAGATGCACCGTGTAACCCAGGGAATCCGGGAGATGGTCAATTTTCTGCAGTATAATAAGGATATTTTATTTTCAGAATATGAGAATGACATGTACCATCTGTTCTTCAAACTGGCAAAAGTTGCTGCTCAGAAGAATATGGATTCTTCTTTGATTCAGGAAAATATGAAGTCTATGATTGAACTGATTCAGCAATTAGAAATTTATGATGAGAACATGGTAAAGCGTTGTGTTAACGCATACATTAATTATGATTTTGAGAATGCCCATGTACAGGAAGAAAGTGTCCTGGACAAAGACTGCCTGATTCAGATTCTGACATATGGTGGTTATGAAGTGGAAGAAATTGAGAAAATCCGACAGATGGTGCAGGATTACAAGAATCTTCCAGACCCTGCATCTACAGACCATGCGGCATACCAAATCAGAAAACAACTATCACCAATGTTTTACAGAACTTATTTTAAAGTGTTCTTAAACGCAGTAGAGGATCCGAATAAACTGCCGCCTGCAGTGGCAATGTTCTTGAATTTTGGATTTATGGATACGGAAATCTTAGGAGAAGATTATACCAACTCTCTGTATCACCTGTTAGATCATCTGGGACTGTTCCAGTCAGATCATACATATACAATTTATGATTGGTTATGTTGTATTTACAGAGGGGAGAAAGAACCATCCAAGAATGAATTTGACATGGACTACACGGGTTATCTGTTAGACATGGTAAAACGGGGCAAGATTACCCAGGAGCAGATGCAGAGATTTAAGAGTAATCGGGAGATGAAGGTTCAGTATGAGATTGAAAATCTGTTTACTTCCGGACATCGTCTTACATATGGAAAACTGACCACATTTTGTCCAATTTTATCAAAGATCGATATGATCAACTCGTTAGAGAAAATGGCGCTAACTGTTGAGAAAATAGATGACGCCTTAAATAAAGTGCGTCAGGTAGACTATTCTGTACTTTATCGGGAAGTAAGTTTTTCAGATCCAGCAAGGGATGTAAACCAGGAATGGATTATGAAAGAAGTCATTCCAGATATGATTCTTATGCCATGTGCAGGTTCCAGAGGTCAGATGTGGCAGGAAATCGCTGGGGCGAAAAAAGATACTCCAGCAAGATTTTTATTCCCGATGTTTACCATTACAGATCTGGATGAGCTGATGGTAGAGATGTTAGGCAGATATCGCTGGGAAATCTGTCGAAGAATCCAGGGAGTTTACTGGAATGATATCCGCGAGAAGTCTCTTACGGCAGAATATTGTGACTATTTACAGTTCTACCGTAAGAATAACGAACTTTCACCGGATGCAAAAGAGAAGTTAAAAATTGCCATGACCAGAGCTCGAAATAACTACCGTGAAGTATTTACCAGAGATTATATTAACTGGATTCGTTATGAAGCGAAGGGTAGTGTTCGGCTGAATAAGGTGGCAAGAGATATTCTTGCCAGGTACTGCCCGTTTGACAAGCAGACAAGACAGGAATTATCTGCTAATCCAATGTATCAGAATGCTTTTGCCAAGTTGGAAAGAGAGAATGAACGAAAAGAGCAAAGACTCATTGCATTTTATGAGAAGTATAAAAAAGCTGGTGGAGAAATCACACCGGATCTGAAAGAAAATCTTATGTTCTATCAGAGATAAGAAGTAGTTACATAAATAAGTCATTGCATAAGAACTTATAGGGTGCCCCCTGCAGACAATCAGGTATAATAAATTAGTCTGCGGGGGCTTTTATGTTGTCAAGCATGCCGACGCAAATCCGGTGAACGTTTATTATGGCATTAGGAAAAATATTACTATGGATAAAATTAAGATACATTTACTTGTTAGAATAAAAGAAATCCCTCGTCTATATAGCTGAAAGGAGGAAAACTTACCATATGGAAGATAGTAAAATCCTGGATTTATTCTGGCAGAGAGAAGAAAGAGCGATTGCTGAAATTGAAAAGAAATATAGAAATTATTGTGCAACAATTGCGGGAAACATCCTTTGGGATAAAGAAGATGTGGGAGAGTGTTTAAATGACACCTGGTTTCGGGCATGGAAGGGGATTCCACCGGAAAAACCAAGCAATCTTCGTATGTACCTGGCAAAAATCACCCGGAATCTGGCTATTGATAAATATCGGAGTAATACGGCTTGTAAGAGGGGAGGTACCAATACAGCAGTTGTATTGGACGAGCTGGGGGAATGTATTTCTGGCACGCAAAATGTGGAACAGGAAATGGATATCAAGCAGTTGGGACATATTATCAATTCTTTTTTGTATACCATTCCAAAAAGGAACGCCCATATTTTTATCCGCAGATATTTTTATATGGAAAAGGTTTCTGTTATTGCACAGGGATATGGCATACAGGAAAGTAATGTCCATATGATTTTGCATAGAACCAGAAAGAAGCTTAAGGCATTACTCATAAAGGAGGGATATTTGTATGAAGAAAGAAGATCTGCTAAAGGCGATGAGTGAAATTGACAGCGACCTAATCAAATCAAGTGAATATAAGAAGAATCGAAAAGGCTGGATTAAGTGGGCAGCCGTTGCTGCAGGACTGGCGCTGATTCTGTTTGTTGCAGGAAATGTGGATATTCACCAAAATCAGGGAACCGGGCAAAACGCAGAAGGAAAGCAAAGTCAGCAAGAGATTAAGAATGGCAGTGGTGAAGAAGGTCAGGTGGGGTCTGCATATTTAGAAAATAAGCAAAACAAGAATTCGGACACAGTGGATGAAATAAAACCGGAAAAAGAAGTGGACTATGTGGATATCGATGGAATTGTGGCAAAGGCTCAGAACATAAGTGGGGTATACAATGAAAGCTTGGCGATTACCATGCTTGAACAGGATGACTTCACATATGTCTATGAGCGCATAGAAGGGATAAGTTCCGATACGCTGAGGGAATGTCTGGGAACACAGTTAGATGATTCAAATTGGTATTATCTGGAAGGTCACAGTGAAATGCAATACTTGATTGCAAGAAAAGGAGATCAATGTGAACTTTGGAAATTTGCATACTGCCAGAATGAAGATTATCCATATGGAGATATTCTGAAGAAAATGTATGGAATATATTCTTATGCCGATATTGCAAAGATTATTGTAGAGCCTTCCAATATTAATAATACGGATGAAGGAAAAAAATTACAGGAGCAAATCGGGTCAAAGGAAATCACAGATGAAAGCCGGATTCAGGCATTTTATGAGATGTTATCTTCCAGAACCTGTTATGGGGACAATAACTGGGGCATGATTGAATTGGGAGATGACACGGATTCCGGAATGGAAAAAGCAGTGACTCAGGTACGTTACCTTACAATTAAAACAACAAAGGGAGAAACTCTTGAAATAAAATATACCGCTATTTCAGATATGTTTTACCAGTATATGGGAGTGGCATATGAGCCACTTTCCCAGGAGCAGGCCCATACCCTGGAAAACATGCTGGGTATTCAGTAGATTTGAGCAGGCGCGCAGATTACGCGCCTGCATTTTTTTTGACAGAATCCTCTTAAGGGAGTATCATAAATAATTACAGATATACAGGTTTTCTACATAGAGATGTGTATTTTTTGATCATACTTTAGAAACAGAGGGGATAAAATGAAAGAAAAAACATCTGATCATAAATTTGAAATGGACATGTGCAGCGGTTCTATTTTAAAGAAATTGCTGCTATTTTGTATTCCTTTAATGTTTTCCAGTGTACTGCAGTTATTGTTTAATGCGGCAGATGTGATTGTAGTAGGGAAGTTCGCAGGAGATGAAGCATTAGCAGCAGTTGGATCCAATACGGCTCTGATTAATCTGCTGGTGAATTTCTTTATGGGGTTGTCCATTGGGGCAAATGTAATGGTTGCCAGATTTTATGGGGCAAAGCAGGAAAAAGCGGTATCGGAAACTGTTCATACAGCAATGTTGGTGAGCCTGATTAGTGGTGTTTTCCTGACGGTAGTGGGCTGTATAGGGGCAAGACAGATTCTGGAATGGATGCAGACACCGAAAGAAGTGATTGAGCTTTCTACGGTCTATCTTCGGATTTACTTTCTGGGAATGACAGCCAATATGATCTATAATTTTGGCAGCGCGATTCTAAGAGCGGTAGGAGATACCAGACGTCCATTATACTTCCTTGTGGCTGCAGGCGTGGTAAATGTCATACTGAACTTGGTATTTGTCATTGTTTTTAAAATGAGTGTGGCAGGAGTCGGTCTGGCTACCGTAATTTCTGAGTGCATTTCTGCAGGGCTGATTCTTTATTGTCTGATAAAAGAAAAAGGAAGTATTCGGTTGAATCTCCGGGAGCTTCGAATTGTACCGGACAAGTTGGTACAGATTGTACGAATTGGTCTACCGGCAAGCTTTCAGGGAATGTTATTTTCTTTTTCTAATGTCATCATTCAGTCTTCCGTTAATTCCTTTGGTTCCATAGTTGTGGCGGGAAATTCAGCGGCTTCCAATATAGAAGGTTTTGTCTATGTCTCCATGAATGCTTTCTATCAGGGCTCCATTTCCTTTGTCAGCCAGAATGTAGGCGCCGGAAAATACGAAAGAATCAACCGTATTGTATTGACAGCGGTGGCCTGTGTTACGGTAGTGGGAATAGTTCTGGGAAATCTGGTGGTATTTTTTGGAGAGCCGTTGCTTACTTTATATACTTCAAGTCCGGTGGTCATAGAAGCGGGAATGAAACGACTTGGAGTCATCTGCAGTACCTACGCCCTTTGTGGTATGATGGATACTATGGTAGGTGCGCTTAGAGGATTGGGCTATTCTATTATGCCAATGCTGGTCTCTTTAGTTGGGGCTTGTGGACTGCGGCTGTTTTGGATTTTTACATTTTTTCAATTGCCACAATTTCACAGTATTTCCTCTTTGTATATCACTTATCCAGTTAGCTGGTTTTTGACTTTTTCGGCTCATGTGATTTGTTTTCTGGTGATTCGCAGGAAATTGGCAAAACACTGGGGGAAATAGAAAAGAATTTTCAGAAAACACCTTGCCAATCCTTTGAAAATGTTAGATAATATTTACATGGAAAATGTATTGTTAGATAATATGTAGAAGGAGAGGGGATTCCAATGGCAAACAGATTTGTATTAAATGAGACATCCTATCATGGAGCTGGCGCAATTAATGAGATTGCCACAGAAGCGAAAGGGAGAGGTTTTCAGAAAGCATTTGTATGTTCAGATCCAGACCTGATTAAGTTTGGGGTAACAAAAAAGGTTTTGGATGTATTAGACGGAGCAGGGCTTATTTATGAAGTATATTCCAATATTAAGCCAAATCCGACAATTGAGAATGTACAGACAGGTGTAGCAGCATTTAAGGCTTCTGGGGCAGATTATTTAGTGGCAATTGGTGGCGGTTCTTCCATGGATACAGCCAAGGCAATTGGTATTATTATTGCAAATCCTGAATTTGAAGATGTAGTAAGTTTAGAAGGTGTGGCACCGACCAAGAATAAATCGGTTCCAATTTTTGCCGTGCCGACCACCGCAGGAACAGCGGCCGAAGTTACCATTAACTATGTAATTACGGATGCCAATAAGAACCGAAAAATGGTATGTGTGGATCCAAAGGATATTCCAGTAGTTGCTTTTGTAGATCCGGAAATGATGGCCTCCATGCCAAAAGGCCTTACTGCGGCAACAGGAATGGATGCGCTGACTCATGCAATTGAAGGATATATTACCTTAGGAGCATGGGAGTTATCTGATATGTTCCACTTAAAAGCAATTGAGATTATTTCCCGTTCTTTACGAGGGGCAGTTGATAATACCCCGGAAGGAAGAGAAGATATGGCTCTGGGACAGTATGTAGCTGGAATGGGATTTTCCAATGTAGGACTTGGAATTGTTCATTCCATGGCGCATCCACTGGGAGCCCTGTATGATACTCCACATGGTGTGGCGAATGCGATTATTCTTCCTACCGTAATGGAATATAACGCGCCGGCTACAGGAGAGAAATACCGTGAAATTGCAAGAGCAATGGGGGTTGCCGGAGTAGATGATATGTCTCAGGAAGAGTATCGGAAAGCTGCAATTGATGCAGTACGGAAATTATCGGAAGATGTAGGAATTCCGGCTGACTTAAAAGCAATTGTTAAGAAAGAAGATATTCCATTCCTTGCCCAGTCAGCTTATGATGATGCTTGCCGGCCAGGAAATCCAAGAGAGACTAGTGTAGAAGAAATTACAGCACTTTATGAATCTTTAATCTAACAAGAAAAACAAGCAGAAATAGCATTTCATTCTCTGAGTCATTATTTTTCAGGAGTGAGTGCTATTTTTGTTTTTTAGTATCTGTCTACAAAAGAAAGAATGTAAAAGATATTTAGAAAATTGGTTGAAAATGTTATATGTCATGGTAAAATATAAAAGTAATGCGATAAAATACATTGTATGGAGGTCTGTATGAAAAAGAAGCGGAATTCTTTACAGGTGGGACTGAAACTGAATATTTTAGACCGTTGTTTGATTTTTATCGTATCTTTTTTGATTATAGTGGTACTGATTGTTTTTCATATATTTACTTATAATGCAAAAGAGAGTCAGCGGGACTTAATCTGTATTGTAATGGAAAAAATGTCTGCAAATCAAAAGACGCAGTTCGAAAGCTATATTGATGATAAATTTCAGACTTTAGAGGCATTGGCAACTTATCCAGAGGTTTATAATATGCAGGATGACGAACAGCGGGCGTTTCTGGGAAAAAGGGCAAAGTCATTAGGGTTTCAGCATTTTTTTGTGGTGAACACAAATGGAATGGGATACTATGTTGATGAGGATGTACACCGGAATCAAAGTGATGATCCTTTCTTCTATGATATTATGCAAAATGAAGTTTTCGTGACAGAACCTTTTGTGATGAATGGAAATACTACGATTATGACGGCCTGCGTTTCCATCTATGATTCCCAGGGGGGAAAAGTAGGGGTTCTTTGTGGTGCAATCAATCTGGATAATATTCAGAAACTGATACAGAATAATGAAATGATTCTGCACGGAGATTGTTTTATTCTAAATCGGGAAGGAAATTATATTACATCTCAGGAAAACTCAGGAAATTATGAATCCATTTATGATACTCCGAATTCGGAATTGTCACTGATTAAGAGTTCTTTTCGAGATAAAAAAGATCTGGAAGGTACCATTTGTCTCAATGGCGTGGAATATCAGGGTTATTTTACATATCTGGAAAATTACAATTGGGTAATTGTACAATGTATTCCGGTAACAGAAATTACTCAGCGTTTTGAACATATGACGATTCTGCAGATGATTTTGGTGATTCTTGCAGTGGCACTGATTTTCTGTATAATTCGAATCGTTTATTGTTGGAAGAAGAGCGATAAGAAAATTTATACAGATAGCCTGACAAAGGGAAATAACAGGGCAGCCTGCTTAAGTATGATTGATTCTTTGGAGAACAAACAGAATTTTAAGATTGCAGTTATCTATATGGATCTGAATAATTTTAAAATTGTAAATGATACTTATGGACATGAAAAGGGAGATGAACTTCTATGTATTTTTAGTAATGCATTGGAGCAGATTTTTGGAAAAATTGGTTTTGTAGGAAGAATGGGCGGGGATGAATTTATTGCCATTCTTTTGGATGCAACTGAGGCGGAAGTGAAGGAATTGTGTGAGCAGGTAGAAAAGATCCTCACGGAGAAAAGTCAGGGACTTAACATTTCTTATGTGATATCATCGTCTTATGGATTTTTTATCCGGGAGAAAGGGGATAAGAAGAGTCTCCAGGAGGCAATGCAGAAGGCCGATGAAAGAATGTATGAATATAAAACAGAGTATAAGAAAGAAAAAAATCAATCACTATAAGGAATTTATATGGAAAAAGTAATATGCCCAGTGGCAAAAATTTATACAGAATTTCCAGAAAAATTTGGAATACCAAGGCAGAGCGGTTTAGTCTCAACTCTTCGGGGAAAAATTCTTTTTGAGCCAGAATACCGCAGTATGGATGCAGTAAGAGGGATTGAGGAATATTCCCATCTATGGCTATTGTGGGATTTTTCAAAAGCCAGAAAAGAGAATGTTTCTCTTACCGTAACACCTCCAAGGTTGGGAGGAAAGATACGTAAAGGTGTGTTTGCAGCAAGATCACCGTATCGGCCGAATGGAATCGGATTATCTTCTGTAAAATTAGAAGAGGTCTATTTTGATGAAAAAGAAGGCCCCATTTTAATCGTATCGGGAGCAGATCTAATGAATGAAACTCCGATTTTTGATATTAAGCCCTATTTGCCTTATACGGACAGCCATCCAGAGGCAAAGGGAAGTTTCGGAGAGGCTCACAAGGAAGATTCTATTCCGGTGGATTTCCCGGAGGAATTACTTCTGAAATTGCCAGAGAATTTGCGGGAAAGTGCCAAAGAGGTTCTTGCTCAGGATCCAAGAGCGGCTTATAATAAAAAACCTGATTATGTCTATGGTATGGCATTTTCTGGGTATGATATCCGCTTTACGGTGGAGGAGCAGGTACTTCATGTAAAAGATGTGGTGTGTAACCAGGATGGGAATTGTTCAAAAGTAAAAGGATTAATTTTAAATAAAAGAGAAAACTCAAACGAAGGAGACAAGAGAATGAAGAAAGTGGAAGATTATGTAAGAAGCATACCAGATTTCCCAGAGAAAGGAATCATTTTTCGGGATGTGACCAGTGTACTTCAGGATGCGGATGGCTTACAGCTCGCCATTGATGAAATGAAAAAATTATTAAATGGTGTGGATTGTGATGTGATTGCAGGAACGGAATCCAGAGGATTTATTTTTGGAATGCCTCTTGCTTATTTATTGAAAAAGCCATTTGTGCTGGTTCGAAAGGCCGGAAAGCTTCCATGTGAGACTATTTCTAAAACTTATGATCTGGAATATGGATCTGCTACTATTGAAATACATAAAGATGCAATCAAACCGGGACAGAAAGTGGTGCTGGTGGATGATCTGATAGCCACAGGTGGAACCATGAAAGCGGCAGCTGAATTAGTGGAAGAACTGGGGGGAGAAGTTGTAAAGATTCTGTTTCTTATGGAGCTGGCAGGTCTGGAAGGACGAAAAGTTTTGGATAAATATGATGTTGCTGCAGTAGTAACATATGAAGGAAAATAATTCACATATTATAGAAAAATATACATACTATGGAAAAAAATATACATACTATCTTTATTGGAAAGATTATTCTTTCGCCAAGAAGAAAAGGAGAGATAGTATGACAAAGCAGCTTGGAATTGGGAGTCTCTGTTTTTCAGAGTCTCCTTTTATTGTATCAACAGCATCTGTGGTTGGAACGAAAGAAGGAGAAGGACCTTTGGGAAAACTCTTTGATGTGATTGGAGAAGACGATAATTTTGGGCAGGAGACCTGGGAAGAGGCAGAAAGCAGTCTCCAGAAAGAGGCTGTGACCTTGACCCTTGGGAAGGCTCATAAAAGACCTGAAGATGTGCGATATTTGTTTGCGGGAGATCTGCTGGGACAAACCATTGCATCTTCTTTTGGATTAAAAAATTTTGAAATTCCAATGTTTGGATTATATGGAGCCTGTTCCACTTGCGGAGAATCCTTAAGTCTGGCATCTATGACGGTAGCAGCGGGATGTGCAGATATGACATTAGCAGTTACATCCAGCCATTTTGCCAGTGCAGAGAAACAGTTTCGATTTCCCTTGGAATACGCCAATCAGCGTCCCTTATCAGCTACCTGGACCGTTACGGGAGGTGCTGCCTTTTTACTTTCCACCAGAGAAAAGGCTGCTTCCATCGGAAAACCTCTTGCCCGGATTACCGGCATAACGACTGGAAAAATTGTGGATTATGGCATTAAGGATTCCATGAATATGGGAGCTGCTATGGCACCAGCGGCCTGTGACCTGATTGTAAGACATCTACAGGATTTCAATCGACAGCCAGAGGATTATGACAGGATCGTAACAGGGGATTTAGGAATCGTTGGACAGGAGATACTAATCAAACTGGTAAAAGAAAAAGGCTACGATATTTCCCATGTTCATGAGGATTGTGGAATTAAGATCTATAATGGAGAGACGCAAGGAACAGGTGCAGGTGGGTCTGGTTGCGGCTGTGCAGCAGTGACATTAAGTGCTCATTATCTAAAGGAAATTTCAGAGGGGACTTTCAAGCGACTCTTATTTGTACCAACAGGAGCCCTTATGTCTCCTACCAGTTTTAATGAGGGACAGAGTGTGCCTGGCATTGCCCATGGAGTCGTAATCGAATCCGTGGAAAATGTATAATGATTTAAATAACAAAAGATATCAATCAAAAGGCAAAGTTTCGAATTAAGGAGGATATATGGATTATATAAGAGCTTTTCTGGTAGGAGGCGTGATTTGTGCCCTGGTCCAGGTTCTAATGGAAAAAACGAAAATGATGCCAGGAAGAATTATGGTTCTTTTAGTATGTTCGGGAGCTGTGTTAGGAGCGGTGGGATTCTATGAACCGTTCTTAGAATGGGCGGGAGCAGGTGCCAGCGTTCCACTTCTCGGATTTGGAAATCTTCTGTGGAAGGGGGTTAGGGAAATGGTGGATCAGGAAGGATTTCTTGGCATTTTCATGGGAGGATTTAAAGCCTGTGCTGTAGGCTTAAGTGCCGCTCTGGTATTCTCCTATCTTGCTTCTTTAATTTTCAAATCCAAAATGAAAAAATAAGAGGAAATCTTGCACCTTTTGCAAAATGATGGTATTATGAACGGTGTTCACAAAGTAAAAAGTGAGGAAAATCAATGAATCATCGTGTAACATCAAAAGATATCATTTTGGAAAAGGCCATGGAGATTGCTCTGACTTCCGGAATTGACAAGGTCAGTATCCGGAAGATTGCAAATGCCTGTGGAATTTCCATCGGTTCAGTATATAATTATTATCATGATAAAGACACTCTGATTACAGATATTTCAGAAGGTTTCTGGCAGGATATTTTTAAGGATCAGGAGCTTTTGTATCAGAAAGGAATGAGTTTTACCCAGTTTTTGGAGCAGTATTACATTCTTTTGTGTGGAAGGCTTTCTCCTTATGATAAAAGCTGGCTAAAAGAGATGGAAGGCAGGATTCCTGAAAAGTCTGCAATTCCTATTATGCGCAAAGTCTTGGATGGGGATATGCGGATTAATGGTTCCATTTGGAACATGGAATTAAATGAGGACGCTTTTTGCGAATATGTCTTCATTAATATTATGGCATTGCTGCGTGCAGGGGAGAATAATTGCCGATTTTTTATTTTTTTATTAGAACATTTATTATATGATGAATAAAAATGAATTTGTTTTGTCATACTATTCTCAAAAACAAAAAGGAGAAAAATGTATGAAAAACAAGTTACGTTTTATTTTAGCCGGACTTACTTTAGTAATGTCCATCAGTGTCTTTGCTGCCTGTGGTACCAACAATAAAAATGATAATAATGTTTCTACTCAGGACAATAACAATACTAATGGAGTGGATGACAACACTACAAATGGTGTAAACGACACAAATAATACTGGAAACAATATGTTAAACGACGTAGAAAATGCTGGTGAGAATCTGGTCAATGGTGTAGGCGAAGCTGGTAAAGATGTGATCAATGGTGTGGAAAATGCCGCAGATGACGTTTTAGATGGTGGAAATAATACCAATGGTACTACCAACAATAGTACTACAGATGGTAATACTAATAATACCACTAACAACACAACTAATGATGCGACTAACAATACCACAAATGGCGCAAATAATAATACTGCCGGAGATGATACTGCAAGTGCGAAAAGTGCAATCGATAGCATTAAAGAGGCTGGAGAAGCAATTCTTCGTGGTGTAGAAGAACTGACAAAAACAGACTATGCCAATAACAATGTAAGCAATACTACAAATAATACAACAAAATAAGAATAAGCAGGAACCAAACAGTTCCTGCCTACATAAACGAGGGCTTATGAAAAAAGAAACATATCAAAATATCATGAATTTTTTTGAGGAACATGCATCATGGAAATCTGCCTTGGTGATGATGAATCGCCTGTGTACGCTTTTTGTGGTGATTTCTTTCCCGCTGCTTCTTTTGTATTTACTGATTCAAAGAAAGCCAGAATTGGCAGAAGTTATTATTATACCAATGAATGCTTTTATCATTTTAACAGTGTTCAGGTTCCTGATTAACAGGCCAAGACCTTATGAAAAATTTCAGACTCCATCAGCAATCCATAAAGAGAAAACAGGAAATTCTTTTCCAAGCAGGCATGTTTTTTCGGCCTTTATGATTGCATTAACAGTGTTCATATATGGTCCATGGCTTTGGGGAGGAATCCTGCTTCTTGTAGTAGCTACTCTGATTGCTTTTATTCGGGTCATATCTGGAGTGCACTTTGTCAGTGATGTATTGGCGGGATTTTTATTTGCAGCAGCAGCGTCCCTGTTCTATCTGCTATAGAGAATTCCGGTACTGGCTTGGAGTCATGCTATAACGCTTTTTAAAGGCACGGTTAAAATAGGATAAATTATCAAAACCTACCTCAGAGGCAATATGTAAAATTGCGGCGTCAGAAGTGACCAGAAGCCGCGCCGCCATGGTAAGCCGGTAATCTTTTAGGTAATCCACAAAGGAAGTTCCCATGGTTTCTTTAAAATAGCGCATAAAATGAGATTCGGAAAAACCAGCTATATCTGCGATATCTGCAATACTGATACGTTCCATATAGTTGTTTTCTACATATTTTAATACCAGTTTCATTTTATCCAGAGTACGTTTGCTCTTCAGAGGCTTGGACAGATTTCTACAACGGTTATCTAAAATAAACAAAAGTTGATATAATTGACTCTTGATAAAAAGTTCGTAGCCTTGAGGTTTGATTTTATTAATCTCATCACAGGCATCGATAGGAGCTGCAAGATCCTGGTAATATGGATATACTGGAGTAAATACCGTTGGAACCGTAATGGTTCCTTTTAAAAGGGGCATCAAAAAATCCGTACTAGATGAATCATTCCGTTTTGAAAGAACAATATTTGGATGAAATAAGATATTTTCATATTCCATAGTATAGTCTTCCAACTGTTCAATACAGTGTAGCTGTCCTGGAATAATCAAGACAATGGTAGGGGCTTTTACAATATACTGGCGGAAATCTACAGTGATACTACCTTTTCCTTTCTTTACATAAATGATTTCTATTTCTTCATGCCAGTGCAAAGGCACCTCGGAAAAATCCAGAGGGATCGAGCAAAGATAAGTGTTATATGGAAAGACCATATCCACGTGATTCTTGTTTTCGTAATAGTTTTCATATTCTAAGATATTCATAAATCTATTTTATCAGAGAATCCCGTTTTTTTCCATAAATAAGTTGTGTAATTACTATATATAATGAAAAGGAGAATACTGTTATATTAGCAAAAGAGAGACTGTGCGAATTTTATGCCGCACAATATAAGAAAACATGTAACGTAAAAAAGAAAAATTTAAGGGCGAATCGATACCTGCACAGAATAAATTCTATTGGAAACATCTTACGTTCCTCTCGAGGGGCAGCGGGGAGAACTATGCATGTGGCAAAGATGCATAAAGAAGTAAAGCAGGTGGCTTTTTTTGCCTATCATTTTCATAATAAGAAGGCGGTATATGAAATCAATCATATATTGATTCCACAGCTGGTAAGGCTGGATTTGGAGACTATGATGCCGGAAGAAAAAGAAGTAATGGGAGAAGATTTTCTGGAACTTTTGGAAAAAAATGCTTCTGGAGAAATCTGTGACCGGGCACTTCGGGATATTTTTTTAGAAAAAAGACAGAGTCAATTAAAACAGGCTATTTTGAAACTTGTGCCTCTTAGACCGGAAATGGAATTTCCAGAGGCCCTTGCTATGAACCGGCACTTTGTACTGCATGTGGGACCGACCAATAGCGGTAAGACATTCCAGGCTCTGGAGCGTTTAAAAAAAGCCAGAAAGGGAATATATCTTGGTCCCCTGCGGCTTCTGGCGTTGGAAGTTTATGAAAAAATGAGAGAATGCAATGTTTCCTGTACCATGTTGACGGGACAGGAGTGTCTGGAAATGGAAGGCAGTACTATTCAGGCATCCACCATTGAAATGCTGGATGTGGAACAGGCTTACGAAGTAGCAGTTATTGATGAAGCTCAGATGATCGAGGACGAGTCCAGAGGTTATTCCTGGACAAGAGCCATTTTAGGACTTTTAGCGGAGGAAATCCACATTTGTATGAGCCCGGCAGCAGAACCGGTCATTACCCATTTGATTTCCTTATGTCATGATGATTATGAAGTTCATCGGTATGAGCGGAAAACGAAACTGGAATTTGAGGAAAACTCTTTTTCGTTTCCAGAGGATGTGAAAGAAGGAGATGCGCTGGTGGTTTTTTCCAAGAAAGCGGTGTTGGATGTAGCTGGAAGGCTGGAAGAGCAAGGAATGGAAAGCAGCGTGATCTATGGAAGTTTGCCGCCAGAAATCAGAAGACGTCAGATGTCTCTTTTCACCAGTGGGGAAACAAAAGTAGTAGTTTCTACGGATGCTATTGGAATGGGACTTAATCTTCCTGTAAAACGGATTATTTTCATGCAGACAGAAAAATTTGACGGACAGTCGGTACGAAAACTTCTTCCTCCCGAAGTAAAACAGATTGCGGGGCGAGCTGGCAGATTTGGTATTTATAATACGGGATATGTAAATGCTATGGGAGATTCGGCGGCTGCGTTTATCCGTCAACAGTTCTATGGGGAGGACGAGCAGATCGAAAGGGTAAATCTGGGATTTCCGCAGGTGCTTTTGGGAATGAAAGCTCCATTGGATGAAATACTGACATTGTGGCATGAAGAAAAAGCAAAAGAACCATTTCATAAGATTTCCATTGAAGATATGTTGTTTTTATACAAGGCAGCATACAGAAGAAAAGAGAGGATTCCGGGATTTTCGGACAAGTATCTGCTGTATCGCATGATCACCTGTCCAATTGATGTAAAAGACAGGGAAGTTCTGTCCTTATGGTTGTCTTATTGTGAAAATTATGCGGCAGATGTGTCTCTGTCAAAACCATTTTTGCATGGAAAACTCCAGGGACTTGTAAAATATGAATCTTACTATAAGAAATTAGATCTGTATTATCAGTTCTCGGTAAGAATGGGAAAGATACTGGATAATGAATGGCTGGAAGCAGAACGGGAAAAGACTCAGACAATCATAATGCAGCTTCTTTCTAAGGATAAAAACAGGTACATTTCCCGCTGTAAGTATTGTGGAAGAATTCTTCCGGTAGAGTCTGGTCATGGAATTTGTAGACGATGCCACAGTATGCGATATGATTGATTTTGAGCTCTTTTTGCTTCTTTTTGAATGGAACGAAGTGCCACCTTATAAATGGGAAAAATCCATGGTGCATTATTGCTAAAAAACGTAGTTTAACATTGGAAAATAGTAACAATTGCAGAAAAAACAAATGGTGCTAAACTTAAGTTAAGCAAAGCGCAAGCGGTTGCGCAAATATTGCGCCAATGTAGCTCTGTAAACGAAATTTTGGAAGAGATAAGGTGTTCTTTCAAAAAGGAAAGGGAGGAAAAGGAAATGAAGAAAGGATTAAAAAGGCTGTTCGGCGGACTTATGGCAATAGTTATGGTGCTGTCTCTTGTCATGATTTCGCCAGGGGCTGAGAAGAACCTGGTAAAAGCAGAAGGAGAAGAGACTCCGGTTACGATTCAGAATGGAGATTTTGAAGCCGATTCATTTTGGAATGACTGGGACTGGAGGTGCACAAGCGGTGTTTATGATGCTTCTACAAACTCCGTAGAACAGTATGCCTATGCAGATAATGAATGGCTTACACCACCATCAGAGACCAGTACAAAATCAGCAAAATTCTGGACAAAAACTGCGGATACATTGAATATTACAGCAAAGACATCCGTGTCATTATCAGCAGGAACCTATACATATCACGTGAGTGCTATGGGAGAGAAAGCTACAGTTAAGTTTTCTCTGGGCAGTGATATCGTAAGCGAAGAAGCAGCTCTGGAAGGATGGAATGTCTGGACAGATGCGACAGGTACGATTACGGTTTCAGAAGATATGGAAGCATGGATCGGTATTGAGATTGTCACAGAGGATGATGGGTATGGATACATTGATTCCGTGTCCTTAAGCAAACAGGAATCTCATGAGGAAGAAGAGGTAGAAGTTCCGGTTATTTTAAATGGAGATTTTGAGACGAACAGTGAAAATGATTCCATTATTGGCTGGACAAAATCTGAGGATACTAATGCAAGCGTTTTCCTTGCTACAGATGAGTGGATGACAAATAACACCACACAGATGTTAAAGATTGATACCTATGGGATTGACAGTCCGAAAATGAATCTGGCAAATACGGTTTCTAACGTACCAAAGGGTGACTATTATGTGACCTTTGGGGCAGATGGGGCTGAGATGGTGCCAGGTATTACTGTTTCAGTTTTATCCGGTTCTACAGTACTTTCAGAAAAGACCTTAGAAGCAACAATGGGTTATAATACCTGGATAACAGTTACTCTGGATGAATTTACTTTGACAGAGACCACAGATCTTACTATCTGTATCAGCGGTGATTTAACAGCTGGCTATTGAGGAACGCTTGATAATTTCCAATTAGTAAAAAAAGCTGCACCGGCAGATTTGACCAAAATTACAGAATTAATTGCAAGTGTGCCAAAAAATTATGAAACAGCCGGACTTACAGCAGAATCTGTTGCAGCTGTAAAGGCAGCTCTGGCTAATGCAGAAGCCTGCACAGAAGCTACTGATGCTGAAACTATCGAATCCAGTGCTGTTGCTTTGGAAAATGCTTTAGCAGGACTGGTATTTGAAGATGAAATTCTTACCGTTGAGAAAATAAACGGAATTACCGATGACTTTATCAAAGGTGTGGATATTTCTTCTTACATAACAGAAGTAAACAGTGGTGTTGTTTATAAAGACTGGGATGGCAATGAAGTTGATGGTGTAGAATTCATCA
>JBGVLD010000013.1:0-10924 GCA_045124075.1 Agathobacter sp.
CAATCTCCGCGCGCGAGCGGTGTTGCAAAGCAACAAAATTCTTCTCCGCGAGCTGCGCATTGTTGACACGAAGTGTCTTTTATATATCAGAAAGACTTTCACGCGTTAGCGTGACAAGGTCTTTCCTGATATATAAAAAAGCCATAGGAAATAAATTCCTATGACTTATGTATATGACTTGTCTATGAAATTATGATTAAATAATTACATTCTTTCTGGAGCCGAAAATCCTAACAAATCGATGCAGATTTCCAGGATTCCCTTTGTCAGCATTAAAATGCCGATATAGGATTTCTGAGCCTCTTCATCAGTTTCAGAAAGAATCTTTGTCTCATGATAGAATCCGTTAAAAGCGTTTGCCAGTTCATAAATATATGCACAGATCTTATGAGGTGCAGTTTCTTCATATGCATTCTCAATGACACTGTTAAATCTGGATAATACCAGCATTAATTCCTTCTGACTGACAGATTTAGCAGCTTTGATATTAACCAGGCAATCTTCTATGCTCTTGCCCTGGGCCTGGTATTTTCCAAGAATGGACTTGATACGCACGATGGTGTAAAGGATATATGGTCCTGTGTTTCCTTCGAAAGAGGTAAATCTCTCTATGTCAAAAATATAATCCTTGCTTGCCTGGTTAGACAAATCTCCATATTTTAAAGCAGATAAGGCTACAACCTTTGCTGTCTCTTCTGCTTCCTCGGGAGTCATCGCTAAATCTTCTTTTGATTTCTGGTTTTCCATGATTTTCTTTAACATCTCGTCATTAATCTCTTTGACCAGATATTCCAGACGCATAACACCGCCATCACGAGTCTTAAATGGCTTGCCATCTTTTCCGTTCATTGTACCAAAACCAATATGTTTTAAGCTGGTATCTGAGTTTACGATACCTGTCTTTCTTGCACAACGGAACACCTGAATAAAGTGGAGTTCCTGTCTTTTATCTGTTAAATAAATAACTCCGTCCGGATTATAATCTTCCATACGCCATACTAAAGTTGCAAGATCTGTGGTGCTGTAAAGAGATGCCCCATCTGACTTTAAAATAATACATGGTGGAATCTCTTTGGTGTCTGTTTCTTCCTTTACATCCACAACCAGCGCTCCTTCGCTTTCATATGCAAATCCGCCCTCTTTCATCTTTGCAACCATATCCGGAATATAAGGCTGTGCGTCAGATTCACCCTTCCATAACTCAAATGAAACATTCAGATTCTCATAGTTCTTCTTTAAGTCAGTTACAGATACATTTAAAATGTGCTCCAAAAGCGCACGATAGCCTTTTCTACCCTGCTGTAATTCATTGGTAGCCGCCAGTGCTGCTTCTTTATAGTTTTCATCTACTTTTGATTTACCACTTGCAGTTGGATAAATTTCCTCCAGTTCAGAAATGGTAAATGGCGCTTCCTTTGGATATTCTCCTTCATAATTTTCATCAAAATATACCAGTTCCGGTTTTCTTAATTTCAATTCAGTAATAATCAGTCCCATCTGAAGCCCCCAGTCTCCAAGATGTACATCCCCAATCATGTTGTGACCCACAAATTTACCAATTCGCTTGATGCTCTCACCGATAATAGCAGAACGTAAATGCCCTACATGAAGAGGTTTTGCAACGTTTGGACCGCCATAATCTACTACAATAGTCTTTGGATTCTCTGCTTTATCCACGCCAAAACGTCCTTCATCCTGCAGCATGGAATTTAAGTACTCTGCCAGATAATCGTTATTAATCTTTAAGTTGAGGAATCCCGGTTTTACGGATTCAGCCATCTCAAACATTGGGTTTGCTGAAAGGCTTTCTGCGATCTTATCTGAAATCATAAATGGCGCACATTTGTATTCTTTTGCTGCTGCCATTGCGCCGTTACACTGGAATTCACAAAGATCAGGACGGTTAGACAAAGTAACCTTTCCGTATTTTGCATCATATCCAGCTTCTGTAAACGCTTTTGTCACTTCTTCCGTAATCCGGTCAATGAGTTTATTCATGATATCCTCCTGTTTTCTTTGCTTCTATAATTAATCTTTCTTTTTTCTGCTTGAGCTTTCTTTTCCCGTAATTTCGCTTTTCTGCCGGCTCTCATTCTTAGAAAATAAGATATTCCTGTACTTACTTAGCACCCTCTGTAAAATGCTTCCCAACACGCAGATGGAGATAATCTCCCCAATTCCCACAGTAAGTGCAAAAAATGGAAGGGACAGATCCATCTCATGAAAAATAAATGAATATCCGTATCCATAACGAAGGATAATCGGAATAATCACCATATTGGAAATTACCGGCGGTAATGTGCATAAGAACTTATGATTTCTCAGTAAATAAGTTCCCACGGCTCCAATTAACGTTGCCAGACTTCCAAAAATCACATCATAGATCAAAAGATTCGGGGTAAGCAAATTGGCGATCAAACAGCCAATCCAAAGTCCCGGAACTGCTGCTGGTGTAAACACCGGCAAAATACACAGTGCTTCCGAAATCCGCACCTGAATATTCCCTGATGCCAGATTAAAAGCCTGAATAAACATGGTAAGCACAACATAAATTGCTGCAATTACCGCCGCCTGAGTGATAAATAGTACCTTTTTGTTTCTCATATTTATTTGTCTCCTTTAGTTTTGTTTTACGTGTGGAAGGTCTCGAACACACGGGACTATAACTATGCTAGTGTAGCAGATGTCATAAGAAAAATCAAGAATGTCCTTGAGTTTCTTCCAATAAAATGGCATAATAACAGAGATATTACATTCAGGAGGAATTATTTATGAATCACTCAAGGGACACCTTTTCCAGCCGTCTGGGATTTGTTTTCGCAGCTGCTGGCTCTGCAGTGGGTCTCGGAAATCTGTGGAGATTCCCCTATCTTGCAGCAAAGTATGGGGGCGGAATTTTTATTCTGGTTTATTTGATGTTAGCAGTTACTCTAGGTTTTACTTTAATGATCACAGAAATTGCGATTGGCAGAAAGACCGGACTCAGTGCTGTAGAAGCTTTTAAAAAACTGGACAAGCGTTTTGGATTTGTGGGCAATCTTGCCAGTATCGTTCCATTTATCATTGTGCCATACTACTGTGTCATTGGCGGATGGGTAATCAAATATATTTTTTCATTTGCAACTGGGCAGATCTCTCAGGCCGCACAAGATACTTACTTCAACAATTTTATTGCACAGCCAGTAGAACCAATTGTATGGTTCTCTATCTTTGCAATTTTAACTACTATTGTTGTAATTATTGGCGTACAGAAAGGAATTGAAAAAGCCAGTTCCATTCTTATGCCTGTTCTGGTAGTACTTATTGTTATTATTGCTGTTTTCTGTATGACACAACCAGGAGCTATGGAAGGTGTAAAATACTACTTACTTCCAGATTTCAGTAACTTCTCTGTTACAACGGTGCTTGCTGCTATGGGTCAGCTGTTCTATTCCATGTCTCTTGCTATGGGAATTATGATTACATATGGTTCATACATGAAAAAAGAGGATGATCTTCGTAAATCCGTAAGACAGATTGAGATTTTTGACTCTGCTATCGCACTTTTAGCAGGTCTTATGATTGTACCATCCGTATTTGTTTTCTCTGGTGGAAGTGAAGAAGCCTTAAATAAAGGTCCTTCTCTAATGTTCGTAACTTTGCCAAAAGTTTTTGATAATATGAACATTGGAAGCTTTAATATTGGACCAATTATTGGAGGTGCTTTCTTCGTTTTGGTACTGTTTGCAGCATTGACTTCTTCTATTTCACTGCTGGAGACCTGTGTGTCCATTATTTGCGATAAGCTTCACTGGAGCCGCAAGAAAGCCTCTCTTATCGTAGCTGCTTATATTCTTGCTGTAGGTGCTGTTATTTCCTTAGGATTTGGACCACTGGATTTCATTCAGATCCTGGGACTTGGATTATTAGATTTCTTCGACTTTATCAGTAACAGTGTATTAATGCCGATTGTTGCCATCTTTACCTGTATCTGTATTGGTTACTTTGTAAAACCAAAGGCAATTTATGATGAAGTAGAATTAAACGGCCCATTTAAAGAAAAGAAATTCTATACCGTAATGTTAAAATACATTGCTCCAATCTGTCTGATCTTAATCTTGATCTTTGCAATATCGGAAGCAATGGGATGGATTAAAGTTTAATCCTTCACACAACCGGGAGTAACATCCACCGGGCGTTCACATCAGCATACCTGACAACTTTATGGGGCATCCCCACTGAAATCAATCAGTGGAGATGCCCCCATTTTCTTTGCCAAGCGAAGTATTCATACAGCTTTGCAAATCCCAAAAGTAACATAATTCTACTGTCTGATATAAATTCCTTGGGATTCAATAAATTCATCTAGTTCCTCTAAAGCCTGTGTATACCATTCTTCACTTTCTGGCTGCGCTGGCTTGTTCTTTTTTTCTAACTGCTCTTCTGGTTTATTTTCTGTCTCTTTCATGTCTGAAACCTCCTGTCATGATAATCAATATGCTCTTACAATTCCAAAGACTGCATCACATTTTTATGTAGTGCATTTTATCATGTTCTCTACAAAAAGAAAATATTTCTTTGCATAAAACTTCTTAAATACGGGAATTCTTAAAAATAAATTCTAGGTAAACGAGGAGGAAGCCATGTTGTCCTATAAAGTGGAAATCTGTGGAGTTAATACCGCAAAACTGCCTATACTGAAAGAGGAAGAAAAAGAAGCTTTATTCGCAAGAATCATTGAGGGGGACAAAGAAGCCAGAGATGCCTATATCCAAGGAAATCTCCGGCTGGTGCTTTCTGTAATCAAACGTTTTTCCAATCACAATGAAAATGTGGATGATCTGTTTCAAATCGGATGCATCGGACTTATGAAAGCCATTGACAATTTTGATGTCACTTTAGGTGTCAAGTTCTCTACTTATGCAGTTCCCATGATCATTGGAGAAGTTCGCCGATATTTAAGAGATAATTCCAGCTATCGAATCCCCCGATCACTTCGAGATACCGCCTATAAAGCTATGCATGCAAAAGAAGAACTATCTCGTACTTCTCTTCATGAACCAACATTAGATGAAATTTCAACAGCATGCGGTATCCCCAAAGAAGACATTGTATATGCTTTAGATGCCATTCAGACCCCTTTAAGTCTTTTCGATCCCATCTATACCGATGGTGGAGATGCCCTTTATGTAATGGATCAGATCTCTGATAAGAAAAATAAAGAAGAAAACTGGGTAGAAGATCTTTCCTTAAATGACGCCCTCTCCCATTTAAGTAAACGGGATGAACAAATCATTAAATTGCGATTCTTTGAAGGAAAGACTCAGATTGAAGTTGCAGATGAAATTCATATTTCCCAGGCCCAAGTTTCCCGGTTGGAAAAGAACGCCCTGAAAAATATGCGCAATTATCTGAATAGCTGATAATTAGCAGAATCTTAGAATATCATTAAGCAGATGACATATTCCACCCAACTCCGGAACTACCGCGGCCAGTATTTTTTTGACATCTTCCGTTGGTTCATCCTGATCCGGCACCATGACAGGCACACAGCCTGCTCTTTTTGCCGCCAGAATTCCTGTAGGAGAATCTTCTATAACCAGACATTCGGAAGGCATTAAGCCCAATTGCTCTGCCGTATACAGATAAATATCCGGTTCCGGCTTTCCTTTTTCCACCATATAACCACTGACAAGAATATCAAATTTCTCTGCCAATCCTACGGATTCCAGATAAAGCTTTGTCCGTTCCGGTGGCGACGATGTTGCCACTGCGGTCTTATACCCCATAGATTTTAAAAATACCAGTAGTTCATCAATTCCCGACTTAACAGTAACGCCTTCTTTTTCTACAAAAGCATTCATCAGCTCAATCCGCTTATCGCGAACCTGGGCATAATCTATGCCTTTTCCAAAGTAAGATTCCAACTGTGCCTTCCCTGCCTCACGATTCAAGCTTCGCATCCCCAGAGCCTGCTCTCTTGTCATGGGATAACCGAAAAACTGTGCCGCTTCCTTCCAGAAGCGGGTGTACAGTTTCTCCGTATCTAAAATAACTCCGTCCATATCAAAGAGAATCCCTTTGATTTCCCGTTGATACAATTGATATTCCTTTACATTGTATAATTCATATATTTTTTCCTGCATATGTTCTTTCCATTCCTATTTATCCTATCTTATTTTTCTCTCCTTTTCATTCTGAATACTATCGATCCCATTTCTCACATAAGGCAGTAATCTGATCTGCAAATTTTGCCAGATCCTTGTTGGCCATTCCCTGGCATTTTGTAATGATAGCCACCAGACGCTGACCTGCAGCCACCAGACGATCGAATACCGTAGAGGAAGCAGAACGGACAGAAACTTTCTTCTCTGCTTTCTTGCGTTCTCCCTGGGCAATACAGCTTGCCATTTCCAGATCATAAACATCACCGGAATATGGTACCACTGCATCAAGACCTAATGTCTCCTGCAGATGTTTTGCAAAATATTCAGCGGTAGATTCCTCTCCGTGAACAATAAAAACTTTCTTCGGCGTTTTCTTAAATGCTGCTACCCACTGTGTCAGATGATCCATGTCCGCATGACCGCTGATTCCCGGCAGATTTACAATATCGGCCTTTACTTCTACTTCTTCTCCAAAAAGCTTAACTTTATCAATTCCGTTTAAAAGGGCATTTCCTAAAGTCCCCGGCACCTGATATCCTACAAATAATATGGTAGAATCAGCTCTCCATAAGTTGTGCTTCAGATGATGACGGATTCGTCCTGCTTCACACATACCGGAGGCCGAAATGATAACCTTTGGATTCGGATTGAAGTTAATCATCTTGGACTCTTCACTGCTGACTGCAATTTTTAGCCCTGGAAAACGGATAGGATTAACATTCTGGTTAATTAATGCCAACGCCTCATCATCAAAGCACTCTTCTACATTTTTATGGAAAATATTAGTAGCTTCTACTGCCAGAGGACTATCAATGAATACCTCAAAGCTTGGATATTCCGGCAAAAGTCCTTCTGTCTTAATCCTTCTCATGTAATACAACATTTCCTGGGTACGACCTACAGAAAAGGCTGGAATCACCAGATTTCCACCTCTGGTAAAGGTTCCATTTAAAACTTTCGCCAGTTCTACAGCATAATCCACCGGTTTTTCGTGGTTCCTATTTCCATAAGTGGATTCCATGATGACATAATCTGCATCTTCTATAAATTCCGGGTTTTTAATCAGAGGACGGTTATTATTTCCAATGTCTCCGGAAAATACCAGCTTTTTCTCAACCTCATCTTCTTTGATCCACATCTCAACAGAGGATGATCCCAATAAATGCCCCGCATCAATAAACCGAACTTTAAGTCCTGGTGCAATTTCAATGATACTGTGATAATCACAGGCATTAAAATGTTCCAGTACTCCTTGCGCATCATTCATATCATATAAAGGTGTCACTTCTGGTCTGCCGGCTCTTCTGTTCTTCCGATTCTTCCACTCTGCTTCAAATTCCTGAATATGTGCAGAATCCTTTAACATAATATTACAAAGTTCACAGGTTGCTCTGGTCGCAAAAATCTCTCCTCGAAATCCATGATTATACAAAAGAGGTAAAAGTCCTGAATGGTCAATATGAGCATGGGTCACAAACACATAGTCAATCATGGCCGCATTAACGGGAATTGATTGATTCTCATACAGATCCGGTCCCTGCTCCATACCGCAGTCTACCAGTAAATGCACATCTCCAAAGTTTACATAATGGCAGCTTCCCGTCACTTCTCTTGCCGCCCCTAAAAATTCCAATACCATAAAAAACCCCCTTGTTGTCCCGCTTAGTTCAAGTTTTTTTAAGCGACGTCCTTTTTTTACATTATAACATATTTTTCTTATTACTCAAACTTTTGTATCTCTTTTTTCAGACGATTCATAATTTTTTTCTCCAGTCTGGAAATATAAGATTGGGAGATACCCAGAGAATCTGCCACTTCTTTCTGGGTCATTTCTTTTCCATCTTTTCTGCCAATCCCATACCGGAGTTTGATGATCTCAAGCTCTCTTTCATCCAGCTTTTCCAGGGCTTTTCTAAGAAGATGAATCTCTACCTGGTTTTCCATATCCCGATATATGATATCCTCTTCGGTTCCCAAAATATCTGATAAAAGCAGTTCATTTCCATCCCAGTCCACATTAAGAGGTTCATCAAAGGACACCTCCATGCGGGTCTTATTATTCCGTCTTAAATACATTAGAATCTCATTTTCAATACACCGTGAGGCATAAGTGGCCAGTTTAATGTTTTTATCTGTGTTAAAGGTGTTAATGCCCTTAATGAGTCCAATAGTTCCAATAGAAATCAGATCTTCCACATTTACTCCCGTATTTTCAAATTTCTTTGCCAGATACACCACAAGCCGCAGATTATGGGCAATCAGCTTTTCCCGAGCAGCTTCCTGATTCATTTCCCCTTCATCCATTTTCTGATTTTTCAGTCCGCTTAGAGCAATGAGGCACTTCTGTTCTTCCTCCTGCTCTAAAGGTGCTGGAAGCACCTCTGTACCGCCAATGTACCATACTTCTTCTTCCTCCTTCCATAATCCCATGAACCAGGTCCAGACGCCTTTTAACTGCGTTATTTTCATCATTTTTCCATCCATCCTTTTTTTACTAATTTAAAGATATATCTCCTTCAATTGCTGCATTTAATATTACCTTATATTCTTTTCTCCGAAGAATTCCCTGAGTCTCTTCTGCCACCTTAACCTTTTGATAGATTTTCTTTTGTTCCATTTGAATAATCATTTCATCAATTTCGTAAATCTTTATTAATCCCTGTTTATTTCCTAAAGAAGAAAAGGATTGATAGAAGAAAGGGGTCTCAGGCAAAATTCCCAATTTTTTTAAAATACTTCCTTCTACAATATGTACAGATTCCCCTTTCTGCCCTGTGGTCAGACGATTTCCAGAATCATATAATCCCTGTACCCAAATTTCTTTTTCTCCCAAAATTAAACCCACAGGAAAAATATGTTTTACTTTTTTCCATCGCTCATAAATCATTTTCGACATATATAAGGCAATTCCCCCTGCCAACATTCCAATCCAGACAAGAGATTCCTGCCAGCCTGTCAGGTTAACAAGCCCAGTCACCACACCCCCTAAGAGAAATGTCTCAAAAATAGCCATAATATATCTTTTCGCAAAAAGTCTCACTAACATCCTGCCAAAGAACCACAGCAACATTCCTGGTAATACTACCAGAAAAGATAAAATGCAAAATAACAGATAATTTTCTAACAAAAGCAATAAAATTACTTCTAAAAAAGTAGATATACCTGCAATAAGAAGTATTTTTTTCCATTCTTTCAAAAGACTTTTTCCTTCCATATAACTCATAAGAAGTAAAACCATTCCGTTCATAATCAAATTCTGCAAACAAAATACATCTACATAGAATACATAAATGCAGACCACCTCCCTCTTTGTAGGACAGAAAGAATTATAGAGGATTTTAGAATGTTATTTTATCAAAAAAAGACAGTTGGTTTTTAAGACTTATCGACAAAAAATATGCGAGCAAAAGTTATACAACGGCATCTTTGTACACAAAAAAACCATGTCAAGCTCTCACCTGACATGGTCATCAATTCGTCACATATGAAAATATGTATTATTTCTTAGGATTCTTTAAGAAATCAGGGATATTGATTTCTACTGGTTTAATTGTGCTCTCTGGCTGACGAGGGCGATTAATTCCAGTATAAGTTGTGCTGGACTGGGTTCCCATAGATGGACGCACTGTCTGCTGCGTCATTCCGCTTCCAATCCCCATCCCTGCAGAACTACGGATACCGCTTGTAGTTGCAGTATTCTGGCGAACCGCCTGAGTACTCTGATATTTCATCATATCCTGAAGAGAAGGAGCCGCTGTCTGCTGAACTGGTGTTGGTGCCTGTGCTTTTGCAGCCACTTCTTCTAATCCAGTTGCAATTACTGTAATAGTTGCTTCATCTGTCATGGTCTCATCAAACTTCGCACCGAAAATAATATTTGCCTCATCTCCTGCCAAATCCTGTACGTAGCTTGCTGCATCGTTGGCATCCATTAAGGAAATATCACCAGAAATATTAATAATAACATGAGATGCACCTGTAATAGTTGTCTCTAACAATGGAGAAGCAACGGCTAACTTCACTGCCTCGATTGCCTTCTCATCACCTTTGGCATTACCAATACCAATGTGAGCCATTCCCTTATCTTTCATGACAGTCTGAACATCCGCAAAGTCAAGGTTGATTAATGCAGGAAGGTTAATTAAGTCAGTAATTCCCTGCACTGCCTGCTGCAATACTTCATCAGCCTTCTTAAGCGCGTCTGGCATAGTTGTACGTCTGTCAACGATCTCTAACAATTTATCATTTGGAATTACGATGAGAGTATCTACGCTCTCTTTTAAGCGGTCAATACCTGAAATCGCGTTAATCATTCTCTGTTTTGCTTCAAATTTGAAAGGTTTTGTTACAACACCTACTGTAAGAATTCCCATCTCTTTTGCAATACGGGCTACTACCGGTGCTGCACCAGTTCCGGTTCCGCCACCCATACCACAGGTTACAAATACCATATCTGCTCCAGTAATTGCCTGGCGGATTTCTTCAATATTTTCTTCTGCTGCTTTTTCTCCTACTTCAGGCTTTGCTCCTGCACCAAGTCCTTTGGTTAACTTTTCTCCAATCTGCAATGGAGTAGGTGCTTTACAAAGCTGCAGTGCCTGTTTATCAGTATTGATTCCAATAAATTCCACACCACTAATCTTTTCATCTACCATTCTATTTACAGCATTATTTCCTGCACCGCCTACACCAACGACTATAATCTTCGCTGCAGCGCCTGCATCATTGTTCTTAATTTCCAGCAATGTTGTTCCTCCTTACAGTCCCTTGTAATCCAT
>JBGVLD010000014.1:0-4120 GCA_045124075.1 Agathobacter sp.
TTCCAGAAAGTTATTTCTTAAATGCCGGAAGTATTGATGAAGTACGTGCCCGCATGCAGTAAGGGGTGAGCATATGGCAGATGGAAATATGTTTAAGGTGGAGATCATAACACCTGACCGAGTATTTTATACCGGCGAAGCCAATTTTATTGAATTTACAACTGCCTCCGGGGAGATTGGTGTATACAAAAACCACATCCCTATGACTACCGTGCTGGCTCCAGGAATCGTAACCATTCACGAAGCAGAGGGAGAAAAAGAGGCAGCAGTACATGCCGGTTTCGTGGAAATCCTGGGTGATAAGGTAACTCTATTAGCAGAACTGGCAGAGTGGCCGGACGAAATCGACGTAAGCCGTGCAGAAGCGGCAAAAGAGCGTGCAGAGGAGCGTTTGAGAAATCATTCTGCAGAGATTGACACAAAACGTGCGGAGTATGCGCTTCGAAAAGCCCTGATCCGAATCGACGTGGCAGGAAAATAAATACAGAAATTCAGAAAACGACAATGTGGGAAACTGCATTGTCGTTTTTCACACTTTACCAGCACTATTATTAAGCAAGGAAATCGCGATCAGCTTAGAAGGACAGCAATCATAGAATTTAAAAATTATTAAGAACTTCGAAAGGAAGCCTTTATTGCAGGCTTCCTTTTTTCTATTTATAATAAGAACATGAAAATATAATTTTAATAATAAAATAGAAAAAGAGGGCACTTATGCAAGCAAAAGGAAAAAAGCGTTATATCATAGAAATTATCATTGTTATCATATGTCTGATATTTTATGTAGAGAAGCTTTCCCATCCGGGAGAATACACATCACAGAAAGATGATACCCAAGCAGAACAATCCAGTCAGGCAGACAAAGACAGCAAAGCAGACAAAGACACCCAGGCAGACAAAGACACCCAGGTAGACAAAGACAGCAAAGCAGACAAAGACAGTGAAACAGAGCTGACCAGCCAGCAAGCCATCATCGACCCAGCTGGGAAAACCTTACAGACCCGTATCCATACACCTGTGGGGTATACAAGACAGGAAGCTACAGAGGGAAGTTTGGAGGCTTTTCTTCGGAATTATACGATGAAAGCAGATGGAGAAAAAGTGTTGCTTTACAACGGAAGTGAAAAAGGCAATCAAAGTGCCCATGCAGCAGTATTTACCCTGCCTATTGAAAATGCAGATCTGCAGCAGTGTGCCGATTCAGTAATGAGAATGTACGCAGAATATTATTGGAGCATTGGGGCATACGATAAGATAAAGTTTCATTTTACCAATGGTTTTTTGGCGGAATATGCAAAATGGCGGGAGGGGTACCGCGTAGTAGTAGATGGCAATGATGTCAGCTGGAGCAAATCTGCTTCCTATGATGATAGCTATGATAGTTTCGTAAAATATTTAAGAGTGGTATTTTCTTATGCGGGAACGCTTTCCATGGAATCTGAGGCAACAGAGATCTCTTTGGAAGAGGCAAAAGCAGGAGATGTATTT
Organism: Agathobacter sp.; assembly: GCA_045124075.1. GTDB lineage: Bacteria > Bacillota > Clostridia > Lachnospirales > Lachnospiraceae > Roseburia. The sequence goes on from JBGVLD010000014.1 coordinate 1,489, forward strand.
TTGCAGGGCGGAAGTCCGGGTCATGTGGTCATGATAGTGGATGTCTGCGTAAATGAAGAAGGAAAAAAAGCCTATCTTCTGGCTCAGGGGTATATGCCGGCCCAGGAATTTCATGTGTTGAAAAATGAACTCCATGAGGAGGATCCCTGGTACTATGAAGAGGAGATCACCTATCCCCTTTCCACACCGGAATATACTTTTCAGGAAGCAAGTTTGAAGACATTATATTAGAGAAGTTTATGGATTTTTTATAAAGTTACTGGAAAATTTATATTTTAGTTGCAATAACGATCAGAAAAGGAGACAATAGATGAAAAGGAAAAAACTTTTTGCTATTTCTGCCGGTGTGGTTTCCATTGCCGGATGTGTAGCAGGGGCATCTCTGTATATCTTAAATGTGATTCCTCACAGACAGTATACAAATCAGGACTTTGGCATTGAAACTTACATTAGTTCTGTGGATCAAGATGAGGATGGGATAGATGACCAGACAGATATTCTGGCGGGAACCAGAGCCTATATTGCAACAAATCCGCAGTATAAGAGCAAATATTATTCTGGTGGATATCCAGATGATGAATATGGAGTTTGCACAGATGTAGTAGGTTTTTCCCTTTTGGCAGCAGGATATGATCTTCAGCAGTTAGTGGCAGAAGATATTGAAAACCACAGAGAAGACTATGACATTATCCAGCCAGATCCGAATATTGATTTTCGGAGAGTGCGGAATCTAAGGGTATATTTTGAGAGAAATGCCATCTCTCTGACCACGGATATTACAGATGTCGAGCAGTGGCAGGGTGGAGATATCATAGTATTTGAAAAACATATCGGTATTGTTTCTGACAAGCGCAATAAAAATGGAATTCCTTTTGTGATTCACAATGGCAGTCCAGCCCAGGCGGGGTACGAGCAGGATATTTTGGAATACAGGGAAGATATTGTAGGACATTATCGAATGAGTTAAGATCCTCTGTGGAAAAGAATAATTGTGGACGCAATTATTCTACATTACAAAAGAGAGAGGATATAGAATGTTTGGAAGAGGAGTACAAAAAAAGGAAGTAGCCAGATTTGATTTTAAAAAGAAACCAATCCGTCCATGTTTTTTAATGGGATGGGCAAAAGCACTGATCAGTTTTCCAGACCTCAAAAAAAGAGGATTTGTGTTAAAACAGGTAAATATGGAGAATATTCAAAAGCCTTACCTGTTATTGGTAACGCATTCATCTATGGTGGACTTTAACATCATGTTAAAGGCAACACATCCATATCCGGTAAATAACGTTATGACCTTAGAGGGATTTAATACTTATACAGAACCCCTCATGCGTTCTCTGGGCGTATTGGGAACCAGAAAGTTTATTACCGATCTGAATTTAATCCGAAATATTAAATATTGCATAGAAAAATTAGGCACGATTTTTGTGCTGTTTCCAGAGGCAAGATATTCGCTGGATGGCTGTACTTCATATCTGCCGGATTCCGTAGGAAAGCTGGCACAGATTTTAAAAGTGCCGGTAGTAGTCCTTCGAATCCATGGTAATTTTGTGACCTGTCCTCAGTGGAATAAGATCAACAAAAAGACTTATGTAGAGGCAGAAATGGTACAGATCGTTACTCATGAAGAGGCGAAAGTCCTTACAGCGCAAGAGATAAATGAAAAGATACAAAATGCCTTTGCCTATGATGATTTCCGCTGGCAGTTAGAGAATCGTCTGGAAATCAATCATCCGAGAAGGGCGGAAGGTCTTCATGCTCTTTTGTATAAATGTCCAGCATGTTGGGCAGAATCTCAGATGGACACAAAAGGAACGAAACTTTGGTGTAACCACTGTGGAAAAGAATGGGAGATGGATACCTTCGGACAGATGAAAGCAGTAACCGGAGAGACCGAATTTTCTCATATTCCAGATTGGAGCAAGTGGGAACGGGAATGTGTTCGGAAAGAGATCGAAGAGGGCACTTATTATTTTGAGGATGAAGTGCGGATCGAGACTCTGCCGGGTTCCCGTAGATTTTACAAACAGGGCATGGGAAAATTAATTCAGACTCCTACAGAAACAAAAATTGAATGCATGTATTATGGAGAGCCCTATACACTGGTGCGCAGTGCAAAAGATATGGAAAGTCTGCATATTGAATACGATTATCTGAAAAGAGGGGACTGTGTAGATATCTCCATACCGGATGACAGTTTCTGGTGTTATGTCAGCAAGAAGGATGTTATTACGAAACTTTCTTTTGCCACAGAGGAAATGCATAAGCTGGCAACCGGGAAACAATAATCATATAAAAATTTTTCTATTTTACCCAAAAATTCTTCTCCGACCTTGGAAATGTTTTATGATAGAATGACCATAATAAAAAAGACAAAAACATTATACATCAAAGATAGGAGAGGGCATCATATGCGAGAGATCATTAATTTTAACACAAAATGGGCATTTACAAAAGATGCGGACACCATTCCAGCAGTCATGCCGGAGAAATGGTACTGGGTTACACTTCCACATTCCTGGAACGCAATTGATGGACAGGATGGCGGTAATGATTATTATCGCGGAACCTGCTACTATGCAAAAGAGATAAATAAAATTGATCTGCCAAATGCAGAACAGTATTATCTGGA
>JBGVLD010000015.1:0-34895 GCA_045124075.1 Agathobacter sp.
AATGTGTCTCGTTAATGCGCTTGCTTTTGAGGGTGAATGGAAAGAGGTTTATACAACAGACCAAATCCTGGAAGGAACATTTCTAAATGAAGCAGGGATCGAACAGAAGGTTTCTATGATGCATTCTTCTGAGAACTATTATCTGGAAGAAGAGAATGCTATTGGTTTTATAAAAGATTATAAGGATGGAAAATACAGTTTTGCAGCTCTTTTACCAAAGGAAGGAATGTCTTTGGAAGCGTATGTAAATACTCTGGATTCCGAATCCTTACAGAAGACACTAAAAGAAGTGCAGACGAAAGAGGTCTATGCTGCTATTCCAAAGTTCAGTTATGAATACAGCTTTTCCATGGAAAATATTTTAAAAGGAATGGGGATGGAAGATGCTTTTTCAGCAGAAGAGGCAGATTTCTCAAAATTGGGAACTTCTTCACAGGGAAATATTTATATTGGTGAGGTGCTTCATAAGACCTTTATCACAGTAGATGAGTTGGGAACAAAAGCAGGAGCAGCCACCGTTGTTGAAATGTACAGTGAAGGGGCTATGATAGAGGAACCAAAAGTAGTAGAACTGAACCGGCCATTTTTCTATATGATCCTGGATAATGAGACAGGGCTCCCAGTCTTTATGGGAACGGTCACAGACTTAGCAGAGTAATTTATAGTATATCCCCTACGAGATTTCGGTTTTCCGATTTTTCGCAGGGGATTTTTTTGCAGGTAGAAATTGATTTACCTGCTGCAATTGTGTATACTATAAATAATACATATTTTGGGAGGAAAAGATGGAGAAGACAGCATTATTTGAAAAAATCGGGGGAATCATGCATGGAGGAGATTATAATCCAGAGCAGTGGCTGGATCGCCCGGATATTTTAGAGAAAGATATTGTCATGATGAAAAAAGCAGGAGTAAACTGCGTGACTCTGGGAGTTTTTGCATGGTCCATGTATGAGCCAAATGAAGGGGAGTATCATTTTGAATGGTTAAGAGAGATTATGGACAATCTCTACGCAAATGGAATTTATACGATTCTTGCAACACCTTCCGGAGCAAGACCAGCTTGGCTGGATGAGAAATATCCAGAAGCTATGCGGGTAGATTCTTATGGACACAGAGCACATCATGGAGTAAGGCATAATCATTGTATGTCCTCTCCAATCTTTCGGGAGAAAATTGCTGCAATGGATCGTAAACTGGCAGAGAATTTTGCTAATCATCCGGGGATGTTGTTATGGCATATTTCAAACGAGTTCGGAGGAGAATGTTATTGTCCACATTGTGTAAAACGTTTCCAGAACTACCTGGCAGAGAAGTTCGATCATGACATTGATAAATTAAATCATGCATGGTGGACAACTTTCTGGAGCCATCGCTATAATAATTTTGAGCAGATTGAGCCACCATATGCAAATGGTGAATTTTCCATTATGGGACTGAATCTGGAGTGGAAGCGGTTCACCACCTGGAGCATGACAGATTTTATGAAATGGGAGATTTCTGTTCTACGAGATGTGAAAGCAGATATTCCAGTGACTACTAATTTCATGAAACTATATGATGGTCTGGATTACAGAGAGATGGCAGAAGAACTGGATCTGGTTACATGGGACAGCTATCCGGCATTCCATAATGATAGAGAGACTTTGGCGGATACGCTTCTGGAAAATGCCTTTGATCATGCAGTAATCCGTTCCATGAAACCAGATAGACCATTTATGTTAATGGAAAGTGTACCGGGGGCTGTTAACTGGCATCCATTTAATAAGTATAAGCGGCCAGGCGTACACAGACTTGCCTGCTTCCAGGCAGTAGCCAGTGGTTCTGATACAGTGCAGTATTTCCAGTGGAGAAAAGGAAGAGGATCCTTTGAGCAGTATCATGGAGCAGTAGTTGATCATCTGGGAACTGATGACACCAGAATCTTTAAAGAAGTAGAAGAAGTAGGACAGCTTCTGCGGAAAATTCCGGGTGTGGCAGGAACGATTCCAAAAAATCAGGCAGCAATGATTTTTGACTGGGATAACCGCTGGGCAATTGACAATGTTATGGCTCTGGCACAGGAGACCAAGAATTACGAGAAGACCTGTATGGGAATCTGGGAAGAATTCATGAAAATGGGGATAGAGCTGGATGTAATTTCTTCCGACAGTGATTTTAGCAAGTATAAAGTATTGGTTGCTCCAATGCTTTACGTGCTTCACGATGGAGTGGGAGAGAAAATCAAGAGTTTTGTGGCAAATGGGGGACAGATTCTGGCAACCTATTTTACAGGTTATGTAGATAAAAATCTTTTATGCCATCTGGGAGGGTTCCCAGGAGATGGTCTTTCCGAGGTATTTGGTATTATCAGTGAAGAAATTGATACTCTTTATCCAACAGATCGAAATGCAGTGAAATTCACTAATGGGAAAATTAGTGAAGTAAAAGATTATGCAGAAATGCTACGAGTTTCAGATGCAGAAGTGCTGGGAACTTATGAAACTGACTATTATGGGGGAATGGCAGCAGTTACTAAGAAGAAATATGGCGAAGGAAATGCTTATTATGTGGCATGCCGCATGGCACCAGCAGATATGAAAGACTTATTCTGTGAGATTCTTTCTAATGTGGGAATTTCTGGAAAAGAATTACCAGAAGGCGTGGAATATCATGTGAGATATGGAGCAGAAAAGACTTATGAATTTTATTTGAATGCTTCAGGAAAGCAGATGACACTTTCTGATGTTTCTGGTCACGATTTAATTGGAGATAAGGAAATTGCAGGAGAGCTTATCTTAGAGCCTTGTGCCGTGGCTGTCATTGAAAAATAAGCAGTAAAGGAATAAAAATGGCAGAAAAATATTACGCAGTTGCAAAAGGAAAAGTGCCGGGAGTCTATTCCACCTGGGATGAGTGTAAGGCTATGGTGGATGGATTTTCCGGGGCGGTATATAAAAGCTTTAAAACAAAAGGAGAAGCGGTAGCTTTTATTGATGGGCATAAAGGTGGTTCTTCTAGGCAGAGCGTTAGAACAGAAACACCCTATGCCTTTGTGGATGGTTCTTTTAATATAGCTACTGGAGTCTATGGATTTGGGGGCTTTTTATGTGCAGGCGGAGAGCGTTATATCCTTCAGGGAAACGGAAAAGAGCCAGAGATGGCATCTATGCGGAATGTGGCTGGAGAAATCTTGGGAAGTATGGCTGCCATCGAGAAAGCTTTGGATTTGGGACTGACAGAAGTGGCCATTTATTATGACTATATGGGAATTGAAATGTGGGCATCGGGCGCGTGGAAGAGAAACAAGACTGGAACCATTGCCTATTACGATTATATTCAGTCAGCAAAAGATAAGATTTCCATTTCATTTATAAAAGTAAAAGGTCATTCTGGAATCGAAGGAAATGAAGAGGCTGATGCTCTGGCAAAACAGGCAGTAGGAATCTAAAACGGTGCGGAGACAGGTTAAAGAGACAAGAAGAGACAGAGGTGTGAAGAAGTGAGTGTATTTAATGTTGAATTAAAAAAAGTGGTAGATGACAGCTATGATATTGAGATTGGTTATAATCTTATGGGACAGCTGGTGGAAGATTTAGAAACTGGTCTGGTGGGAAAAATCCGTCGGTTTGCAGTGATTACGGATAGTAATGTCAGTGATTTATATGCGAAACCAATCTGTGAGAAACTGGTACAGGCAGGATTTTCTGTGGACTTGTTTGTATTTACTGCAGGAGAGAACACCAAGACCAGAAAGACCAAAGAGCTGATTGAAGATGCCATGCTGGAAAAAAGCTATCGCCGAGATTGCTGTATTATTGCAGTAGGTGGTGGAGTTGTTACAGATTTGGCTGGATTTGTAGCAGGTACCTTTGGAAGAGGTGTACCATTCATTAATTATGCCACTACACTTTTAGCAGCTGCAGATGCTTCTGTGGGGGGAAAGACGGCAGTAGATACACCTCTTGCAACTAACCTGATTGGTCTATTTAACCAGCCGAAAAAGGTCTATATTGATGTGGCAGCATGGAGTACACTTCCAAAACGTGAAGTATACAGCGGTATGGCGGAAACTATTAAGCATGCATGCCTTGCCAGCCTGGATATGTTTGAATTCATTGAAAAAAATATGGATGACATATTAAGCTTTAAAAAATTTGCTTGTGAATATATTGCAGAAAATAACTGCCAGATAAAATACAGTGTGGTTATGAAGGATGAAAAAGAAAGTGGTCTTAGAGAAGTTCTGAATCTGGGACATACCGTTGGAAGAGCTATTGAGACAGTCAGTGATTACAGACTTCTTCATGGAGAGGCTCTTGCTATAGGCATGGCTGCCCAGGTGCAGTTGTCTGCACGCCTGGGATATATGTCTGAAGAAGAGGCAGAAAGAGTCATTCGTTTATACCAGATGGCAAATCTGCCAACTACGATTCCAGATTACATAGACAGAGAAGCGCTGGTAAAGAAACTTTACACAGATAAGAAAGTACGAGATGGGAAACTTCGTTTTGTATTGCAGCAGGGAATCGGTGATGTGGTAGAATTTTCCGATGGTGTTTTTGCCAAACCAATCGAAGAAGAACTGGTTCGGGAAATTATCATGGAATTATAACAACTCTCTGAGTATATTCATTTGGGAGGTTCTTGGCTCCTTTTGCAATTAGTAGTTGCCGATATAGATGCGAGGCGGCAAGATCCTTCTCAAATATGGAATATGCGTCAGAAGATAAATACTTAGAAGCGTCTGCGACTTTTGTAATAAGAGGAACAGAAGCTTCTTTTTTTATGGCAGAAAGCAGTGGTTCTGCACTTTTCTTAAAGCCAAGAACTCTTAAATAAGGCGCATAATCCAGTTCTTTACCAAAAGCATAGTCCTGGTTTGTAAACTCCAAAAGTGCATGAAGCAGCACCCGCGAAATGCGGGTATAAGTCAGCTCTTTTGATTTTAAGAGCTGACAGAACTGGGAAAAATTCTCAAAATTCAGTAGATTTTTACGGATTCGGTTCCACAGTTCCCGGGAACAGTCTGCAATGTCTGGAGTTTTCATATTCACTTTTGAAAACAGAGAGTAGAAAAGCATTTGCGAAATATCATCCTCTTCCATAAGTGGAAACTGTTCACTGTATTTTAGGATCACAGACAGTGAAGTTTCTGGAAGGTACTTTTCCAAGACAAAGTTGTTTTGGGAAACTGCATCAAACAGAATCTTTCTGATAGCAGTAGCAGAGGCAAATTCACTGTTTGCCCGTTCTTCATGGTAGGAATCTCCTTTTCTTGGAATCAGTACTGGGGTAACAGAAGAAAAATGAAATTTTTCTAATGCTTTTAAATATTCCAGTGCAAGAATATTATTTGGTGTCTCCAAAAGTTCAGCCTGGGGATAGGAAAGTGCTAGACTTCTGGCTTTTGGAAAAGAAAGGCCAGTTTTCAGGTTCTTTTTCAGTTTCTTTTGATAATCCTCAGGTTCATTTACTAGAATACTGGAGATTTCAGAAAGAGCAGTAAGATCATCGCTTTCAGCACCAAAGCCCAGACAGTTCAGACATCCGGTCTTTTCTAAAAGTTTAACGCCGGCACTGGCAAAAAGTTCCGCAGAGGAAACCGCCCAAATTGTTGGTAGTTCAAACACAAGATCTGCGCCAGCGGATAAAGCCATTTTCGTTCGTGCATACTTATTTATAATAGAAGGAACGCCTCTTTGCAGAAAATCTCCACTCATGGCAATCATTACATAATCTGCCCCGGTTTTTTCTTTCAATTGTCTAATCTGGTATTCGTGTCCATTGTGGAAAGGGTTGTATTCTGCAATAATTCCAACGGTCTTCATGGAAACCTCCTTTAATAGCAATTCATTATTTCCTAATTTTACCATGTGTTTTGTACCTTTTTCAATACCGTGCTATTTTTCCCTTGTTTACTGATAAAAATAAGTTTATAATAAAAATATCTATGAAATCTTGATTCGCATTAAGAGAGGGAGAAAAAGATGAACGTATTAGTTGTAAATTGTGGTAGTTCTTCATTGAAGTACCAGTTAATTAATCCTGACACAGAGGAAGTTTTAGCGAAGGGAATCTGTGAAAGAATCGGAATTGGTGGAACACTCGTATATCAGAAGAGTGGAATGGAAAAAGAAAAAAAAGAGCTTGATATGCCAACACATAAACAGGCAATTCAGTTTGTATTAGAGGCTCTGGTGAATAAAGAAACTGGAGCAATCAAAGATCTTTCTGAAATTAAAGCAGTAGGACATCGTGTGGTACATGGTGGTGAGAAATTTGCTTCCTCTGTTGTTCTTACAGAAGAAGTACTGGCTACCATTGAAGAGTGTAATGAACTTGCGCCACTGCACAATCCAGCAAACTTAATTGGAATTCGTGCATGTCAGGAATTAATGCCAGATGTTCCTATGGTAGGAGTATTTGATACAGCATTCCATCAGACCATGCCAGCGAAAGCATATATGTATGGTCTTCCATATGAGTATTATGAGAAATATAAAATTCGTCGTTATGGTTTCCACGGTACAAGCCATAGCTATGTATCAAAGCGTGTAGCAGAGTTAATGGGAAAACCATATGACCAGTTAAAGATTATTGTATGCCATTTGGGCGGCGGTGCCAGCGTGACAGCTGTAGATTGTGGTAAATCTGTAGATACTTCTATGGGAATGACCCCACTGGAAGGACTAATCATGGGAACTCGTTCCGGAGATGTAGATCCATCCATTATTGAATTCCTTGCTCATAAAGAGAACATGACCATTGATGAGGTCATGAATGTTTTAAATAAGAAATCCGGTGTTGCAGGACTTTCTGGTGTATCTAGTGACTTCCGTGATATCGAAGCAGCGGCAGATCAGGGACATGAAGGAGCAATTCTTGCACAGGATACCTTCGTATATCGTGTGGTAAAATACATTGGTGCTTATACTGCAGCAATGAATGGTGTAGATGCGATTGCCTTTACTGCTGGTGTAGGCGAGAATAACGACTGGATGAGAAGAGATGTGTTAGCAAACTTCAAATATCTTGGAGTAGAAGTAGATGACTCTGTAAATAATGGATTAAGAGGAGAAGATAAGCTGATTTCCACAATTGATTCTAAAGTTGCATGCTTCTGTATCGCCACTAACGAAGAACTTGCCATCTGCCGTGAGACAGTAGCATTAGTATAGTTTGTTACTTTTTGGAAGCTGTGGAATTTTTAGGCAAATAAAAAGTAAAAAAATGTTGACAAACGAATAAGGCATATGTATAATTGTTTAGGTGTGGATAGGAGAGAACTATGAAAATAGATTTAACTGATGTAATGACATCTATTAATAAAATAGTTGAGAAAGAAGTTCCTATAGAATTATCTTCTTTTTCCTCCCGTTTAGGAGATTTTCCCATTCATAAAAAGTCACCGGTAGTGCTTCGGATTTCAAATGTAGAGAATCGGCAATTGCTGATTGAAGGTACAGTAGAGATTGAAGTGGGATTAGCCTGTGACAGATGTCTGAAAGAAGTTCCGACATCGCTTCATTTTGACATTAACAAGGAACTGAATTTAAAAGAAGGTTCTGCAGTGGATGAAGAAATGGAGGAAACTGACTACCTGATTGGGTTTGAACTGGATGTAGATAAACTTGTCTACGCCGAGATTTTGGTGAACTGGCCGATGAAAGTTCTGTGCAAGGACGATTGCAAAGGAATTTGTAAAGTCTGCGGGATGAACTTGAATAAGGGAGCCTGCGATTGCCAGAGAACAGAACTGGATCCAAGAATGGCAGCAATCCAAGATATATTTAACAAGTTTAAGGAGGTGTAAACAAATGTCAATTTGTCCAAAGAATAAATCTTCTAAGGGAAGAAGAGATAAGAGAAGAGCAAACTGGAAAATGTCTGCTCCAACCTTAGTAAAATGCAGCAAATGTGGAGAATTAATGATGCCACATAGAGTTTGCAAGAACTGTGGATCTTACAACAAGAAAGAAATCATTCCACAGGATTAATTAAATGATCCGAAAGGATTACAAAGGTAATCTTAATGAGGGCATTTCTGCTTTATCTTGAAGTGGAAATGCCCTTTCATTATATAAAATTTAATTTATTAATTGATTTATACATAGAGTTATAGTATATTCACTAGTAGGTGCATAAGGAGGTAGACTATGCAGGATATTACAAAGGTAGTACTGGATGCCATGGGTGGGGATAATGCTCCAGTGGAAGTGGTAAAAGGTGCAATTGATGCAGTTTCTTCCAGAGATGATATTAAAGTAATTCTGGTAGGGCAGGAAACGGTTGTTAAGGAAGAACTGGAAAAGTATCAGTATCCGAAGGAAAGAATTCAGGTGGTAGACGCGCCGGAAGTTATTGAAATGGCAGAACCACCAGTAGTAGCAATTCGTAAAAAGAAACAGTCATCAATCGTAGTTGGAATGAATATGGTTAAGAATAAGGAAGCAGATGCATTTGTTTCCGCAGGAAGTTCTGGTGCGATTCTGGTTGGCGGACAGGTTATCATAGGAAGAATCAAAGGGGTACAAAGACCACCATTAGCTCCATTGCTTCCTACAGAGACAGGTGTGTCACTTTTAATTGACTGTGGAGCTAATGTAGATGCAAGACCAGATCATCTGGTTCAATTTGCAAAAATGGGTTCCATTTATATGGAAAATGTAGTGGGGATTAAGAATCCAAAGGTTGCAATTGTAAACATTGGTGCAGAAGAAGAGAAAGGAAATGCCTTGGTCAAAGAGACCTTCCCTCTTTTAAAAGAATGTAAAGATATTAATTTTGTGGGAAGTATTGAAGCCAGAGAAATTCCAAAAGGAGGAGCAGACGTCATTGTTTGTGAAGCATTTACCGGTAATGTTATTTTAAAACTTTGTGAAGGCTTAAGTTCCATGTTGGTCAGCGTAATTAAAAAAGGTCTTATGAGCACATTCAGAAGTAAAATTGGTGCGGTCCTTGCAATGCCAGCACTGAAGAAGACATTAAAGACTTTTGACGCTACAGAATATGGCGGAGCACCACTTTTGGGACTGAACGGCCTTGTAGTTAAGACTCATGGAAGCTCTAAGTCCAAAGAAATTACCAATTCTATTTATCAGTGTGTTACTTTTAAGCAACAGGACATTAATGGTAAAATTAAAGAAAAAATAACAGACTCACAGTTAGAAGAAGAGTAGAAAGGAAATTGTTATGGAATTTGAAAAGTTAAAGAAAATCATTGTTGAGGTTTTAAATGTTGACGAAAGTGAGATCAGTTTAGAAACTACTTTTATTGATGATCTTGGAGCAGATTCTTTAGATGTATTTCAGATTATTATGGGATTAGAAGAAGAATTTGACATCGAAATTCCTAACGAAGAAGCAGAGAAAATCGTTACTGTTGGAGATGCAGTAGAGCAGATCAAAAGCGCACTGAACTAATTTCTATGCGGTAAAACAAGGCCTTGCGTATGGAACATTGCGCTAAGGCCTCCTTTTAATTTGGTGGCAGGCTGTTTTGCTATCGTCTGATGAGCAAGAAGAAAGGATTAAGAAGGATGAGGAAGTTAGTAGATTTTCAGGAGATGATTGGCTACAAATTTCAGGAGGAGGGAGTGTTAAGACAGGCTCTTACCCATAGTTCCTATGCCAATGAGAAGCATTTGAAAAAACATTCTGATAATGAGCGTTTGGAGTTTTTAGGAGATGCAGTATTAGAACTGGTATCCAGTGATTTCTTATACAAGAATTATCCGGATATTTCGGAAGGAGAACTGACCAAGAAAAGGGCAAGTATTGTATGTGAACCAACTCTGGCACTTTGTACAGAGGCGATTCATTTAGGAGATTATCTGTTTTTGGGCAAAGGAGAGGATCTGACAGGAGGAAGAAGCAGAAAATCTATTTTATCCGATGCTTTAGAGGCGGTTATTGGAGCCATATATTTAGATGGTGGTCTTGCTAATGCAAAAGAGTTCATTGAGAAATACATTTTAACAGATATCGAGAAAAAACAGCTCTTTTATGATAGCAAGACTATCCTGCAGGAAGTGGTGCAGGGAGAGCACGAGACCATGTCCTATATTCTGATTAACGAATCTGGACCAGACCACAATAAGAGTTTCACAGTGGAGGTGCAGATTGACAATCAGGTCATCAGTACAGGTACGGGACCGACCAAGAAGGCGGCAGAACAGGAGGCAGCATACCGGGCCCTTCTGAGATTAAACAAAAACCTGGGGGATTAATTCATGTATTTAAAAAGTTTAGAGGTACAGGGCTTTAAGTCCTTTGCTAATAAAATTGTATTTGATTTTCACAATGGTATTACAGGTATTGTAGGACCAAATGGGAGTGGAAAAAGTAATGTTGCTGATGCGGTGCGCTGGGTATTAGGTGAGCAGAGTGCAAAACAGCTTCGAGGGGCTTCCATGCAGGATGTTATTTTTGCAGGAACTGAGAACAGGAAACCATTGAGTTATGCGTATGTTGCCATTACATTGGACAACTCCGATCACCAGTTGGCAATTGATTATGAAGAAGTTACTATTGCCCGTCGGGTATATCGTTCTGGAGAAAGTGAATACTTAATCAATGGTACTGTATGTCGTCTGAAAGAAGTTTCCGAACTTTTCTATGATACTGGTATCGGAAAAGAAGGTTACTCTATTATCGGACAGGGACAGATCGACAAAATCTTAAGTGGAAAGCCGGAAGAACGAAGAGAGCTTTTTGACGAGGCAGCTGGAATCGTAAAATATAAGAAACGAAAAGCAGCAACTCAGAAGAAGTTAGAGAGCGAGCGGGAGAACCTGATTCGTGTCAATGATATTCTTTCCGAGCTGGAACGTCAGGTAGGACCATTAGAGAGACAGTCCGAAAAGGCAAAACTTTATTTAAAGAAAAAAGAAGAGTTAAAAGATTACGAAGTAAATATGTTTCTTCTGGAAGTTGAGCGAATTGAACAGCAGCAGAAGGAAGTGGAATCGAAATTCAAGATTGCAGACACAGAATTAAAAGAAGCTACAGAAAGCTACGAGCGAACCAAGGCAGAATATGAGAAATTAGAGCAGGATATTGCAGAGATGGATGAGAAGATTACTTCTATCCGGGAAAACATCAGCAATTCCAGTGTGATGAAAGAAAAACTGGAAAGCCAGATTCGTGTCTTAACAGAGCAGATTCATACTGCAGAGACCACGGATGAGCATTTACAGGGACGTCTGGATGCCATTGAGGCAGAGAAAAAAGAACGATTCAATTCAAGAACCCAGTATGAAAGTAAAAGAGCTCTTTTTGATGAGCAGTTAGGAGAAGTGGCTCAACGGCAGAAAGAAGCAGAAGAAGCGCTGGCAGCAATTCAGCAGGAAATTGCAAAATGCAATGAAGGCATTGAGCGAGGACAGAAGGAAGTTATTGACCTTTTAAATAAAAAGATTGAGACGGAATCCCAGCAGCAGAGATTCGATGCAATGCTGGAGCAGATGAATATCCGCAAGAGCCAGCTGACCCAGAGACTTTTACAGAGAAAGTCAGAAGAAGGGGATTTACAGGGAGTTTTGGAAGAGTCCAAGAAGGATTTTGAAGCTGTTAATGAGAAACTGACTTCTTTAAAGAATCAGGAGAAAGAACTGATCAAAGCAGGTCAGGATTGGAAAGTTAAGAGTCGTGAAAACCAGCGCAAATTTGAGGAGACACAAAGTTCTTACCATAAGCAGAAATCTCGTCTGGAATCCTTGAAAAATATTGCAGAGCGATATGATGGATATGGAAACAGTATTCGAAAGGTAATGGAGCAAAAATCTCAGAATCCAGGACTTCTTGGTGTTGTTTCGGATTTGATACAAGTTGAAAAACGTTACGAGATTGCAATTGAGACCGCATTAGGCGGAAATATCCAGAATATCGTTACAGAAGACGAGAAGACTGCAAAGAAAATGATTGGTTTTTTAAAGGAAAATCGTTTGGGACGAGCTACTTTCCTTCCACTTACCAGTGTCAGTGCCAAGAGTAATCCAAAAAATGAAGAGGCACTGAATGAAGATGGTATTATTGATATTGCAAGTCGTTTGGTAAGCTGTGAATCCAAATATGATGAAGTGGTAGCATACCTTTTGGGCAGAGTTATTGTGGCCGAAAATATTGACTACGCACTGGCTTTGGCAAAAAAATACCATTACTCCTTACATATTGTTACATTGGAAGGAGAATATTTAAGCCCAGGTGGTTCCATGACTGGTGGTGCTTTTAAGAATTCCTCTAATCTTCTGGCACGAAATCGAGAGATTGAAGAGATTGAGAACAAAGTTGCGGCTCTTTCCAATGAGATGGAGAACTTAAAGAATCGGAAAGAAGATATTTTAACTGCCATTGCATTAAATGAAGAAGAGTTGGAAGAAGTAAAAGAGGCATTACAGCAGCAGTACATTGTACAGAATACTGCGAAAATGAACTATGACCGGGCATTGCAACAACAGAAAGAAAGTGAAAGCGTATATGCGGGTCTGAAAAATGAAAGTGCTCAGATGGACGAGCAGATTGCGGACATTAAGAGTAAGAAAGAACTGATTAAACAGCAGATCGAGGAAGCTGCTTTACGAGAAGAAGAAATTGGAAAAGAAAGTAAAGATTTTTCAAGGATTTTAGAAGAGCAGAGCAGACTGGAAGAATCTGCTTCTGCCAATGTATCTAAGATTCAGTTAGAAGCAGCGGGAATTGAACAGAATGTGGGATTTATTCTGGAGAACTTAAGTCGTTTGGACAGTGAAATCCAGAAATTTGAGTCTGAACAGCAGGAATTAATTGAAAATGCAAAACATGCGAAAGAAGATGTGGCAAAGAAGCAGCAGGATATTGAAGAAATCAAAAAGACCATTGCTTCTTCTGATGAAGGATTTTCTAAATTAGATGCAGATTTAAAAGAAAGCCTCCAGAAAAAAGAAGTCATGTCAGCGGATTATAAAGGATTTTTCCAGAAGAGAGAAGAAATCTCTGAACGGATGGGCTCATTGGATAAAGAAATTTTCCGATTGAATTCCCAGAGGGAAAAATTAAAGGATGCAGACGAATATCAGACCAACTATATGTGGACGGAATACGAGCTGACCCCTCATGCAGCTTTAGAACTGCGAAATGAAGCATATGAAGATTTAGGTTCTTTAAAGAAGCTGACTGCTGAGATTAAAGACGAAATCCGTCACTTAGGCGATGTAAACGTAAATGCGATTGAAGAGTATAAGGAAGTTTCAGAACGATATAATTTCTTGAAGACTCAGCATGATGACTTAATTGAAGCAGAACAGACCTTAATGGGAATTATTGAGGAATTGGATACCGGAATGAGAAATCAGTTCACAGAGAAGTTTGCAGAAATACAGAGAGAATTTGATTCTTCTTTCCGTCAGCTTTTCGGTGGTGGTCACGGAACTTTGGAATTGGTGGAAGACGAAGACATCTTAGAGTGTGGTATTCGTATTATTGCCCAGCCGCCAGGAAAGAAACTGCAGAACATGATGCAGCTCTCCGGTGGAGAAAAGGCTCTTACAGCTATTGCATTATTATTTGCAATTCAGTCTTTAAAGCCATCTCCATTCTGTCTTCTGGACGAAATTGAAGCGGCATTAGATGATTCTAACGTAAGCCGTTATGCAAAATACTTAAAGAAACTGACAGAAAATACCCAGTTTATTGTTATCACCCACCGAAGAGGTACTATGGCAGAGACAGACCGTCTCTATGGTATTACCATGCAGGAGAAAGGTGTATCAACTCTGGTTTCTGTTAATTTGATTGAAAATGATCTAACTGAGTAAAGGAGTTTTCATGGGCGAAGAAGTAAAAGAGAAAAAAGGCTTTTTTAAAAAACTGGTAGAAGGGCTGACTAAGACCAGAAATAATATTGTATCTGGTATTGATGCGATTTTTAGCGGATTTTCCAAAATCGACGAGGATTTCTACGAAGAACTGGAAGAAATCCTGATTATGGGAGATCTGGGGGTGAAAGCCACCGAAGAGATTTTAGATTCTCTTCGGCAGAAAGTAAAAGAACAGCATATCAAAGAGCCGGCAGAATGTAAGCAGATCTTAATTGACAGCATTAAAGAACAGATGAAAGTGGAAAACACCGCTTATCGTTTTGAAGAAGTAACTTCTGTAGTTCTTGTGATTGGTGTCAATGGGGTAGGAAAAACAACTACCGTTGGAAAACTTGCTGGAAAATTAAAAAATCAGGGTAAGAAGGTGGTGATTGCGGGAGCGGATACATTCCGTGCTGCAGCAGGAGATCAACTTCAGGAATGGGCGAATCGTTCCAATGTACCGATGATTGGTGGAACAGAAGGTGCTGATCCAGGATCTGTAGTATTTGACGCTACAGCAGCAGCAAAAGCCAGAAATGCAGATGTGCTTTTAGTAGATACTGCAGGACGTCTTCATAATAAGAAGAACCTGATGAATGAGCTTGGTAAGATTAATAAGATAATTGACAGAGAGTATCCAAGTGCTCACAGGGAAACGTTAGTTGTCTTAGATGCCACTACAGGACAGAATGCTTTAGTACAGGCAAAGGAATTTTCCGAAGTGGCACAGATTACTGGTATTGTTCTGACAAAAATGGACGGAACCGCCAAAGGTGGTATTGCAGTAGCAATCCAGTCCGAACTTTCTGTACCGGTAAAATATATTGGTGTAGGCGAGACTATTGATGACTTACAAAAGTTCGATGCAGACGAGTTTGTAAATGCATTATTCGATGTGAAGGAATCTGGGGAAGAGGAAGCCTAGGAAATTATTAAAAAAATCTAAGAAAAAGTAAGTTAAAAAATACCAGGAAATTTAGATATCCTGGAAAAATGAAAATATGAGACATAATATAAGAAAGAAGGAATGACATATGCTGACACTTGACAAATTTGAAGAAGCAAGTGAAAAAGTAAAAGAGGTAACCCTGGAGACAAAGCTGGTATACAGTGATTTTTTAAGTGAGAAGACTGGCAATAAGGTTTATTTAAAACCTGAGAATATGCAGTTTACCGGGGCTTACAAATTACGTGGAGCATATTATAAGATCAGTACATTAACTAACGAAGAAAGAGAAAGAGGATTAATTACCGCATCCGCAGGAAATCATGCTCAGGGTGTGGCATATGCGGCAAAATGTTATGGCTGCAAAGCTGTTATTGTTATGCCAACCACAACTCCTCTGATTAAAGTAAATCGTACTAAGAGCTATGGCGCAGAAGTGGTTTTATATGGAGATGTGTATGATGAAGCCTGTGCTAAGGCTTTAGAACTGGCAGAAGAAAAAGGTTATACCTTTATTCATCCATTTGACGATCTGGCAGTTGCAACGGGACAGGGAACCATCGCTATGGAAATTTTTAAAGAACTTCCATTAGTAGAATATATTCTTGTTCCAATTGGAGGAGGCGGACTGGCTACCGGTGTCTCCACTCTGGCAAAATTATTAAATCCAAAGATTAAAGTAATCGGTGTAGAACCTGCAGGGGCTGCTTGTATGCAGACTTCTTTTGCAGCTGGAAAAGTAACCACTCTTCCGGGAGTCAATACTATTGCAGATGGTACCGCTGTAAAAACACCAGGCAGCAATATTTTTCCATATATCCAGAAAAATCTGGATGATATCATTACTGTAGAAGATGATGAACTCATCGTTGCCTTCTTAGATATGGTAGAAAATCATAAGATGGTCGTAGAAAACTCAGGTCTTTTGACTGTAGCTGCTTTAAATCATCTGGATATTCAGGATAAGCGGGTGGTCTCCATTTTAAGTGGAGGAAACATGGACATTATTACTATGTCTTCTGTGGTACAGCAGGGACTCATTTTCCGGGATCGTATTTTTACCGTGTCTGTTCTACTTCCAGACAAGCCAGGCGAATTGTCTAAAGTATCTGATATTATTGCATCACAGCAAGGCAATGTTATCAAACTGGAGCATAACCAGTTCGTAAGTACCAATCGTAACATGGCGGTGGAACTGCGCATTACGTTGGAAACTTTCGGAACCGATCACAAGAAACAGATCTTAAAAGCTTTGGAAGATACAGGATATAAGCCAAAACAGGTTCGTACCATGATTTAGGGGGAATAACAGATGGAATCAATGAAAGATTATGAAAAAGAATTAGAAAGATCTTTCCGGACAATTGGAGAAGGAGATATCATTACTGGAACTGTTATTGCTGTAAGCGAAGAGGAAGTAACTCTGGATTTGAATTATTATACTCAGGGAATCATCAAGGCTGAGAATTTAAGTAATGATCCGGATTTTCTTATTTCTGAACAGGTTCATATTGGAGATGAGATTGAAGCAACGGTAATCCGTAAGGATGACGGCAATGGAAATATCGAACTTTCCAGAAAAGAAGCAAATGACGTGCTCGCCTGGGAAAAATTACAGGGAATGTTAGACCAGGAGACCATTATCTCTGTTCGCATTAAAGAAAGTGTTCCAAGTGGCGTTATTACCTATCTGGAAGGAATCCGTGCATTTATTCCAGCATCCCAGATCTGTGCCGATTATGTGGAAGATACGGACACTTGGATTGGAAAACAGATTGACGTAAAAGTCATTACTGTGGATAAAGAGAAAGCAAAACTGGTTTTATCAGGAAAAGCTGTAGCCAGAGAACGGGAAGAAGAAGCCCGTAACCACCGGATTTCCATGCTGGTTCCAGGAACCGTTATGGAAGGCACTATTGAACAGATTAAGCCATATGGTGCATTTGTTGCTCTTGGAAACGGTATCAGCGGTCTGGTTCATATTTCCCAGATCTGTCAGAAGCGTATTTCCTCTCCAAATGAGGTGGTAAAAGAAGGCCAGAAGGTAAAAGTCAAAATCTTAAATACCAATGACAACAAAGTCAGCCTCAGTATGAAAGCTCTGGAAGAGGAAATGATTGACACAGAGTCGGTTGAGGAAGTGGAAGAGTATGTTTCTAACGAAACTGCCGGAACCAGTCTCGGGGATCTGTTAGCAAAGTTTAAATTGTAATATGAACACTTGGCGAGGAAGCGGACAAAAAACAGTCCGCTTCCCTTAATAAAAAAGTTTAAAAAAAAATAAAAAAAGTTGTTGACTTTTGTTGGAGAACAGTATATACTAAACAAGTCGGTTGGCGATGAGCCAATAAAGGACATGGGATCTTAGCTCAGCTGGGAGAGCATCTGCCTTACAAGCAGAGGGTCACAGGTTCGAGCCCTGTAGGTCCCATTTTACGGACGAACTTGTTCGTGAAAATTAAATATGGCGAGATAGCTCAGTTGGCTAGAGCACACGGTTCATACCCGTGGTGTCGAGGGTTCGAATCCCCCTCTCGCTACTTTAACCTCTAGGATTTTCCTAGAGGTTTTTAAGTTCCTTGAAAATAAAAATAATCACTTTGATAACCCAAAGATATCTGATATAATAAAAACAGCCGAATAACTTGGCACTTTTAATCATAAAAAATACAAAGGAGAAGAGGAAAATGTTAGAAGAATTTTTAGGCGTAGTAGGGGCTGTTATTCCAATCGTAATTATTGTGTTGGTTGTTCTTATCATTTTAGCAACTGGTTATGTAAAGGCATCTCCGGATACCGCGTTCATCATCTCGGGATTAAGAAAAAAACCAAAGGTATTAATTGGTAAAGCCGGCATTAAAATTCC
This sequence comes from Agathobacter sp., assembly GCA_045124075.1. Taxonomy (GTDB): domain Bacteria; phylum Bacillota; class Clostridia; order Lachnospirales; family Lachnospiraceae; genus Roseburia. The sequence goes on from JBGVLD010000015.1 coordinate 17,633, forward strand.
ATTTTTGGAAAAGAAAGATGAGTTAAATCTTCAGCTGATTTCTATTGATGTTAAGACATCCAGTGCAGTTCCAACAGCAGATTATATCAATATCCGTGTTGATGCAACGGTAAATGTCAAGATCAGTGATGAAGAGACAAGACTCGGACTGGCTGCACAAAACTTTTTGAATAAGCCAACAGATTATATCGCACAGGTCGCAAGAGAGGTTCTGGAAGGTAATGTTCGTGAAATCGTAGGTAAGATGAACTTAGAGGAAATGGTTTCTGATCGTCAGAAATTCGCAAGCCTTGTAAAAGAAAATGCGGAACCTGATCTGGCTGCGATGGGGCTTGATATTGTAAGTTTTAATGTTCAGAATTTCGTAGACAGCAATGGTGTAATTGAGAACCTTGGTGTAGATAACATTGTAAAGATTCAGAAAAATGCAGCAATTTCAAGAGCTGAAAGTGAGAAAGAAATCGCAAAAGCGCAAGCATTAGCAAAGAAAGAAGCAAATGATGCTCAGGTAAGTGCGGATTTGGAAATTGCAAACTCTATTGCAAAAGCACAGAAAGAGAAAGCAGTGGTTCAGGCGGAAGCAACCAGAGAATCCAAAGAAGCACAGATCAATGCAGATACATTAATTGCTCAGAAAGAGAATGATCTTGCAATTCGTAAAGCTGAACTGCAGAAAGATGCAGATACAAAGAAAGCGATTGCAGATGCAGCATACCAAATTCAGCAGGAAACAGAAAGAAAGACTGTAGAAATTGCAACTGCAGAAGCAAACCTGGCAAAACAGGAAAAAGCAATCCAGTTAAAAGAAAAAGAAGTAGAACTTACTGAGCGTACTCTTGAAGCTACCATTAAGAAGCAGGCAGAAGCTGAAAAGTATGCAAAACAGCAGGAATCTGATGCGAAACTCTATGAGATTCAGAGAAATTCAGAAGCCCAGTTATTCGAGCGTCAGAAGAATGCGGAGGCTGAGAAATTTGAGAGTGAAAAGGAAGCAGAAGCATTAAAAGCAACTGCAGAAGCACAGAAATTCGCTATGGAACAGGAAGCGGAAGGTATCCGTAGCAAAGGTCTTGCAGAAGCAGAAGCAATTCGTGCAAAAGCATTAGCAGAAGCAGAAGGTATCGAAAAGAAAGCAGAAGCTATGAAGCAGATGGGTGAAGCTGCGGTACTTGAAATGTACTTTAAGGCAATGCCAGAAATTGCGAGAAACATAGCTGAGCCACTTGCTAAAGTTGATAAGATTACCATGTACGGCGAAGGAAATTCTGCAAAACTGGTAAAAGATATCATGGATACCATGACCCAGGTTACAGACGGCTTAAAAGAGTCAACAGGTGTTGATCTTCAGTCCGTATTAGCAGGATTTGCAGGAGCAAAACTGGCTGATAATGAGAAAGGCAATGATAAAGAGTAGTATCATAGAAAGATATTGAATTTTATATTATGAAGTAAAAACAGGGCAGTTCGCTGCTCTGTTTTTACTTTATTGGGAAGCGTTGTATTCTATTCCATGTTTTGGAAGGGTCATGTGATAGAAATCTGCGTAAAATGCAGAAAAAATTAATTGCATGGCTTTTACTCATTTTTTACGAATATGTGATAGCAAGCTTTACGTGGAATTGCTATCATGAATATCAAAAATAAGAGAGGAAATAAGTGAAAATGAGTAAAAAGAAAAAAGGAATGTCGATTCTTAGTATTTGCATGACTGCTTCCATAGTTTTATTACCATTACAGTATGTGCAGGCAGAAGAAATTGAAGATAAAATCGTGATTAACGAGATTGAATCCAATGATCCAGTTACCGATATTGATTGGGTTGAAATCATCAATACCGGAGAGTCAGATGTAGATATCAGTGGATGGTTTATTACAGATAATAAGGATTTAGAGCGTTTAGAAAAAAAAGAAGAATGGCGTATTGCGGATGGAACCATTTTAAAAGCTGGTGAGGTATATGTCATTGAACATAGTGAGGTGTTAGATAATCTTTCCCTAGGAAAAGAAGATACAGTCGCATTGTACGATAGTTCAAACAAATTACTTGATACATTTTCATACACTGGACATGCGGCAGGTACCTATTCAAGGGTGCCAGACGGAACTGGTGAATTTGTGGATCAGGCTTCCACAAAAGGGGCGTTAAATATTGTGGAAGAAGAAGAGAAACCTAAGTTTAATTTATTAATTAATGAAGTAAATTCATCACCAGATGATTGGGTAGAATTTATTAACCTTGGAACAGAAGAAATGGATATTTCCGGATATGAGATTCGTGATAATTCAGATGACCATCGTTGGAAATTTCCAGAAGGAACGAAAATACAGTCAGGTGCCTTGTTAGTAGTTGATGCAAAAGAGAATGGTAAGGTGTATGATGATCAAACAGATACATATGCAACAGGTACATTTGAGACAGCAATTGGTATAGGCTCAGGTGATTCTATCAGATTGTATGATAATGATGGTAATTTACTGGATGAGTGTTCCTGGACAGAACATGCATCTTATGATGGAGATGCGGCACGAGCTTCTATTGGAAGATACCCGGATGGTACAGGGGCTTTTGGATTAGTGAAAGAAACAAAGGGCACACAAAATGATTGGTATAAGCCAGAAATCGTTATAAATGAAGTAGAATCAAATGGTGATGAAACGGATTGGGTCGAGGTATATAATGCAGGGACAACAGCGGTTGATATTTCCGGATGGTATTTATACGATGATGATCCTGTAGGTCATAGTGCTGATATTACCCCAGTTGAGGAAGGCACTATTCTTAATCCGGGCGAATTTTATGTGTTTGATGGAAATAAGGATTTCACATTTGGCTTAGGGAAAGCGGATAAAGCCGTTATATACAATAAGGACGGCGTAGTAATTGCAGAATATTCATGGAGCACACACGCAGATGGCGTATATGCCCGTATTCCAGATGGAACAGGTGAATTTGTTGATTTTGGGACATCCACAAAAGGAGAAGCAAATAATAAGGACAATAATACATCAGAAGATACACCAGGTTCATCCGAGGATACAAAAGAGTCCGTAACCTGGCCAGGCAATAGTGAAGTAAAGATTTATGATGTAGAACCAACTTTTTTAGAAGATTCTTCAGGTTTAGATTTCTTTCAAGGTCAGTTATATGCAGTTGACAACGGAACAGGTAAGTTTTGGGTATTAGATGTTGATAAAGACGGAAATTTAAGCTTTGCAGAAGGCTTTGAAAACGGAAAACGAATTAGATTTCAGAAGGATGCAAATGACCCAACAGCTGCTGGCCCTGATTCAGAAGGTATTACAGTAGATGGAAATGGTCTTGTTTATATAGCGTCTGAAAGAGATAATAGTGCCAAAGGTGTCAATTTTAATATGATATTAATGGTTGATCCTAGCGTAGACAGTGAAGATTTAGTGGCCTTAAACCAGTGGGATTTGACTGTTTCATTACCACAGGTTTCTGCAAATATGGGTATTGAAGCTGTGGAGTGGGTTTCTAATGAAGATGTTGTTGGAAAACTATATGATCAGAATACAAACAGTACCTTTGATGCGGCAAATTATCCAAATGCTACAGCCGATGGTGTGTTCTTCGTGGCATTAGAGGATAACGGGCACGTATATGCATATGTATTAAATGAGGATGGAACCACAATACAAATTGCTGATATCGAGACAAAAATTGGTGGTGCAATGGCTCTTGATTATGATACATATGAAAATGTTCTGTGGGTAGTAGCGGATAATGGATATGATAATCTGGCAGCAAAAGTAACACTTACAGGAAATGCAACACCAGAAATAGTACATGTTCAGGCACCTGCAGGTGTTGATATTACTGCAAACAACGAAGGATTTGCCATTGCAGATGCATCCTATACCGTAGATGGCCAGAGACCTGTTTATCGGTTTAAGGATGGAGAAAAATCTGGAGCTTTATCTATTGGATCTATTACATGCGATTATGTAGAAGGTACAGATAATGATAATTCAGAAAATATAAATGAAAATAATTCGGGTGCAGCAAATGGTAACACTTCAGTCACTACAGATAAATCAGGAGCTGTTGAATCTCCAAAGACAGGGGATAATAATGCCGTAATGTTTTGGGGCGTAATTTTAGCAGTCAGTGCATTGTTTGCAGCTTGTTTTGGAAAAAGAAAATATTTAATTGAAGAATAAAGATTTAAAAGGGGGATCACGATTTGTGTGAGGCCCCCAATTTACATTTTGAGACTAATAAGCTTCTTATAGAAGTCTTGCTTTTTTATGTCAAGTGAAGTAGAATACAACTATCAACAGATGACCCCGTATGAATTCGTCTGTAGGAATTGTATATTACAAGCGTGTCGGATGCAGGAAGCATCCATGTCTGACAGTATCCAAATGTCAGATATCAGATATCAGAGTATCATCCTCGTTTCGAGGAATTATCCAAGTTAAGAGTAGTAAGTGAAGAATGAAAAAAAATAAAAACAAACAAGTGGAAAGAGTTGTCTGTAGATTAATTTTTTCGTATAATTCTTACAGAAGAGTTTCATATGGTTTTCCATGTGAAAGGAGAACAATGAGACGACACAAAACAACATTATCTAAAAGCATCGATCTGACACCGCAGATTGCTAAGGTGGCAGTACTGACAGATGAAACCAATGCACCAAAGATTACGGGAACAGGTGTAGAGGATGTTAGCTATTAATCATGTAGAGAGTATTATATTATAAAATTCCCGCTATTTTTTTTAAAATTTACAGCATGGAGAGAAATATATGTTAAAACCAAAGATTGGATTGGATTGGGATGATGTAACAGCCCCATTTAACAGTATAGCCATAGCCATGGCAAATGAAAAATATGATTTTCAGCCACCCCTTACGATAGAGGAAATCGATTCCTGGGAGAATCAGGGTAGGGCTGGAGTTATCAAAGAATTTTATAAAGGAGAAGAATTGTATCAAAAACAGATCGTGTCGGAGAGAACCAAGAAAGACATTAGAAAATTAATGGAAATCGCAGATGTGTATTTTATTACAGCAGTTTCTCCGGAATTTATGGGAGTGCGGGCAAAGCAGATTTTAGATGCTTTTCCGGAACTGCCCCCAGAAAATATTATTCTGGGAAATGCCAAGAATCTGGTGCAGTTCGATATTATCTTAGATGATGCGATTCACAATGTTCTGGAGTCTCCAGCGACCTATCCGGTGCTCATGAGAAAACCTTGGAACTGGAAAATGACAGGGCTTTTATCGGTCAATAATATGGCAGAATTTGTGCTTTTGGTCAAACAGATTATGAAAGCTTCTCAGTCCAGAAGCTCTGTGATAAAAGTGCCATCAGTACTGGCGCTGGTAGGACCTTCCGGTTCAGGGAAAAGCCAGATTGCAAAAGAACTTTGTAAGTATTCTGGATTTGCCAGTCCTAAGACTTATTGTACGAAGCCAGGGGACAAGCATCATTATCTGACTGAGGAAGAATTTGCAAAACAGCATTTCTTTGAAAAGACCCGATATGCCGGCATCCAGTATGGCACCAAGAAGGAAGAGATACAGGAAGTGTTGGATCAGGGGCTGTTTGCAGTGATGGCATTAGATATGTGTGGAGCTATTGCTATGAAGCGCCATTTTCCTACAGAAATTATATATGTCCATAAGAATAAGGAAACACTGATATCCAGTATAATTGAAGAAGATTTTTCTGTAGAAGAGAAGACCCTCCGGATTCTTTCCATTGATGCAGAAAAGCGAAATCGCCATATTTGCGATATGGAAATTGAGAATCAAAAAGACCTTGGAGCTGAAATAATTTTGGAGAAAATTAGCCTGTTAAATAATTGACAAAATGTTCTCAATTTAAAACATTTGAATGAATTGTTTTTTAAGAAAAAGAGGTATACAATGACACATAGAGAGTAAATTAATTTTAAATATAAAGGAGATGTGTCAAATGTATGGTTTTGGCCAGATGATTGAAATTTTAAAGAAAAACCCTAAGAAAATCGTATTTACAGAGGGAAGTGATCCTCGTATTTTAGAGGCTGCTTCACGTCTTTTAGCAAGTAATTTCCTTCAACCAATCTTAGTTGGTGATGAAGATGAAATCATTAAATCTGCAGAGGAAAGCGGATATAATATTCGTGGTGCTCAGGTGGTTGATCCTAAGAAGTATGAAAGAATGGACGAGATGGTAGAACTGTTCTGTGAACTTCGTAAAGGAAAAGGAATTACCCCAGAACAGGCTAGACAGACTTTATCTGCTGCCAACTATTTTGGAACCATGTTAGTAAAGATGGGAGAGGCTGATTCTTTATTAGGAGGAGCTACATATTCTACTGCAGATACGGTTCGTCCAGCCTTACAGTTGATCAAGACAAAACCAGGATATTCTATCGTATCTTCCTGCTTTATTTTGGTTCGTCCAGCTGCTACAGGTGATAATGAAGTTCTGGCAATGGCTGACTGTGCAATCAATATTCATCCAACAGAAGACGAATTGGTAGAGATTGCAGGAGAAGCAGCAGCTTGTGCCAAGATTTTTGGAGTAGATCCTAAGGTTGCATTCTTAAGTTATTCAACATTAGGTTCTGGAAAAGGTGAAGATGTCGATAAAATGCGTAATGCCGCTGCAAAAGCAAAAGAAAAATTCCCAGATCTTCCAATTGAAGGGGAACTTCAGTTTGATGCAGCAGTTTCCCCACGTGTTGCCCGCACAAAATGTCCTGCTTCTACCGTTGCAGGTCATGCAAATACCTTTATCTTCCCTGATATTAATGCAGGAAATATTGGCTACAAGATTGCACAGCGTCTTGGAAGTTTTGAAGCCTATGGACCAATCTTACTGGGACTGAATGCGCCAATCAACGATTTATCCCGTGGATGTAACGCATCAGAAGTATATTCTATGGCAATCATTACAGCTGCACTTGCTGACTAATAGAAAATAACAGAATAGCAGAAAATGGTAAGAGGAAGCTTTGACATTGAAGTTTCCTCTTTTTTGGTGTAATATTATAAAATATATAATGAAATGATAATAAGGTGGATTGCTAAAATCCATTCGGATAAAGGAGGAAGCGAAATGCGCATAGGAACAGGATATGATGTTCACAAACTGGTAGAAGGCCGCAAATTAATCCTGGGAGGAGTTGAAATTCCCCACACACTTGGATTATTAGGTCATTCGGACGCAGATGTACTGCTTCATGCAATTATGGATGCTTTACTTGGAGCGGCAGCATTAGGAGACATCGGGAAACATTTTCCAGATACAGACCCGGCATATAAGGGAGCTTCCAGTCTCAAGCTGTTAGAACATGTAGGGGAACTTCTTCAGGAGAATGGTTATATTATTTCTAATATTGATGCCACTATTATTGCACAGAAACCAAAGCTTCGCCCTTTTATTGAGCAGATGGAACAAAATATTGCAGACACCCTTGGTATTGCAAGAGACCAAGTCAATGTGAAAGCTACCACAGAAGAGAAGCTGGGATTTACTGGAAGAGAAGAGGGAATTTCCAGTCAGGCAGTCTGTCTTTTGATGGACAGATATGACGCCAGTATGCCAGTGGGTTGTTCTGGAGGCTGCGGAGGATGTCAGGGAAAATAGATTTGAAACTGAGGTAATAAACCTTGACAAAAGCAACGTTTGTGCATAAACTAGAGTAGGATTAAATATTTGAAAAGGCTTTGAATGGAAAGAGTAGGGGAATAGAAGGATGATAGAGAGAAACTGTCATTGGCTGAAAGCAGTTTTCATCCCGGTTCTTTGAAGTGCGTCCAGGAGCTGATCTGGTGAATCCAGTAGCCAGATACGTTTCGCACATGTTACGTGTAAGAAAAGAAGCATTGTGCTTGAATTAGAGTGGAACCGCGGATTATTTCGTCTCTATAGAGATGAAATGATCCGTTTTTATTTACTAGAAATGATATGTTCAGTAAAAAAATTGCACTGTGTGCGATAAGATTTAGAAGGGGATTTGAAATGGGTTTTTTTTCTAATATCAAAGAAGAAATTAAAATCATAAGAGAACGTGACCCGGCAATTCATTCCAATTGGGAAGTATTGTTATATCCTAGTTTTAAGGTCATGTTAAGTTATCGAAAAGCTCATAAGTTATATATGAAAGGTCATTTTTTCTTGGCAAGATGGATTTCCCAACGGGCAGCAAGAAAAACAGGAATTGAAATTCATCCAGGAGCCGAAATTGGTAAGGGATTTTTCATTGATCACGGAACTGGAGTCATTATTGGAGAAACTACGATCATTGGTGATAATTGTACCTTATATCAGGGAGTCACTCTGGGAGGAACAGGAAAAGAACAGGGAAAGAGACATCCTACCCTTGGAAATAACGTTATGGTAAGTGCTGGAGCTAAGGTTCTGGGGTCTTTTACTATAGGTGACAATAGTAAAATCGGTGCTGGAAGCGTGGTGTTAGAGGAGGTACCGCCAAACTCCACGGTAGTAGGTGTTCCTGGAAGAGTGGTAAAACGAAACAACGTCAGCTTGCCGCAGGATGATTTAGATCAGACCCACCTGCCAGATCCAATCCATGAAGAGTTGGGAAGCTTGGAAATGGAAGAAGAGAAATTAAAGAACCGTATTGATGAACTGGAATACCAGATTGCGGAATTAAAGCAAATGATGGAAAGTGAGAAAGGAGAAACAAATGGAAAATAAATTTTGTTTTTATAATACTTTAACAAGAAATGTGGAGACAGTCATACCTCATGAGGATGGCAAGATCAAAATGTATACCTGTGGACCAACAGTTTATCATTTTGCCCACATTGGAAATCTTCGCAGTTACATTATGGAGGACATTTTAGAAAAAGCCCTTCGTTATGTGGGATATGATGTAAAACGTGTTATGAACATCACCGACGTTGGACATTTATCCAGCGATGCAGATACCGGAGAAGATAAGATGTTAAAGGGCGCAAAAAGAGAGCATAAGACCGTTATGGAAATTGCGCAGTTCTACACAGATGCCTTCTTTAGTGACTGTCAGAAATTAAACATCAAACGTCCTGACGTAGTGGAGCCAGCTACCAATTGCATTCAGGAATTTATTCATATGATTGAAGTACTTCTGGAAAAAGGCTATGCCTACGAGGCAGGTGGAAACATTTATTTTGATGCTGGAAAACTGGATGATTATTATGTATTTTCTTCCTCAGTAGAAAAAGAGCAGCTCCAGATTGGTGTGCGAGATGACGTAGAAGAAGATGTGAATAAGAGAAACAAAAATGACTTCGTACTGTGGTTTACCAAATCCAAGTTTGAAGATCAGGCATTAAAATGGGATAGCCCATGGGGTGTAGGTTACCCAGGATGGCATATTGAGTGCTCATGTATTGGAATCAAGCATTTAGGAGAATACATGGATATTCACTGCGGTGGTGTAGATAATATTTTCCCACACCATACCAACGAAATTGCTCAGTCTGAGAGCTTTTTAGGTCATAAATGGTGTAATTACTGGTTCCATGTACATCATTTAAATGATAAATCTGGTAAAATGAGCAAATCCAAAGGAGATTTCCTTACAGTATCACTGTTAGAGACCAAAGGCTATAATCCTTTGGTATACCGTTTATTCTGCTTGCAATCACATTATAGAAAACCATTAGAGTTTTCTTATGAAGTTCTGGACAATATGACAGCAGCTTATAACAAGCTGGTAAAGAGAATTTCTGAATTAAAAGCGGAAGGTGGAATAGATAAGACTGCTTTTGCAGAATATAAGGAGCAGTTTGAAGAGGCATTATGTAATGATTTGAACTCATCTATGGCGCTGACTGTAATTTATGACCTGTTAAAAGCCGATATAACAGATGAGACAAAGTTAGCACTGGTCAAAGATTTTGATTATGTGTTATCATTAAATTTGATTGAAGCAGCGGAAAACTTAAAGAATGAAAGCAGTAATGTAGATGCAGAGCTGGAAAGTTTCATTTTAGAAAAAATCGAAGAGCGTGCTCAGGCAAAAAAGGCAAAAGATTTTGCAAAAGCCGATGCAATTCGTGACGAACTTCTGACAAAAGGAGTAGCCATTAAGGATACAAGAGAAGGAGTAAAATGGGAACTGGTATAGAAGAACTGGGAATTGATTCCTATATCAAAGAACAATTTGAGATACCATCGGTTGATATCCGCACCTATTCGCCATTGACACTGGCATATATAGGGGACGGGGTATTTGATCTGGTTATCCGCAGCATTATTGTGGGAAGAGGCAATACAAAGGCGAGTCAGCTTCATCATCACACCAGCCATATTGTAAAAGCCCACACCCAGGCAGTTATTATAGAACTGCTTCTTCCTTTTCTTACAGAGGAAGAGGAAGACGTTTATCGCAGGGGAAGAAATGCAAAATCCCCTACCATGGCGAAAAATGCCACTATGCAGGATTACCGGAAAGCCACTGGATTTGAAGCCTTGTTGGGATATCTGTATCTGACAGATGATTTCAAGCGTGTGGTGGAATTAACAAGAAAAGGTCTTGAACTTTTAAATGAAAAGGAGCCTTTATGGGATACGAAGAAAGCAAAGTAGAAGGACGTAATGCAGTATTAGAAGCATTCCGTTCTGGCAAGACAATTGATAAACTGTTTGTGTTAGATGGCTGTCAGGATGGACCGGTAAAATCCATTACCAGAGAGGCCAGAAAAAAAGACACCATTATAAATTACGTTTCCAAAGAAAGATTAGATCAGCTTTCAGAAACTGGAAAACATCAGGGAGTTATCGCCGTATGTGCTGCTTATGAATATGCTACAGTTGAGGATATTTTAAAAGCTGCGGAAGAAAAGCAGGAACCGCCATTTATTATTATTTTGGATGGAATCGAAGATCCTCATAATCTTGGGGCAATCATTCGTACTGCAAATCAGGCAGGCGCTCATGGTGTTATCATAGCAAAACATCGTGCAGTAGGATTGACTCCTACAGTAGCAAGAACTTCTGCAGGAGCCATTAATTACACTCCTGTAGCGAAAGTAACCAACATCTCCAATACCATTGAAGAGTTAAAGGAAAAAGGATTGTGGTTCGTCTGTGCAGATATGGGCGGAACTACCATGTACGACTTGAATCTGACTGGACCAATTGGTCTTGTTATTGGAAATGAAGGAGATGGGGTAAGTCCCTTGGTAAAGAAGCATTGTGATATGGTTGCATCCATTCCTATGAAGGGAGATATCGATTCCTTAAATGCTTCTGTAGCGACAGGTGTCCTGGCATACGAAATTGTAAGACAAAGGTTAAAATAAGAGGAAATTTCAATGGAATATAACAGATATTCTGATGAAGAATTGATTATTTTACTGCGTAAGGGAGAAGATTCTATTATGGATTTTCTCATGAATAAATATAAACCGCTGGTAAGGAAAAAGACTAATGCTCTTTACCTGATCGGAGGAGAAAATGATGATCTGATTCAGGAAGGCATGATTGGGCTTTTTAAGGCAGTACGGGATTTTCAGGTGAAAAAGGAAATCAGTTTCTATCATTTTGCGGAACTGTGTATTACCAGACAGCTTTATTCTGCGGTGGAGGCTTCCAACCGGAAAAAGCATATTCCTTTGAATACCTATGTTTCCCTGTTTGGAGATGGGGCAGAGTCTGAGATTGAGTTGGAAGGACAGCTTGAAAGTCAACAGGAAAATCCAGAGAAACTGGTCATTGAGAAGGAAATTTGGAGAGATTTTTTTGAAAAGCTTTTTTCCTGCTTAAGTGTGATGGAACAGAAAGTGTTAGAACTTTATTTGGAGGGCAATAATTATATTCAGATTGCGGAGATTATGGAGAAAGAGCCAAAATCTATTGATAATGCCCTGCAGAGAATAAGACAGAAGATAAAGACTTTACAATCAAAAGAAAGAGGGTGAGGACTATCGAATTTTCAAGAGAAGGAGAACACAGTATTCGCTGTGTTATTACAGAAGAAGAAATTGAAGAGTTGGGTTATACGGTAGATGAAATTCTGACTAATAGTGAACGGACACAGGAATTCATGAACGAGATTTTTGATCTGGCAGAGCAGGAGTTTGATACCAAATTCGATCTTGGGGTGAAAACCGTTCGGGCAGACTTCCTTCCCGATCATACGTTAGCCCTTACTTTTTCAGAACATCCGGCTTCCGGTGGAATGATGGAGCATTTAAAAGATATCGTAAATGGATTGTTAAATTCCATTCCTCAGGACAAATGGAATGAAATCAAAAAGAATGTAGAAGAAAAAGCAAAAGAAGAGACAGAAGATTTTGAACCAAATATTATTGTGCAGTTTGCTTTTTCGGATATGGATATTTTATGCAAATTTGCTAAAAGAGTGACTTTAGATCCAATTCCGGAAAATACACTGTATCGATATGGAGAACAGTTGTATTTAGTAATGAATCTGTCCTATTGCAGCGAACAGGAAGTATTTCGATTATCTACTCTGACAGATGAATATGCTGCAAAAGTTCAGGTAGGAATGGAGAAAAGAGCGTTCTTAAAGGAACATGGAAAAGTAATCCTAAAAGATAGGGCCATTGAACAGTTGAGAGAAATCTAAAAAAGAGTTCGCATTTGCAAACTCTTTTTTAGATTTTATTGGTATGAACTAACCGACTACTTTCTTAACAGCTTCTAATACACGATCGGCCTGGAATGGCTTTACAATGAAGTCTTTTGCACCAGACTGGATTGCATCAATAACCATAGACTGTTGACCCATAGCTGAGCACATGAGACAGTTTGCATTAGGATCTAATGCTTTAATCTCTTTTAATGCCTGAATACCATCTTTGTTAGGCATGGTAATATCGAGTGTAACAAGATCTGGTTTTTCTTCTTTGTACTTAGCAACAGCCTCGTTACCATCAGCTGCTTCACCTGCGATTTCGTAACCACCCTTTGTAAGGATATCCTTTAACATCATTCTCATAAATGCGGCGTCATCAACGATTAATATACGTGCCATTTATACTTCCTCCTGTTTTAAAATCTGTTTCACTATACTGATTGGATATAGTTGTAAAAGTTCACTGTCGATTAAATCATCTACAGTTAAGCGGAATGTAACTTTTACAATATCGGAACCATTGCAAAGTTCATCCGGAATTTCAAATGTGGTCTGATATTTGGAATTGATTAACGGAAAACCAATATCAGTTCTTACATGTAGCAATGAAGCCATTGAAGTAGCAATTGTGCCACACATCTGATTCATTGCTTCTGAGATGGCTGAGAGAGTAATCTCATCAAATTCCATGCTTGAAATATTCTGTCCGTCACCACCCATCATTAGATTGGCAATGACTAATGCATCATGCACTTGAAGAACCATAAGATTTGTCCCATCCAGTCCCTCTGTATAAGGAACCTTAATGAGAATACGATCATCCCTGACAAGAGATTCTTCATTAGCGAGAACCTCTACCACTGGAGTCGTAATGTTGGTAGCACGATTTAAAATCATGCTGAGAGTAGTAGCAGCGTTACCAGTGCAGATATTCGCAATTTCTCCAATAACATCTGCTTGTTCTTTCGTAATAAACTCCATTTGTTATCCTCCATAATACCTTTTCCTATAGATTATTATAGCAGACATGGACGAAATAGCAAAGGAAATATTTCATTTTTTTATTTTTATTGGTATGATAGCATATTTGTGGTAGAATGTCATTAAGAAATTAAAAAAACACAATATCTGCTATTAAGTATATCGGATGGCAGAGTATTTTTCTGAATAGCAAAACTTTATGATATTATAGCTTATTAATAAGGAAGGAGACATCAGATATGGGTGAAATAGAATATACAGAAGCACTAAAACTAGGCAAAAAGGAATATAAATCCTGTGTATCACAGGGAAGATTTCCCTATTTGCCAGTGTTGGATGAAATTCTGTCTCATGTAGAGATACAGACAGAGCAACCATTAGGACAGATACAGATTCCACTGGAGTTTGTGGTGGGAACCAGCACAGCAGGAAGAACCATGTCATTTGCAGCGAATTTTATGCCAATTCTTGATTTAGGAACGGAATTTTCCTTAAAATGGGAAAATCTGTCGGAAGCGCAGATCAATGAGGGAATTCGGGATCCGATTATCGCCTATGAATACATGAACAGATATTATGTGGTGGAAGGGAATAAAAGGGTTAGCGTTTTAAAATATTTTAAGGCAGATTCCATTTCTGCCGTTGTAACCAGAAAAGTTCCGGTATTCTCAGAAGATGATGAAGAAATCAGAATCTACTATGAATACATGAAATTCAATGAAATCACAGGTCTTAATTCCATTGAATTTACAAGAGAAGGAAGAGCTGAGACGCTATTGAAACTCATGAATAAGACCGAACGTTGGGATGATGAGACCAGGCTTGATTTTAATAAGATACTGTTTAATTTTTCCAGATCCTATAAGTTCCATGGAGGAAATAAACTTCCAATTACCATTGGAGATGCGCTGACTGCTTTTATGACCGTGTATGGTTATGAAGAAATGTTAGAGATGTCTGAGAGTGATTATAACAAAAATGTTGTTAAATCCTGGAATGAGTTCGTGATGCTGACAGAGAAGCAGAGTATTGGTCTTGTAATGAATCCGGCAATTGAAGAGAAGAAGCCGCGGAATTTGCTGAGTTATTTTATTCCAAGTTCTGCAAAGAAATTTACGGTGGCATTTTTATATCCAAAGTCACCGGAAGTTTCAGACTGGATCTACGGACATGAATTGGGACGAAATTATCTGGAAGAGACCTTCTCTGATCAGATGAAGACCATTTGTGTCAGTGATGTAAAAGAGGACAATATTGAACAGGTATTAAATGATGTGATTCGGCAGGGAGCAGATATTATTTTCGGAATTGCACCTCAGATGATGCAGCCCAGCTTAAAAGTAGCAATTGAGCATCCAGAAGTTAAAATTCTGAACTGTTCTTTAAACACGCCACACAAATACATTCGAACCTATTATGCCAGAATGTATGAGGCCAAATATATTTCCGGTATGATTGCGGGGGCAATGGCGGAAAATGATAAGATTGCTTATGTGGCAGATTATCCGATCTACGGTATGATTGCCAATATCAATGCCTTTGCTTTAGGGGCTGCCAGCGTAAATCCAAGAGCTAAGATTCATCTGGTGTGGTCCACCCAGAAGGGATATGATCTGAATAAATTCTTACAGGAAAATGATATTCACTATGTATCAGATCAGGATATGATCACACCAAGAGATGCTTCCAGACAGTTCGGATTTTATAAATATGAAGAAGGTCAGGCACAGAATCTGGTCATGCCGCTTTGGAACTGGGGAATTTTCTATGAGAAGATGATACAGAGCATTCTTGCTGGTTCTTATCAGAGCGAGGATTCAGAAAAAGGAAAAGCCTTAAATTACTGGTGGGGAATGTCGGCGGGTGTAATTGACTTGATTTGTTCTAAAAATGTTCCAGTAAGGGTAAGAACTCTGGCAGAACATATGCGGGATGACATTTGTTCCGGCGATATGGTTCCATTTTATGGAGAGATTTATGCACAGGATAAGACCATAAAGAACGGAGAACATCAGGAGATGAATCCAGAAGATATTATGAAAATGGATTATCTAGTAGAAAATGTATTGGGAACGATTCCGCCAGCAGACGAATTTATTGATGCGGCGCAGTCAATTGTTTATTTAAAGGGTGTAGAGGAAAAGAATTAGGATGAAGATACTATTTTTAGCGGATGAGGAATCAAAATTATATTGGGATTTTTTCAAAAAAGAAGATTTTGAGGATATTGATTTAATTATTTCCTGCGGAGATCTGAATGCTTCGTACTTGTCATTTTTAGCAACCATGACCAGTAAGACCATACTGTATATCAGAGGTAACCATGATGATGGGTATGTAGATAATCCACCAGAGGGATGCGTCTGCATAGAAGATAAAATTTATGAATATGAAGGGGTTCGGATTCTTGGGCTGGGAGGCTGTTATCGCTATAGATTGGGTATTAACCAGTACACCGAGCGCCAGATGGAAAAGAGATTTAAGCGCCTCAAATTCAAGCTTTTCCGAAAAAAAGGGGTTGATATTTTAGTGACCCATGCTCCGGCGTTGGGCTTTCATGATGATGATGATCTGTGTCACAGAGGCTTTGAGGTATTTAATAAGATCATTCAACAGTATAAGCCAAAATACTTTGTGCATGGACATGTTCATATGAGTTATGGTAGAAAATTCCCAAGAGAAGACAAGATGGGAGAGACAACCGTAATTAATGCTCATGAGAAGTATGTGGTGGAGATATAATTGTGAGGTTTCCAGTGCGGAAATTTCATTTTTCAGAGGAAGCTTTGTTTGGTAAAAGAGGTGTATATGAGAAAAGTTTTAATTGTAGTAGATATGCAGAATGATTTTGTGACAGGAAGTCTGGGCAGCGAAGCTGCCCAGACAATTATCCCAGTAATCCAATCAAAAATGAAAGAGTATCAGGTTAATGGTCATGATGTAATTTTTACCAGAGATACACATTATGACAATTATCTGGAGACTTTTGAGGGAAGGAATCTTCCGGTTCCACATTGTATCAAGGGAACTTATGGTTGGGAAGTGGTTCCAGAACTGGAGAATCCAGAATGTCAGCATATTGATAAAGAGACCTTCGGTAACAGTTCCTGGGACAAATTTTCCGAATATGATGAATTTGAACTATGCGGAGTCTGCACGGATATCTGTGTGGTCAGCAACGCACTGGCTCTTCGAATGTTTTATCCAGACAAGAAAATTATTGTAGATGCCAACTGCTGTGCAGGGACTTCTGATGAAGCCCATAGAGCAGCGCTTTTAATTATGAAGTCCTGCCAGATTGAAGTGTTGGGAGAGTAGTGGAACTGGATTGGAAGTGTAGAAGAAAAAATTGATCGTGTGTGAGAGTGAGCCGCTCCCTGAAGATGTTGTCAATGGTAGAGTTGCACCGATGCAGGATACATTTGATGATATTAGAAATTCTCTTCTTGAGAGGTAATGCTGATGAAGTACAGGATACAGAGAACGGATAAAGCAGATAATCAGTTGAGGGAAATCAAACTTTCTACATAAAAAAACTGGAAACCAATTAAAGGTTTCCAGTTTTTTATGTAAGCTGATAACGGGAGTCGGACCCGTGACCTCTACATTACCAATGTAGCGCTCTACCACCTGAGCTATATCAGCACTTATGTTGTTGAGTGACTCAACTATTGCATAATACAATACTCAGGTGAAAAAGTCAAGCTTTTT
>JBGVLD010000016.1:0-42543 GCA_045124075.1 Agathobacter sp.
ATTCCAGAATCCAACCAGTTATCTTTATTTGATTTTGGAGCGTAATTATGAAAATAACAATTTTATCCGTAGGGAAAATCAAAGAAAAATTTTATAGGGATGCTATTTCAGAGTTTGAGAAGCGCTTAAGCCGATATGCAAAACTGGAGATCGTAGAAGTTGCAGATGAGAAAACTCCAGATCAGGCTTCCGAACATGAAATAACTCTGATCAAAGAAAAAGAAGGGGAGCGCCTCTTAAAATCCATAAAGGATGATGGATATGTAATCTGTCTTGCCATTAATGGAAAAATGCTGGATTCCGTAGAACTTTCCCAACACTTAGAAAAGCTGGGAGTTTCTGGTGTCAGCCATATTTATTTTGTCATTGGAGGTTCCCTGGGATTGGCGGATGAAGTGTTAAAGAGAGCAGATATGCTTCTTAGTTTCTCAAAAATGACGTTTCCTCATCAGCTTATGAGAGTGATTCTCTGCGAACAGATTTATAGAAGTTACCGGATCATGAATCACGAGCCGTATCATAAATAAAATAAAGGATTTTAAAGGAGCGCGAAAGTGCTCCTTTTTATTTGAGCATAAGACGTGCCGCCTTTGCATATTGTATACTATGAAAAAGCGCAAACACAAAAACCACGAAAAAATGATTCATACCTTGGAGCTGCCCAGAGATTTGTTTCTGGGAGTGCCAATTTTTACTATGAATGGGGATGGAGAGCTTTTAATTGAGAATCATAAAGGGATTCTTAAGTATAGTCTGACAGAAATAGAAGTTAGTTCAAAATCTTTTCCCATTCTGATAACTGGGGAAAATCTGTCTATTGAATATTACACGGCAGATACCTTAAAAATCTGTGGAAAAATAAATCAGATACGTCTTTGTCCATAGATGCGGAAACTGTTTTATTTTCTGGGAGGGTATGTAAAAGTAGTGGTTTATGGACGTCAGGTAGGGCGTTTTTTAAATTTGTGTGCAAGAGGAGATATTAAAATCTGGCAGGTTCGGCCAGAGGAAGAGGATACCTATTCTTTTTACATGAGATATAAAGATGTTTGGGAAATTAAGCCTTTTCTTAGAAAGACCCGTTGCAGGATTCGGATTCATGAGAAAAAAGGACTTCCTTTTCGATTATTTAAGTATCGAAAAAGAATTCTGTTTCCTATCGCTTTCTTTTTGGTGGTTTTTTTATTCGGATACTGTTCTCAGTTTGTTTGGCGGATTGAACTGATTGGAAATGAGACTATTAGTCAAGAGGAACTGCTTTCCTATCTGGAAGAAAAACAGGCATATCTTGGAAAAAAAACAAACAGTATTTCATGCGAAGAATTAGAATTATCCCTGAGAAAGGATTTTGAGGAAATAATCTGGGCTACGGTCTATGTGGAAGGAACCCTTCTGGTGGTTCAGGTTCAGGAAAAACTGCCTATGGAAGAAAAAATGCCAGAAGAAGATTTTGATTGCAGTAATATTGTTGCCACAAAAGACGCAGTAATCTATTCTATTATCACAAGAACTGGAACTCCTGGGGTAAAAGCCGGAGATATCATAAAGACAGGAGATCTTCTTGTAACAGGAACGCAGGAAATCTATGATGATGCAGGAGAGGTAAAATCCTATCTGAATCAACGGGCAGAAGCGGATATTATTGGAGAAGTGACTTACCATTATAAAGATACGATTCCGATTGACATTACAGTAACAAATTACAAAGATTCCCAGAAGAAAAGTTTTTTTCTGGAAATTGCGGGAAGAAGGATTACACTTCCAGTGCCTGGGAAAAAATATGAACAGGAAGAAATTAAGACTACAACCTATCAGATGAAGCTGACCAGTCAGTTCTATCTTCCAGTTTATGTGGGGTATGAAGAGGCCTTTGAGGTGGAAGAAAACACCATCACACGTACAGAAGATGAGATTTTTGCTATGGCAGAAGAGAATTTTTTAAAATTTCTTGCAGATTTGGAAGAAAATGGGGTGTTAATTATTGACAAAAATGTTATGATAGATAAAGTGGGTTCGAATTATGTTGCTCAGGGAACGATTCAAGCAAGGGAATCCATTGGAAAAGAAATACAGGTAGAAGGATTGGAAATCATAGATGAGTCTGAATGAAGTATCAATTAATATACCTTCTGAATACATGAGCAATGTGTTCGGACAGTTTGATATGCATATTAAGAAAATTGAACGAACGTTAGGCGTTACACTTGTGATACGGGACGATCATTTAAAAGTCATTGGCAGTGAAGCAAACTGCAAAGGTGCACTGGAGGTCTTTCATCAGCTTTTAGAACTAGCAAAGAGAGGAAATGTCATCACAGAGCAGAATGTCAATTATGCTCTGGCACTTCTGGCAGAACACAAAGGAGATGCCATCGTTGAAATCGATAAAGATATCATCTGTCATACTATAAATGGAAAACCGGTAAAACCAAAGACCATTGGACAGAAAGAATATGTAGATGCCATCCGAAGACAAATGATTGTCTTTGGAATGGGACCAGCAGGAACCGGTAAGACTTATCTTGCTATGGCAATGGCAATTACTGCTTTTAAGAATGAAGAAGTAGGCAGGATTATTCTTACCAGACCTGCAATTGAAGCAGGAGAGAAACTGGGATTTCTACCAGGAGATTTACAGAGCAAGGTAGATCCTTATCTACGGCCATTGTATGATGCTCTTTATCAGATTATGGGAGCAGAAAGTTTTCAGAAGAACATGGAAAAAGGGTTAATTGAAGTAGCACCTCTGGCATATATGCGCGGAAGAACTCTGGACAATGCATTTATTATTCTGGATGAAGCCCAGAATACCACGCCGGCTCAGATGAAAATGTTCTTGACTCGAATTGGTTTTGGCTCAAAAGCAGTCATCACTGGCGATGCCACCCAGAAGGATCTGGCACCAGGCTCCGCGTCGGGACTTGACATTGCTTTAAAAGTGTTAAAAAATATCGATGAAATTGGAATTTGCAAACTGACCAGTAAGGATGTGGTACGTCATCCGCTGGTACAGAAAATTGTACAGGCATATGATGTATACGAAACAAAAACAACTGCTAGAAAAGGAAAACAGGTGAAATCATGAAATATCCTGAGAAATTTAATTTATACCGTTTTATTTCCCTGGCAGTCATCGTGGGGGCATCCTTGATCATGATGATCATCATGTGTTTTGTAAAACAGCTTTATGCGGATGAATGGCTTTGTTTTCTGCTTATAAATCTGTTATTCCTTGGAATATTTATTTATGAATTGGAGCATGAGAGGGTTCTTGGGAAATTGCAGGATAATACGGAAACAGATTTTTCAAAAGCCTGTACCGGTTTTTTGATTTGCTGCGGGATTGGACTGGCTGGTATCTTTTTTCCAGAGTACTTTAAGCCAGTAATCTTTATTTCTATGGCCATGTACATTTTTTGTAATGAATTCATTGCCATAACCTGCGGAATGTACTTTTCTGTGGTTTTTTGTTTAATGGAAGGCAAAAATATGAATGAACTGGCAGGCTATGTGTTTTTAGTGATGCTTTCTACCGTGTTCTTTAAAGCATTAAAGCCAAAACACCAGAGATTTTATATCAGTATGCTATATTTTTGTTTTCAGCTTTTCATTCCAGCCATTTTTTATTACTGGAATTATCGGATTATTTCCTATGAAATCTACATCTGGGGAGTGGGAATGGGAGCATTTGCTTTTCTATTTACTCTTTTTGTTATGGGTAGAATTCAGAACAAAGTGTATATTGATTTCCGTGAGAAATATCACGAATTGCTTCAGGAAGATTATGGAGAAGTAAGGGAAGTCCGGGCATTTTCCATGAAGGAATATGAGCATGCCCGTAAAGTTTCCAGATTGGCGGGAATTTGCGCAAAAGAAAATGGACTGAATGTAGAATTGTGCCAGGCAGCTGGATTTTATTATCGAATGGGAAAAAGGCTTGGAGAACCAATTGTAGAAAACGGAGTTCAACACGCAAAACAGCTTTGTTTCCCAAGGCCTTTACAGCAGATTCTGGCAGAATATTATGGAGAAGAGTCAAAAATTTCCACTCCGGAATCTGCCATTGTACATATGATAGATGGACTTTTTGTGAAACTGGAAGTCCTGGAAAAAGATGTTGGAAAAAGTAAATGGAATCTGGAAATTTTGGTTTCCCAGACCCTAAATGATTTTTCTACTGCAGGATTATATGATAATTCAGGTCTTTCTATGAATCAGTTCTTAAAAACTAGAGACATACTGAACCGGGAGGTCACAAAGAATGAGCTTTCAATATGAAGAAGAATGTGAAGTAAAATTTGAATTTGAACCAGAAGAACTGGCTTTAAAAGTCATTGATTTTTGTCTGGAATATGCAGAATTTCCATATGAGGCAGAAGTGAATCTGACACTTACAGATAATGCAGGAATTCACGAAATCAATAAGAATTTTCGGAATATTGACCGGGCAACCGATGTACTTTCTTTTCCAATGTTAAGCTATGATACACCGGGAGATTTTTCTTTTCTGGGCGAGGAAAGGGAGGATGATTTTAACCCGGATACAGGAGAAGCACTTTTGGGAGATATTGTAATTTCCGTAGACAAGGTAAAGGAACAGGCAGAAAGCTATGGACACAGTACCAGAAGAGAATTTGCTTTTCTTATTGTACATAGTATGCTTCATTTGTTCGGATATGATCATATGGAAGAACAGGAAGCTGCTGTAATGGAGCAAAAACAAAAAGAAATTCTGGATAAAATGGAAATTTTCAGATAAAAATTGAAATGAAAGTATTTTCTAAAGAACAAGAAGGAGATTAGACAAGATGAAAAAGAAAAGTTTAACAGGACTGGGAATGATTTTAATTGCTGGGCTGCTTATGACAGGCTGTGGAGATTCAAAAGAAGAAAATACCGAGAGCAGTATTACTTCTGAAACGGAAACAGAAACAGTGGAATCACAAGTGAGCGAAACTGAAATGGCTTCTCAGGAGAGTACCGAAGTGGTGGATGACCATGAAGGAATGGCCAAAAGTCTGCTTACTGGAGAGTGGATTTCCGAAGATTTGGCTGGAAAACGTCCAGTTGCCATTATGACAGAAAATACAAAAGTAACCTTGCCACAGTATGGTATTTCTAACGCAGATATTATTTATGAATGTCCAGTAGAAGGCGGAATTACCCGTTTGCTGGCTTGTTTTCAGGATTACAGCAATATGGACAAGATTGGAAATGTGCGAAGCAGTCGAAATTGTTATATTACTCTGGCAAAAGAATTAAATGCCATTTATGTGCATGCTGGTGGAAGCACCTATGCTTATGAACTGTTGGATGCAGGTGTTATTGACCATATTGATGGAATCACTGGAAAGGGTGGGCAGTCTTTCTACAGAGACAGCAGTCGAAAAGCACCTCACAATCTGTATACTACTTCTGATAAACTGGCTTCCGGTATTGCAAGTGCAGGATTTTCTACGGAATTAGATGCTGCTTATGCAAATGGACATTTTAAGTTTGCAGAAGATAATGCACCAATTACTTTAACCAATGGAACAGATGCGGCAGTGGTTTCCCTCTACTATCAGAATCCAAAACCGTGGTTTGAGTATAATAGCAATGATGGACTTTATTATCGTTATGAATTTGGAAGTGCTCAGGTAGATGGATTGAATAATAACCAGGTGGCAGTGAAGAATATTATTATTCAGTACCATAGTATTTCGAAATATAATTCCAGTGCAGGGTATCTAAATATTGATCTTGTAGGATCTGGCAGTGGAAAATACATTACAAATGGAAAAGTGATTGATATTACCTGGAAGAAGGATTCAGAGAATGGCATTACCCGCTACTATGAACAGGATGGAAAAGAAATCACTTTGAATCAGGGAAAGACCTGGATCGCAGTTTGTGATAAATCTTCTGCTAAGAAAAATGTGATCTACAGTACAAAAGAAGAGTTCAATAATTAATCAAAATTGAGGAAAATTTATGGGCAATACAAAAAAGAAAAGGACGAATTTCCTTGTTCAGGGTTCAATTCTGGCAATGGCGTCCATTATTAGCAGAATCATCGGTTTGATATATCGTATTCCAATGACAGAAATTATTGGAGATTTGGGAAATGATTATTATGGAACAGCATTTGAAATCTATAATATTATGCTGATCATTTCTTCTTATAGTCTTCCTACTGCGGTATCCAAACTGGTATCTGCCAGTGTAGCTAAGAGAAATAAGAAAAATGCATATCAGATATTAAAAGGGGCATTACTTTTTGCAGGAGTAACTGGAACCATTACAGCACTGATTGTATATTTTGGGGCAGGATTCTTTACAAATCTTCTGAAAACACCTTACAGTATTTTTGCACTTAAGGTATTGGCACCGGTTCTAATTGTAGTAGCCGTTTTAGGGGTTATTCGAGGCTTTTTCCAGGGAATGGGAACTATGATGCCAAGTGCGATCTCTCAGGTATTAGAGCAGATCGTAAATGCGGTTGTCAGTGTATGGGCAGCTTATGTGCTCTTTTCCTACGGATCTAAAGTTGGAGCTATCTTAGGAGATAAAGAGCATTACAGCGCCGCATATGGTGCCGCTGGTGGTACATTAGGAACGAATCTCGGTGCAGTATCCGCATTGCTGTTTGTACTCTTTGTATTTGCAATTTATATGACTGTCTTCAAACGTCAGATGAAGAGGGAGAGAAACGTAGAGGTGGAACCATTTCCTTATACATTAAAGATTCTGGTAGCTACCATTATTCCAATCCTTTTAAGCTCAACCATTTATAATATCAGTGGAATCATTGATCAGGCTGTATTTAAGAATGTTGCCTCCTTACAGGGATATTCCAAAGATGAAATTGGAATCTGGTGGGGAGTATACACTGGAAAATATAAAACATTAATCAATGTGCCAATTTCTATTGCTTCGGCGCTGGCTGCTTCCAGTGTGCCGTCATTAACGGCTTCCTTTGCTGAGAAAAACATGGAAAGTGTACGGAATCAGATTAATACAGCTATGCGTTTTATTATGGTAATTGCTATGCCATGTACAGTGGGATTGGCAGTTCTGGCTACACCAATTTTCACACTCCTGTTTCCAAGTACTGTAAGTACGGTGGGATTGGTTAATTCCATGATGATGATTGGAGCAGTTGCTGTGGTATTTTATTCGATTTCGACATTATCTAACGGCTTATTGCAGGGAATCAATCAGTTAAAAGCGCCGGTCATTCATGCTGTAATTGCATTAATCGCCCATATTATTCTGTTAGTTGTGCTTATGATGTTTTTCCGGCTGAATATTTATGCGGTAGTCATTGCTAATGCATTTTTTGCATTTCTGGTATGTGTATTGAACGCTCTGTCTTTACGAAAATACAGTGGTTATAAACAGGAAGTGGTAAGAACATTTTTGATTCCAGGAATCTGTTCTGCTATTATGGGATTGATTGCATTCCTGGTATATAAAGGTCTGTATGCTCTATCTAAGAGTATGATTGTTGCTCTTGTGGCAGCAATCATTATTGCAGTGATTATTTATGCAGTTTTCCTTTTATTGTTAAAAGGTCTGACTGAAGAAGAATTAGCGAGATTTCCAAAAGGAAACTTGATTATTCGTGTTGCCAAGAAATTTCATCTACTTTAAATGAATAATTTTCCAAAAAATGCGGATACTTAGTTCGAGGTGATAATATGAAACGTCGAACAGGTATCTGCATTTTCATTTGTATTTTATTAATTTTGATTTCAGGAGGCTTATATTCATGGTTTTCTTCCAGAAACAAACCCGTTGAAATACAGTCAACAGAAGATGAGGCACTGGAAATGGCACTGGAAAGCGCAAAGAGTCAGGAATTTTATGCTTATATCATCTTTGACAGAGAGGGAAGTTTAAGTGTTTATTATGGCGATAATGAAACTTTATATATGGAAACTGGCATTATTACCAAAACTTTGCCAATGGAAATCCAGGAAAAAGCAAAAGAGGGAATTCGTTTCGGAACATTAGAAGAATTGTTTGACTTTTTGGAAAGTTATTCGAGTTGAATCTTGTATTTCTTTGTGATAATATTAATATGTTTTCTTGTGCCCAGAGGGGGTGCACAATCTTTCCATTTCAGTATAAATTTATGAAAACTGCTTATGGAAATGAAAAAATAGAAAGAAATGAAAAAGAATATGGCGAAGAAAAACAGCAATCTCTGGGATGTTATCATAATCGGAGCAGGTGCTTCCGGTCTAATGGCTGCAGTAACTGCCGCAAGGGCTGGCCAGAGAGTATTAATTTTAGAACAGAAAAATGATATTGGTAAGAAAATTCTGGCCACTGGAAATGGGAAATGTAATTTTACCAATCAGAAAATAGACAGTTCCTGTTATAATGGAGAAAAAAAGCTGATTGAACTTGTATTCTCTCGATTCACACGAGACAACTGTCTGGATTTTTTTCATGAAATTGGCATTTTTCCAAAGGAGAAAAATGGATATTATTATCCAAATTCTGAAACTGCTGTTTCTGTAGTGGAAGCTTTTCGCCAGGAATTGAAAAGATGTAAAATTACTGTCATGACAGAAACCTGTGTACAGGAAATCAGCCCAAAATATGTTGGATTAGATGTAAGAACAGACAAAGGAGTATTTACCGGGAGCAAGCTGATTATAGCAGTAGGACTTCTGGCTTCCCCAAAACTGGGCAGCGATGGAAGTCTCATGAATGAGATCAAAGAACTGGGACATGGATTTACTCCAATTGTACCAGCACTTTGTGGTTTTTATGCCAATGGGCTGAATTTTAAGAAGGTTCAGGGAGTTCGGGTGAGAACGTCTGTAACTTTGGAATTAGAGAAAGAAATTCTAGGACAAGATACTGGAGAAGTACAGCTTACGGATTATGGTATTTCTGGTATTCCGGTCTTTCAGATCAGCAGAATGGCTTCAATGGGGTTATATCATAAGAAAGCACCAATCGTACATATGAATTTTCTGCCAGATTTGACCAAAGAGGACTTAATAGAAGAAATGAATTTCAGAAGAGCGCGTTTTCAGGATTCTGAAACTCTTTCCACTCTTTTTAACGGACTGCTTCCTCAAAAGCTCATAGAAGCTTTGCTGTTGGAAGAAAAATTAGATAAAAATATATCGATTTTGGAGCTTACCGATCAACAATGCAAAAAAATGTGCCATAGGATCCAAAATTGCTCAGTAACTTTAACAAAATCCAGAGGTTTTGAATTTGCCCAGGTTTGTGCAGGGGGTATCAGAACCGAAGATGTTGACGCAGAGACTTTAGAATCGAGGCTTGTAAAAGGACTTTATTTTGCAGGAGAAATTCTGGATGTAGATGGAATCTGCGGTGGATACAATCTCCAATGGGCATGGACCTCTGGTTATGTGGCAGGACAGGCTGCTTCTGAAACAGGAAGATCCAAAATATATGAGGAGATCAAGCATAAGCGAAATGATCATAGAGGATAACCATGATACAGATTAATCAGTTAAAACTTAACATCAATCATACAAAGGCGGAATTGGAGCAAAAAATCCGAAAAATCCTTCAATTAAAAAAAGAAGAGCAGTTTTCCTATGAAATTTTAAAACGTTCCATTGACGCTCGTAAGAAACCGGAGCTTTTTTATGTATATTCTCTTGGGATAAGAACTGCAAAGGAAGCTTCTATTTTAAAGAAAATACATAATCCATCGGTCATGCTCTATAAAGAGAAAAGATATCTGATACCGGAGATGGGAGAAGATGCGCTTAAAAATCCTCCTGTTATTGTGGGAGCAGGACCTGCAGGTCTCTTTTGTGCATATCTTTTGACCCGAGCAGGATTTCGACCAATTGTAATCGAACGGGGAAAACCAGTAGAAGAGCGTCAGAAAGATGTAGAAGCATTCTGGAAAACAGGGGTATTAAAGCCTGACTCTAACGTACAGTTCGGAGAAGGTGGAGCAGGAACCTTTTCTGATGGAAAGTTAAATACTGTGGTAAAAGATCCTTCTGGAAGAAATCAGTTCGTACTTAAAACTTTTGTGGAATTTGGTGCATCGGAACAGATTCTTTATGAGAATAAACCTCATATTGGAACGGATATTTTATCAAAAGTAATCGCAAATATGCGAAATTACCTCATAGAAAAAGGGGCAGATTTTTATTTTGAAACAAAAGCCTCTGATTTTATTTTTACCGGAAATAAAATTTCCCAAGTGTTAACGGATCAGAAGAACTTTGAGACAGAAGCTGTAGTTCTGGCTTTGGGACATAGTGCCCGAGACACTTTTGAGGTGCTGAAAAAACATGAGGTTCCTATGGAAGCCAAAAATTTTGCGGTAGGATTTCGTGTAGAACATCCGCAAAGTATGATTAACAAATATATGTATGGAACAGCAGGAGAAAATCTACCAGCTTCTCCTTATAAAGTAACCTCTAATTTTCCAAATGGAAGAGGGGTTTACTCTTTTTGTATGTGTCCAGGAGGATATGTAGTAAATTCTTCTTCGGAAGAAGGGGGATTGGTTGTAAATGGCATGAGCTATTCCGGCAGAAATGGTTCCAATGCCAACAGTGCCATTATTGTTTCTGTCAATGAAAAAGATTTTGGAAGTTCTGATGCCTTAGCAGGTATGTATTTCCAGCGAAAACTAGAAAAAGAAAATTTTCTCCGGGGAAATGGCAAGATTCCACAGCAGCTCTTAGGAGATTTTAAGGAGAATCGTCTTTCAAAAAGTTATGGTGATTTTTCTAGTGAAACAAAAGGGGAAACCTTATTTTCTGACTTAAGAGGACTTATGTCTGAAGATATGGAAACTTCCTTTTTGGCAGGAATGGAGCATTTTAATAAGATTATTCCAGGATTTGACCGGTTCGATGCCATTTTATCAGGAATGGAAACCAGGACTTCCTCTCCAGTGCGAATCATAAGAAATGAGAATTTGGAAAGTTCTGTGGAGGGCATTTACCCATGTGGAGAAGGTGCTGGATACGCAGGGGGAATTATGTCTGCTGCCATGGATGGTCTCAAGACAGCAGAAGCAATTATTAAAAAATACAGACCAAGTTATTAGAAGAGAGGTTTTGACCAGTGCAGGAATTAACACCAATGATGCAGCATTATATGGATACAAAAAAGGAATATCCGGATTGTATTCTTTTTTATCGGCTGGGAGATTTTTATGAAATGTTCTTTGAAGATGCAAAAATCGTATCCAAAGAATTAGAGATAACATTAACTGGAAAAAGCTGTGGACTGGAAGAAAGAGCTCCAATGTGCGGTGTTCCTTTTCATTCTGTAGATGGATATTTGAACCGTCTTGTGGCAAAAGGCTATAAAGTAGCCATCTGTGAACAGGTGGAAGATCCAAAGACCGCCAAAGGCATGGTAAAACGTGAAGTGGTTCGAATTGTTACTCCAGGAACCAACATTGATATGTCTTCTTTGGACGAGACCAAGAATAATTATATTATGTGTGTGGTCTATATTGGAGATAAATACGGAATTTCCATTTGCGATGTTACCACTGGTGATTTCTTTGTAACAGAAGTAGATTCTGAACGGAAATTATTGGATGAAATGAACCGTTTTTCTCCATCAGAGATCGTATGCAACGAAGCATTTTATATGAGTGGCGTGGATATTGAGGATATGAAAGATCGTCTTTCTATTGCCGTTTCTGCTTTAGATTCCTGGTATTTTGGAGACGATCTGGCAAAAGAGACTCTGCTTTCTCATTTCCATGTACATACTTTAATTGCTCTTGGATTAGAAGATTATGAGTGTGGTGTGATTGCTTCTGGTGCCTTATTAAAATACTTATATGAAACCCAGAAGAACAGTCTTTCTAATATTTTGGAAATACATCCATATTCTATTGGAAAATACATGATGATCGATTCCTCCTCCAGACGAAATTTAGAGCTGGTAGAGACCCTTCGCGAGAAGCAGAAACGTGGTTCTTTACTTTGGGTCTTAGATAAGACCAGGACTGCTATGGGAGCCAGATACCTGCGGTCCTGTGTAGAACAACCTTTAATTGATAAGTCTGAAATAAGAAAGAGACAGGATTTTATCGAAGCATTAAACAATCAGGCAATTACCCGGGAAGAACTTCGGGAATATTTAAATCCAATTTATGATCTAGAACGTTTGATTACCAGAATTACTTACCAGACTGCCAATCCAAGAGATATGATTGCCTTTAAGAATTCTCTTCAGATGCTTCCTCCAATCCACACCCTTTTAGGAGACGTGGAAGGTGACATGGCAAAGGAAATCTTAGATGATTTTGATTGTCTAGAAGATTTATTTGAGCTTTTGGAAAAGTCCATTTCTGAAGAGCCTCCAATTTCCGTAAGGGATGGAGATATATTAAAAGATGGATTCCACGAAGAAGTCGACCGTTTAAGAAAAGCTAAGACAGAAGGAAAAACCTGGCTTGCAGCGCTGGAAGAAAAAGAACGGGAGAAGACAGGGATTAAGAATCTTCGTATCAAATACAATAAAGTATTTGGTTACTATCTGGAAGTGACCAATTCCTTTAAGAATCTGGTGCCGGATTATTACGTAAGAAAACAGACTCTGACCAATGCAGAGCGTTATATTACACCAGAGTTAAAGGAATTAGAAGATACCATTTTAGGGGCAGAAGACCGCCTGGTTTCTTTAGAATATGAATTATTCCGCCAGATTCGGGATCAGATTTCCGATAATGTGTCCCGAATCCAGAAAACTGCAAAATCAATTGCCCGGTTAGATGCTTTTGTTTCTCTTGCTGTAGTTGCAGAACAGAATAATTATTGTTGTCCAAAAATCAACGAATCCGGTATTATTGATATTAAGAACGGTAGACATCCGGTAGTAGAAAAAATGATCAAAAATGATCTTTTCATTGATAATGATACTTATCTGGACAATCAGAATAACCGGATTGCCATCATTACGGGACCAAATATGGCGGGAAAATCTACTTACATGCGCCAGACTGCCTTGATTGTGCTTATGGCTCAAATCGGAAGTTTTGTTCCAGCTGCTTCCGCAAATATTGGCATTGTAGACCGGATTTTTACCAGAGTAGGCGCTTCTGATGATCTGGCCTCCGGTCAGAGTACCTTTATGGTGGAAATGAACGAAGTAGCCAATATTCTTCGAAATGCCACCAGCAATTCTCTTTTGATCTTAGATGAGATTGGAAGAGGAACCAGTACTTTTGACGGTCTTAGTATTGCCTGGTCCGTAGTAGAACACATCAGCAATCCAAAGCTTTTAGGAGCGAAGACCCTGTTTGCCACTCATTATCATGAATTGACAGAGTTAGAAGGCAAGTTAAACAATGTCCACAATTACTGTGTTGCTGTAAAAGAAAAAGGAGACGACATTGTTTTCCTGCGTAAGATTGTAACTGGAGGAGCTGACAAGAGTTATGGAATTCAAGTTGCAAAACTTGCTGGTCTGCCGGATTCTGTCGTGGAACGGGCAAAGGACATTCTGACAGAGCTGCTTGCCAACGATATTTCTGAAATAGCCAAGAGCATTACGGTAGAAACTGGTACAAAGAAGAAAAAACAGCATCTGGATGAGGTGGATCTGACCCAGATGTCTTTATTCGACACAGTAAAAGATGATGATATTATTGAAGAGCTTCGAAACGTAGATATTGGAAACTTAACTCCACTGGAAGCTTTGAACAAACTGTACGAATTACAGAACAAAGTAAAGAACCGCTGGTAGAAGGAGGTTATTATGGCACGAATTGCTCTGCTTTCACAGGAAACCATAGATAAAATTGCTGCTGGAGAAGTGATTGAGCGTCCCAGCTCTGTTGTAAAAGAATTAGTTGAAAATGCCATTGATGCAGGGGCTTCTGCCATTACGGTAGAGATCAAAGAAGGAGGCATTTCCTTTATTCGAATTACGGATAATGGAAGCGGCATTGAAAGCAGTCAGGTGCCTCTGGCTTTCTTACGCCATTCTACCAGTAAGATTCAGTCCGTAGAGGACTTGTTTGGAATCAAATCCTTAGGTTTCCGTGGTGAGGCATTATCCAGTATTGCAGCCATTGCCAGAGTCGAACTTATCACCAAGACTTACGATCAGCTTACAGGAGTCCGCTATGTCATTGAAGGTTCCAAGGAAATTTCCAAGGACGAAGTAGGAGCGCCAGATGGCACCACTTTTCTGGTTAAGGACCTATTTTATAATACTCCCGCCAGAAGAAAATTCTTAAAAACCCCTCAGACAGAAGGAAATTATGTGCATGATCTGGTAGAGAAACTGGCTTTATCCCACCCGGATATTTCCTTTAAATTCATTCAGAACAACCAGACCAAACTTCATACTTCCGGAAACGGCAACCGGAAGGATTTGATCTACCATGTATTTGGACGAGATATTACATCTTCTGTCCTAGAGGTAGATTACAAGGGAGAATTCTTCGAGGTAAAAGGCTTTATGGGAAAACCGGTTATTACCAGAGGAAATCGCAATTACGAGAATTATTTTATCAATGGCAGATATATCAAATCCAATATGATTTCAAAAGCCATTGAAGATGCATATAAACCATATATCATGCAACATCAGTATCCCTTCTGTGTGTTATATTTTACCTTTTCCGGAGAACTCTTAGATGTGAATGTTCATCCTACCAAAATGGAACTTCGTTTTGAGCATAATATGGAAATTTACAAAGAACTGACCCAAGCCTTATATGACATTTTATCTGGAAAAGAACTGATTCCGGAAGTGCCGGTGGAAGAGAACAAAGAAAAGAAACCTGCAGTTACTTATCAGGAATCCATTCCAGAGCCTTTTGAGAAACGACGGCTTAATGATATTCGAAAGGCTGTGGCTAAAGACAGCCCTTATGAGCGGAAGTACCCGGAACGGGAGCAGGAAGTCAGGAATCCAAGCAGGCCATTGCCAGAAAATAAGATTTCTGGTAAAAAAGTTGCAGAAAAAATAACTGGGCTTGACCATTCTTTGAAAAATGTCTCAGATTTGACAAAAACTACAGAACAACCAGTTGCTCAGGCTTTTTCTAAAGAGTCTCAGATTCCAGACACTACCTACGAAGAGATTACCTTATCTGATTTAAGTCAGGAGTTCTTATCAAAAACTGCCCGGGAGAAACATAAAATCATTGGACAGCTTTTTGATACCTACTGGCTGGTGCAGTTCGAGGATAAATTATATATTATTGACCAGCACGCTGCCCATGAAAAGGTCCTCTATGAACGCACCATGGCACGGCTTCGGGAGAAGGAATATACTTCTCAGGCTATCAGCCCTCCAATTATGTTAAGTCTTGATGTAAAAGAAGTGGAAATGCTGGAAAAATACAGACCAGAAATTGAAAAATTAGGATATGAGATAGAACACTTTGGAGGTCGGGAATATACCATCTGCGGGGTGCCGGACAATCTGTTCAATATGGACATGAAAGACTTGTTCATTGAAATGTTAGATGATTTTTCCAATCTTTCCGGAAAACAAACACCGGAACTGATTTTAGAGAAAGTAGCCTCCATGTCTTGTAAAGCCGCAGTAAAAGGAAATACCAGGTTAAGTCTACCGGAAATTGAGTCACTGATCAAGGAACTGCTTACCTTGGAAAATCCATATAATTGTCCTCATGGAAGACCTACCATTATTTCCATGACAAAATACGAAATTGAAAAGAAATTCAAGAGGATTGTATAATGACAAAACAGCCACTGGTAATTTTATCCGGTCCAACCGCTGTGGGGAAAACAGCCCTTTCTATTGAATTGGCAAAATCCATAAATGGAGCCATAATTTCAGCGGATTCCATGCAGGTCTATAAAGGCATGGACATTGGTTCTGCCAAGATCATGCCGGAAGAGATGCAGGGAATTCCCCATTATCTGATTGATGTGTTAGAGCCGGAAGAAGAATTTAATATTGTACGTTTTCAGGAAATGGCCAAAAAAGCCCTGAAAGAAATCTATGGTAAAGGACAAATTCCAATTATTGCAGGAGGAACGGGATTTTATATTCAGTCCCTTTTGTATGATATTGATTTCTCAAATCAGGATACGAATGATTCCTATCGGAAACAGTTAGAGGAATTTGCCAAAATCCATGGGGCAGAAGCCCTTCATGAACAGTTAAAAGAAATTGATCCGGTATCTTATGAGACCATTCATGCCAATAATATCAAAAGAGTGATTCGAGCCTTAGAATTTTATCATTTAAGCGGAGAACCAATATCGGCCCATAATGAAAAAGAACGGCAAAAAGACTCTCCATATAATTTTGCTTATTTTGTTTTAAATGATGACAGACAGACCATTTATGACAAAATCGACGTCCGGGTAGATATTATGGTAAAGAATGGACTTTTGGATGAAGTAAAAGCCTTAAAGACAAAAGGATACCATAAACAAATGGTTTCCATGCAGGGTTTGGGATATAAGGAAATTTTAAGTTATCTGGATGGAGAATGTACTTTAGAAGAGGCAATCTACACCATTAAACTAGAAACAAGACATTTTGCAAAACGTCAGCTGACCTGGTTTCGTAGAGAAAAAGATTGTATCTGGATGGACAAATCTCAGTACGATCATGATGAAAATGCCATGTTAGCTGATATGTGTAAAATTTTAAAAGATAAAGATATTATAGGATAAAAGTAGGAGAAATTATGAATACTTTATTAGAAGAGACATATGAAAAGCTGGGAATCAGCCGGGAAGTATACGAATTTGGGAAAAAAATTGAGGAAGAATTAAAGCCAAGATTTGAAGAAATTGATGCAAAAGCAGAAATAAATCAGATGAAAGTCATTTCTGCCATGCAGAAAAACAGAGTCAGTGCAGAGTGTTTCCAGATGTCCAGCGGATACGGATATAATGATTTAGGAAGAGATACTTTAGAAAAAGTATATGCAGACTGTTTTAAAGGAGAAGATGCACTGGTAAGACCACAGATCACCTGTGGAACCCATGCGTTAGCCTTAGCATTAATGTCAAATTTAAGACCAGGAGATGAACTGTTATCCCCTGTAGGAAAGCCTTATGATACTTTAGAAGAAGTAATAGGAATACGCAAATCTAAGGGTTCTTTGGCAGAGTATGGGGTAACTTATGCGCAGGTGGATCTTTTATCAGATGGGAGCTTTGATTTTGAAGGAATCAAAAATGCCATCAACGAAAGAACAAAGCTGGTTACGATCCAGCGTTCTAAGGGTTATGCCACAAGACCGACTCTTTCTGTGGAACGAATTGGGGAACTGATTACTTTTGTTAAGAGTATTAAATCGGACGTAATCTGTATGGTTGATAACTGCTATGGAGAATTCGTAGAAGAGAAAGAACCATTAGAAGTGGGCGCGGATATGATCGTGGGGTCATTAATTAAGAACCCAGGAGGTGGTCTTGCTCCAATCGGCGGTTATATCGTTGGAAAGAAAGAATGCGTAGAAAATGCCGCATACCGTCTGACATCTCCAGGTCTTGGAAAAGAAGTAGGAGCTTCTTTAGGAGTCATCCAGTCTTTTTATCAGGGACTTTTCTTGGCACCGACCGTAGTAAGCGGAGCCTTAAAAGGAGCTATTTTTGCAGCAAATATTTATGAGAAATTAGGTTTTTCTGTTGTTCCAAATGGAACAGAAAGCCGTCACGACATTATTCAGGCAGTTACTTTCAATGACCCAGACAAAATGATTGCTTTTTGCGAGGGAATCCAGGCAGCTGCACCAGTTGACAGTTATGTAACACCAGAACCATGGGCAATGCCAGGTTATGACAGTGATGTTATTATGGCTGCTGGTGCTTTTGTGCAGGGGTCTTCCATTGAACTGTCTGCAGATGGTCCAGTAAAACCACCATATGCCGTATATTTCCAGGGTGGGCTTACCTGGTATCATGCCAAACTTGGAATTCTAATGTCTTTACAAAAACTTTATGAACGCAATCTTGTTAAGATAGATCCAGTGTGATAAAATGTTAGGATAGATTGTAAGTGTTTGCCGTATGCCGGGAGAGTAGAAAGGATGTTATGACAAAACACTTAAACATTTTAAATCTGCCGGAATCAGAACGGCCTTACGAGAAGTTCTTAGCAAGAGGAGAAGAAGCCTTATCCGATGCAGAACTGCTTTCTATCATTTTGAAAACAGGAACTTCTCAGATGACAGCCACCGAAGTGGCAACAGAACTTCTTAGAAACAAACAAAACAACTTATTGAATCTGTATGATTATTCCTATGAAGAACTTTTGGAATTTCCAGGAATCGGCAAAGTAAAGGCAATTCAGCTGAAAGCAGTTGCAGAATTGTCCAGAAGGATTGCAAGAACCAGCC
The DNA here is from genome assembly GCA_045124075.1 of Agathobacter sp. GTDB lineage: Bacteria > Bacillota > Clostridia > Lachnospirales > Lachnospiraceae > Roseburia. The sequence continues at coordinate 18,308 of JBGVLD010000016.1, forward strand.
GCTTCTCCCACATCCATATGACAAATCCTGCTTCCATTGCAGATTATTATATGGAACAGATGCGTCACCATAAAAAGGAAGCCCTTATGGCGGCATTTTTTGATGCAAAATGCAATTTTCTTGGAGACGCATTGATTTCTGTAGGAAGTACTGGGTATGCTTATGTATCCCCAAAGGACATCTTTCGAAAGGCACTTCAGCACAATGCGACTCAAATTGTGATTCTCCACAATCATCCTTCCGGAGATCCTTCTCCCAGTATGGATGATGTACAGGTCACAGAAAGGCTGAAAAATGCCGCAGAGATTCTCGGACTTACTCTGGCTGACCATATTATCATAGGAGATAATCGTTTTTACAGTTTCTATGACAATCAGTTGATATAACGTAGGAAAAGGGAGAAAGAGATGAACAATAATGTTTATGGTATTGACCTTGGAACCTGTAATTTTAAGGTATTTTGTAAATCCAATGGAAAAATACTGAAAGAGAAGAACACAATCGCAATTATTAACAAAAACGAAATCTATGCTTATGGGGATGACGCATATGCTATGTATGAGAAGGCACCTGAAGCGATTCAGGTAGTTTTTCCCGTAGTATGCGGTGTTATTGCAGACTTTAATTTCCTCCAGCAGATGATTTATGACTATCTTGAGAATAAATTAAAAGGCAAAGTAAAAGGAGCAGAATTCATTGTTGCAGTTCCTACTGATATTACTGACGTAGAGAAACGAGCTTTTTTTGAATTATTCTATAAGAGCAAATTTAAGCCAAAGAATGTGCTTCTTTGTGAGAAACCAATTGCAGATGCAGTGGGACTGGGATTGGATGTAAACCAGCCGAACGGTATTATGGTTGTTAATATGGGAGCTGATACGACAGAAATTTCTGTTATTTCTTTAGGCGGTCTTGTGTTAAGTGATCTGCTTCATTTTGGAGGAAATCGTCTGGATGAGTCGATTATCAGCCATATGCGTAAGGAATTTAATCTCATCATCGGTCAGAAGACAGCCAAAGCTTTAAAAGAAAATTTAGGTTCTGGTCTTCCTGGAAGAATGGAGACTATGATTGCAGTTGGAAGAGATGTCGTGAGTGGTCTACCAGTGGAGAAAGAAATTTCTGCAGATGTGATCTATGAAGCAACCAGATCCAATCTGGAATCCATCTGTACTTCCATTAAGATGATTCTGGAGAAAACTCCGCCAGAATTGGCAAAAGATATCATTCATTCTGGTATTTATATTACTGGAGGTGGTTCTCAGATCGACAATCTGGATAAATTATTTGAGGAAATTACTAATATTAAGGTAAATTCTTGTGATAAACCGGAAGAAAGTGCTGTCCGGGGTCTGGTAAAAATTGTATCAGATTCCAAGTATAAACGTCTTCCATTCAGCATGAAAAATAGTATTCTTAAATAGAGGTTTGTTAATTTAAATGAAAAGTTTTCATAAAAAGAAGAAACGTGTTTCAACCAAATACTGGCTTTTGATCTTTACTGGCATTTTTATCATTACTATTATGCTCAGTATGACTTTGAATCTGTCAGGAGGACCACTGAATGCAATAGCTGGTTATGTGTTAGTACCTATGCAGAAAGGAATTAATGATACAGGAAATTGGATTTCTGCAAAGGTTAATGAATTCAAGACTTTAAGTGAAGTTCTGGATGAAAATAAGAAATTACAGGAACAGGTGGATGAACTTACAGTTGAATTAAATACCACAAAGTTAGAAGCCTATGAATTAGATAATTTACGTGAACTTTTAGAACTGGATGCCAAATATCCCAGCTATGAAAAGGTGGCTGCCAGTGTGATTGCTGGAGACAGCAGTAATTGGTTCGATAGTTTTACCATTGATAAAGGTCGTAAGGATGGTATTGAAGTAGGAATGAACGTGATTGCAGGAAGTGGTCTGGTTGGAATTGTTACTGATGTGGGACCAACTTATGCCAAAGTACGCAGTATTGTAAGTGATTCCAGTAATGTCAGTGCCATGGTCACAACTACTGGTGATAATTTTAAAGTCAGTGGAAATTTAAAAGCTATGAATGAAAATCAGGTCATTACCTTTTCTGAACTTAGAGATAAGAATGATGAAGCGGAAATTGGAACACCTGTTGTGACTTCCTATGTTTCAGATCAGTATCAACAGGGAATCTTAATTGGTTATATTTCATCCATTGAGACAAATGCCAATAAACTAACAAAATCTGGAACAATTACTCCGGTTGTTGATTTTGAACATCTTCAGGAAGTTTTGGTAATTCTGCAAATAAAAGAGACTGGAGATGAAAGCACCCAGGCTCAGGACAGTGAAGCAACGGATACAGAAGTTCCAGAAAGTTCTTCGGAAGCTGCTTCTTCAGATGCTTCCGGAAATGAAAATATCACAGGACAGGAGTAGATGATATCATGCGAAGAAAAATAACACTTATTCTCATAATCATCATATGTTATTTGCTTCAATCTACCGTTTTTCAATCAATTGATTTTGCTGGTATTACTCCGAACCTGATGATTATTATTGTTTCTTCTGTAGGATTTATGTGGGGAAGAAAAGAAGGAATGTTCGTTGGCATAATTTGCGGACTTCTTATAGACATTTTTTGCGGTTTTTATCTGGGAGTCTATGCTTTACTATACATGTACATCGGATACATAAACGGTTTTTTCCATAAACGTTTTTATCCAGATGACATTAAACTTCCAATGATTTTAATCAGTGCCAGTGATATTCTCTGCAATTTGGTAATTTATCTGATCATGTTTCTTTTAAGAGGAAGATTTAATTTTCTTTATTACCTGAAGGCAGTTATTATTCCGGAATTTATATATACTATGGTAGTTTCCATTTTCCTTTACTATGTACTGCTTAAGATATGTCAGAGCGTAGAGGTTCACGAAAAAAGGAGAGCGAAGAAATTTGATTTATGATTTTAAAGAAGCTTTAAAAAAATTTTTGAGTTCCAGACTCTTTGTTCTGGGTGCCGCCATGATTTTGATGTTTTCTATTATATTGATCAGGGTATTTTCTCTTCAAATTGTAAATGGTGCTTCTTATCAGGAAAATTTTGAAATGAAGATAAAAAAACCCTTAACCATCAATGCGTCACGAGGAAATATATATGACTGTAATGGTAAATTACTGGCTTATAACGAATTGGCATATTCCGTTGTGATCAGTGACAACGGTACATATAGTACCTCAAAAGAACGAAACAGTATGATCAATGCAGAAATAGCGCAGATTTCAAAAGTACTTCATAAAAATGGAGAATCTTTATACAGCACTTTTAAAATTGATTATTCTCCAGAAGACGGTACCTATGAATTTAATGTAAGCGGTACGCAGTTAAAACGTTTTCTGGCAGATGTTTTTGGTGAGGAATCCTATGAACAACTGGAATATAATAAAGATTTCATGTTTGATGAGGCCAATGCAACTGCAGAACAGGTCATGGAGTTTTTAAAGAAAGACGAAAACTGTTTTATGGTCAGTGAAGAGTATGATGAGCAGACAGCTTATGATATTGTAGTCGTTCGTTATGCGATGCTGGCCAATCGTTATACCAAATATATGACTACCACCATTGCAGAAAATGTTTCTGATGCAACGGTAGCTTATATTAATGAACATTCAAATGAACTTACAGGGGTTTCCATTAAGGAAGATACCATTCGTAAGTATAATGACAGTGAATATTTTGCATCCATTATTGGATATACAGGGAAGATTTCTGATGCAGAATATGAAGAACTATCTGCAAAAGATGAAAGCTATACAGAAAATGATACCATTGGTAAAGCAGGGCTTGAGCAGTATTATGAAACTTATCTGCGTGGAACCAATGGTGAACAGGAAGTTTACGTAAACAATGTGGGTAAGATTTCAGAGGTAATCAGTACCACGGATTCCGTGGCAGGTCATGATCTATATTTAAGCATAGATGCTGATTTGCAGAAATCTACTTATCTTTTGCTGGAACAGGAAATTGCAGGAATTGTATATACAAACATAAAATCTGGCAATATTCCAATTCAGGATGTATATTTTGCATTAATAAATAATAATGCAATTGACATTGGACATTTTACAGAAGAAGATGCCACGGATACAGAGAAGAAAGTGTATCAGGCATTTTCCTCTTCCTTACATCAGGCTGGTTCTCAGATTAAAAATCAGCTGAATGGAGAGAAGCCTCTGGCAAACAATGATATGTCAGAAGAATTGCTGGATTATTTTACCAGGATTCTTTCTATTTTGAAAGAAAATGATGTTCTGTTATCCAACAAGATTGATACTGATGATCAGGTATACAAGAATTGGCGTGAAGGAACTTTAAGTCCAGCAGAATATTTCCAGTATTGTATTTCTCAACAGTGGATTGATATCACAAAGCTTGAAGTAGAAGAGAAATATGCTGATACCACTCAGGTATATGAAGCATTGTGTAATTATATTTTGACTGAGATTCAATCTGACAAAAAGTTTGCAAAAGAAGTATACAAATACATGGTAGATGATGGTGGTGTTTCGGGGAAGGATCTCTGTTGTATTCTATTCGAACAGAGCGTCTTAGATTATGACGAAAATGTATATAACCAGATTAAAAATGGAAATATCACTCCTTATGCTTTTTTATTGGACAAGATCAATAATTTAGAAATTACTCCAGCCCAGCTGGCTCTTGATCCTTGTACCGGTTCTTGCATTATTACAGATGTAGCAACTGGAGAGATTAAAGCTTTAGTAAGTTATCCTGGTTATGATAATAATAAACTTGCCAATGGTGTTGATGCAGAATATTTTAAAAGTCTGAATGAAGATATTTCCAATCCACAGTATAACTATGCAACTCAGGAAAAGACCGCACCAGGTTCTACTTTTAAAATGGTTACGAGTACAGCTGGATTGGCAGAAAACATGATTACTACCAGTTCCGAAATTCAGTGTACTGGTCAGTTTCATGATATCAGTAACCAGCCAAAATGTTGGGTATATCCTGGGACACACGGACTAATTAACGTATCTGAGGCTCTTAGGGATTCTTGTAACGTATTTTTCTATACGGTGGGATATCGTTTAAGTACCAGAAGAGGCGGCGTTTATAATGATTCCCTTGGTATTTCCTATATTCAGAAATATGCTTCCCTTTTCGGTCTGGATGAGAAGACTGGTTTGGAAATTCAGGAGAATACACCTGAAATTGCAGATGAATATCCAGTTATGGCAGCCATTGGACAAAGTAATCACAACTTTACTACAGCTTCTTTATCCCGTTATGTAACCGCTGTTACTTCTGGAAAATTATACAGTTATCAGTTAATGAACAAAATTGTAGATCCAAATGGGGAAGTAGTAGAAAGCTATACTCCAGAGTATGAAGATATCTCTGGAAGTCTCACTTCCGCTCAGTGGGATGAAATCCATCAGGGAATGCGAATGGTAGGAGAGAATCTGGATTCTTTTGAAGGATTTACGATTCCAGTTGCAGGTAAGACTGGTACTGCCCAGCAGGTAGAAACCCGTCCAAACCATGCGTTATTTGTAGGATATGCACCATATGAGAACCCGGAAATCAGTATTACAGTTCGAATTGCTTATGGATATACTTCCCATAATGCAGCTTCTGCTGCAAGAAATATTATGTCCTACTATTTTGGAGAACAGGATTTGGACAGCCTTCTTTCTCTACATGCATCAGGAGTCAACGGTTCTTCTTCAAATACCGTTACCGACTAATGTCTTCATTGGCTTTTAGCCATTGAAATATAAGAATTTTATCTTAATAACAGGAGGTTTTGTCTTCATGGGTGAAGCAATCGTTTTCACTTCAGGAAAAGGCGGTGTTGGCAAGACAACAACAATTGCGAACATCGGAGCAGGACTTTCACAGTTAGATAAAAAAGTGATCATGTTGGATGCAGACATGGGGCTTCGAAATTTAGATGTTGTTATGGGCTTGGAAGACAGGATTACATACAATCTTCTTGATCTTCTGGAAAATAAGTGCAGATTGAATCAGGCCCTGATTCGTGATAAAAGATTTCCAAATCTGTACATGATTCCTGCGGCACTTAAGTGCCATCATATTGGAGAATATTCCAAACAAATGTCGGCTTTAATTGAAGTTCTTAAAACAGAATTTGATTTTTGTCTAATTGATTGTCCTGCAGGAATTGATGAAGGCTTTGAATTTGCAGTATCTGCCGCAGACAGAGCCATTGTGGTAACTACTCCTCATATTTCCGCAATCCGGGACGCAGGGAGAGTATTATATCTTCTGGAAGCTTATCCTTTTATGAAAAAAGATCTTATTATTAATGAAATCAATGATAAGATGGTTCGAAAGCATGAAATGATGTCACAGAAAGATATTGAAGAAATTCTTGGAATGAAATGTATTGGAACAATTCCGGTGGATAAAAAAATCATTATCAGCCAGAATATGGGAGTTCCGGTAATTTCCATGAGATGTTCGGCGAAACGAAATATCTGGCGTATTGTGCGAAGCATACATGCCTCCAAACCGGTTCCTGCGGATCTGGAAAATGTTCCTGAAAGGGAAGAAGTTCTATTGGAATCCTATGCAGGCGGAAGGGAGATGCAGTATGAAATGGAATCATGAAGTCAGTAACTCCGTTGCAAAACAGAGACTGAAGTTGATGATGGAATCAGAACCGGTGGAATGTTCTCCAGAAATGCTGATTCAGATGAAAAAAGAAATTACGGAGATTGTTTTCAAGTATTTTGAAATTTCTCCGGAACAATATGAGATAAAAGTAAGTTTAAGACCCAACCAGAAAAGAGCATAAAGATGTTAAAACAATACAAGCTGAGAAATTATCATTTTCAATTAATTGCATATTTAGTGATTTTGACCATAATCGGAATCATGGTAATCGGAAGCGCAGAAAAATCTGTTCAAAGTAAACAGATTTTGGGATTTGTGGCAGGTCTTGTAATTATGGTCCTTCTATCAGTAATGGACTATTCCGTTATTTTGAAATTCCGCTGGCTGCTTTATATAGTCCTTATGGTATTTCTTGTATGGGTAGAAGTGGATGGAAAGACCGTAGGCGGAGCCCAGAGATGGATTGACTTGAAATTTATGACTTTTCAGCCTTCTGAACTGGCAAAAATCATTATTATTCTTTTTTTTGCAGGATTTTTTATGAAATATGAGGAAAAAGTAAATGACATTCGTGTTATGGCAATGGCTTTCCTGCTTGCTGCAATTCCATTAGCTATGATTCTAATGCAGCCGGATACATCTACAACTATTGTTATAATATTAATTTTTATTGTCCTCTTGTTTATTGCGGGATTAAGTTATAAAATAGTAATGGGTGTTCTGGCGGTATGTCTACCGATAGGAATTGTCGGTCTGACCTACATCATGCAGAATGCAGATCAATTGATTGCAAAAGGGTTTTATCAGGTAAAGCGAATTATGAGCTGGATTGATCCGATCCATTACTCTGATAATGCTTCCCAGCAGCAGAATTCCATTATGGCAATTGGTTCAGGACAATTATGGGGAAAGGGCCTCTATAACTCAGAAGCCACTTCCTTAAAGAACAGCAATTTCATCATAGAACCTCAGACTGACTTTATTTTTGCGGTAGTTGGAGAAGAATTAGGTTTTGTCGGATGTTTTGCCGTGATTATTCTGCTGGCGCTGATTGTAATTGAGTGTCTTCTCATTGCAAGAAAAGCAAAAGATTTATCTGGAAAATTAATATGCTGTGGAATGGCAGCATTAATTGGTTTCCAAAGCTTTGTCAATATCTGTGTTGCAACAGGATTAATGCCGAATACTGGAATCCCACTTCCTTTTGTCAGCTATGGACTGACCTCTGTTGTATCACTATATATTGGAATGGGATTTGTATTAAATATTGGATTACAACCGAAAAAATATTTTAAGGGGGACTTTCTATGAATATAGGTCTAGTGGCTCATGATTCAAAAAAGAAATTAATGCAGAATTTTTGTATTGCTTACAGGGGAATTTTATGTAAAAACGAGCTATATGCAACCGGAACAACCGGCAGATTAATTGAAGATGTAGCCAATCTTCAGATTCACAAATATCTGGCTGGACATCTTGGCGGTGCTCAGCAGTTAGGGGCTCAGATCGAGCACAATGATATCGATCTTGTGATTTTCTTAAGAGATCCATTAAAGCCAAAGTCACACGAGCCAAATGTTAATGATATTGTAAAATTATGCGATGAACACAATATACCTTTGGCTACCAATCTGGCAACGGCCGAATTACTGATTAGAGCTTTGGATAGAGGAGACTTAGAGTGGCGTGAAATGTACAAATAATAAGTGGATAAAACTGCTGTGCATCTGTTGCACGGCAGCTGTTTTTCTGGCTGGATGCGGGACGAGTGAATCAAAAATCAGTCATTCCTATCCGGTCTATGAAACATCGTTATATCAAACAGGGGGTCAGGAAGAAGATTTTTCTTTTTCTAAGGATTTGTGTGTAACAGAACCGGTCAATTTTGGTACAGATTCTACCTCTTCTTCTGTAGCTGAGGCGGCTGGTGCTTTTAATCTGGATACACAGGAAGTATGTTATAATCAAAATATGTTTTCCAGATTGTATCCTGCCAGCACTACAAAAATCATGACTGCTTATATCATCATCAAAAATAGTTCTTTAAATGATATGGTAACCATCAGTGAGAATGCAGTGAACCAGGCATCGGATTCCTCTGTGTGTGGACTATCTGCCGGAGATGTAATTTCTGTAAAAGATTTATTATACGGTCTGATGCTTCGAAGCGGAAATGATGCTGCCTATGCATTGGCAGAATATTATTCTGGTTCTATAGAAGCCTTTGCAGAGGTCATGAACCAGGAAGCCTTAAAATTAGGAGCTACAGGGACTCATTTTACGAACCCTCATGGACTTCCGGATGAAAATCATTATACAACGGTCTATGATATGTATTTAATTTTTAAAGAGGCCTTAAAACAGGATAATTTTGTTAAAATTATCAATACCACTGCTGTAACAGTGAGCTATACCAATCAGAATGGAGAACTTACAGAAAAGACTTGGAATAATACGAACCGTTATATGACAGGAGAGTATCATAGTCCAGATGGATTTACCATAATTGGAGGCAAAACAGGTACCACAAATGCGGCGGGATATTGTCTTGTACTGTATTCCGAAAATTCCTCTGGCGAAAAGATTATCAGTATTGTATTTAAAGCAGATGGAAGATCTAATCTTTATATGTTAATGAATCAGATTTTAACAGGATTTGCGAATTAGTGATTGTATTTTCTGTGCATATATACTATAATTAGATTAAACATTTTAGTTTTTTTATGGATTTTTACAATATTTTATCTATTGGGAGGAAATGCTATGATCGAAATCATATGTGGAGTCAAAGGAAAAGGGAAAACAAAAGCGCTTTTAGAAAAAGTAAATTCTTCTGTTCAGATTGCGAATGGTAATGTAGTATATTTAGATAAAAGCCAGAAACACATGTATGAATTGAATAACAAAGCCCGTTTGATCAATGTGGCTGATTATCCAATTTCTAATGTGGACGAATTTATAGGATTTATCTGTGGAATCGTTTCTCAGGATAATGATTTAGAAGAGATGTATTTAGACAGCTTCCTGACTATTGCAGGTTTAGTTGATGATTCTGAAATTACCAAAGCCATCGAGAAACTTGATGTGATCAGTGAGAAATATAAAGTTCGTTTTGTATTAAGCATTTCTAAGGATAAAGCAGATCTTCCGGAATGTGCAAAAGCAAAAGTTATTATTGCATTATAAGAAATGCATAGGTGCAATTAGATTACATAAGGTAGGGGAAACAGGAAAATCATTTGAAATTTCTGTTTCCCTTATTCAATTATCAAGTTATTTCGATCTAGTCATTATTACGGAAGTGAACCAATCCAAAAAATCGAATAAGATACAGTCCGGCAAGTCCTACCAGAGCATAAATAATTCTACTGAACCAGGACATATTCCCAAAGAGAAAAGCTACCAGATCAAATCTGAACAAGCCAATTAATCCCCAGTTAATACATCCGATAATCGCTATTGTAAGTAGTGAACAATCTAACCATTTCATTAGGAAAATCCTCCATTTATCTTTTTACTCAGTATGTTCTATTTTTTAGAAAATATACAAAACATAAGCATTTTCTTTTTCATTTTGTTGTAAATGAAGAGGAAAAATGATAATATGATATGAGATTTATTAAAGGAGTGAGATTTTGGAAAAAAGTAAAAAAGTAATCAAATACCGACAGCCCAAAAACTTCAACATCGGTATTGTTATTTTTGCGATAATAATCATATATGTAATTTTTAATGTAATTTCTTATTTTTCATCATCTTCCATTGCTGAATATGAAGTACAGCAGGGAACAATTGCTGCCAATTATGTATATAAAGGTTTCGTACTTCGAGACGAGCAAGTGCGTTATTCTTCTACGGAAGGTTATTTAAATTACTATGTAAAAAATGGTAACAGAGTAGCTTATGATGATATTATCTGCTCCGTTGACCTGCAGGGCAATTTGTCCAGTCAAATAACAGAAAGTAGCAAAGAAGGGGGATCCCTGTCTAAAAACAACTTAAAGCAGATTTCTGAAGAAATAGATGGTTTTTGTACTTCCTATGATAACAATGATTTTTCCTCTGTTTTCACCTTTAAAAATGACCTTTCTTCCCAATTGACCCAGACTTTAAGCTCTAACGCCTTAAGTCAGCTTAGCAGTCAGGTCACAGAGGCAGAAAATAATAATACATTTATTAAAGTCCATTCGGAAGCTCCAGGAATTATCGCCTATTATGTGGATGGATATGAGGGGATGAGCTGGGAAGATTTTAAACCAGAATATCTAAGCTCTCTGGAATATACTAAAACAAATCTGGATTCCAGAGAAAAAATCCAGCCAAATGCTCCTTTGTACAAGTTGATTAAAGATGAAGAATGGAGCATTATTATTGCAATTTCTCCGGAACTGGCAGAAGAATATGCGGAAAAAAGCTATATTAAGATTCGATTCTGCAAAGATGACTATACTACCAATGCTTCTTTTTCCATGAATAAAAAAGATGGACAGTATTATATGATTCTTACTCTGAACAAAGCCATGATACGATACTATAATGAGCGCTATCTGGACGTTGAACTTGTCATCAGTGAAGATACGGGACTTAAAATTCCAAATTCTGCTATTACCACAAAGGAATTTTTTGCAGTACCAAAAGAATTCTTTACTAGTGCCACAGAAGATTCTGACAAGGGAGTAATTTTGAAAAATCTGGAAGATCCTGATGGAGCTCCAAGTTTTATTAATCCAACGATCTATTACGAATCAGAAACAGCTTATTATATTGATTCTGAAAGTGTTTCTTCTGGAGATATTATTGTAGGTCAAGATTCTCAGTCAACTTACACCATTGGCACGGATGTAGAGGAACTGCAGGGAGTTTACAATATTAACAAGGGATATGCTGTTTTCAAGCAGATCAATATTATGTATCAAAATGAAGAATATGCTATTGTGGAGATGAAGACTTCCTATGGAATTTCTCTCTATGATCACATTGCCCTGGAAGGGGATAAAGTAGAAGAAGATCAGTTTACTACAAAATAAAGAGGTATCTTATGTTAAAAGGAAATTTAGAACAGGTACAAAAAAATATTACTGCCGCCTGTGAAAAGGCAGGACGAGATCGAAACGAGGTTACACTGATTGCGGTCAGCAAAACAAAACCCGTAGACATGTTACAGGAGATTTATGACTGTGAAATCCGGGATTTTGGAGAAAATAAAGTGCAGGAAATGTGCGATAAAATGGAAGTTCTTCCAAAGGATATTCATTGGCATATGATTGGCCATTTACAGACAAATAAGGTCAAGTACATTGTTGGTAAGACTGCTCTGATTCATTCAGTGGATAGTTTAAAGCTTGCAAACGAAATTCAAAAACAAGCAGAAAAAAAGGATGTCATCGCAGAGATTCTGGTAGAAGTTAATATTGCAGAAGAAGAAAGCAAATTTGGGATTCATAAAGAAGAAACGGTAGAACTTGTAAAGAAAATTGCAAAACTTCCTAATATTCGAATCAAAGGACTTATGACCATTGCACCTTTTGTGGAAAATGCCGAAGACAATCGGTTGTATTTCCGGGAAATCAGCCAATTATCGGTTGACATCAAGAATCAAAACATAGATAATGTATCTATGGATGTTCTTTCCATGGGAATGACCGGAGATTATATGGTAGCTATTGAAGAAGGTGCTACTTTAGTACGTGTTGGTACAGGAATCTTTGGTAAAAGAAATTATAATATTTAAGGTAGGTTATACAAATGGGATTTATGGATAAATTTTTGGATGTAATGCGTCTGAATGATGATGATGACTATGAATTTGACAATGATGATTATTTAGATGATGAGGAAGAAGAAGCACCTCGCAAATCTTTCTTCCGAAAAGAAAAGGAAGTAGAGGAAGAACCAGCTCCAAAGATTGCAAAAGAGAAAGTGGTTCCTTCTCCAGCTCCAACTCCAAGACAGTCAAACAAGATTACTCCGATTCGAAAATCATCAGGAAAGCAGGGCAGTGGAATGGAAGTATGTGTAATTAAACCAACCTCTGTAGAGGAAGAAAGAGAAATTGCAGAAACCTTATTAAATGGTCGTGCAGTAGTTATTAATATGGAAGGGTTAAATGTAGATATTGCCCAGAGAATCATTGACTTTACTTCTGGAGCAACTTTTGCAATCCATGGTAATCTGTATAAGATTTCTAACTACATATTTATTGCAACTCCAGAATCTGTAGGTTTATCAGGAGATCTTCAGGGATTAGTAGACAATTTGGATTCTTCTATATTTTCTATCTAACTAAACTATGAATGAACAGGAATTATGTAAAAAACGTTTGATGGATTTGGCAAACCAGGCTACACAGCGCGAAATTGTCACTTTCAGCAACTTTTTAAACCTTAATGAACAGAATATCTTTCATGAAATTCAAAGGACTCTTGGGGTTTTGACCAGAGCTTTTGGCGGATATGAATTAGCAGAGCGTCAGATGATTGCATTTATCCCTGATGCTCTTTGTTATGAATGGAATTATCCAATCTGCTGTATCTGTGCAACACCAGCTTATCCCAAGTTTGCAGAAAAATTAAGCCATAGGGATGTTCTTGGAGCAGTCATGTCTTTAGGCATTGATCGAGGAAAAATCGGAGATATTATCTGTAAAGAACAGGAATATTATATTTTTTGTGATGAAATGATCTCCGACTTCTTATTAGAACAGCTAGGCCAAATCAAACATACCATGATGAAACTGTCTGTTGTAGAAGACTTATCGCAAATCCAGGTTGAAGCTGATTTTGAAGAGCGAGATGAAAGCATTGCCTCTAATCGTATTGACTGTATTATTGCAAAGGCTTACCATTTATCCCGATCAGAAGCAGCCAGATATCTAATCGAAGAGAAAGTATTCATCAATGGAAAAAATATTACCAACTGTAATGCATCCTGTAATACGGGAGAAATCATTTCTGTCCGTGGAAAGGGAAGATTTATCTTTCAGGACACAAATACCATTAATAAAAAAGGAAAATTACGGGTAAGATTTCTGATTTATAAATAATTTACCAGGAGAATCACATTATGAAAAAATCAAAAAAAATAGGTATAATTTCACTTCTAGGAGTATTTTTCCTTGTATTTCTAGACCAGATTACGAAATATCTGGCAGTGATTAAATTAAAAGGACAGCAATCCTTTGCACTGATTCCAGATGTTTTTGAATTTCATTACCTGGAAAACGAAAGTGCTGCTTTCAGTATGGATCTGGTTTCGATTTTACATCGGATTTTCAATTTTTCATATTTTAACGAAAATCCAGATGCTTTTCTGAAATGTAAAATGGCATTTTTTGTAATTCTAACTGCTTTGGTATTAATTGCAATTATCTGGTTCTATTTATACAAAATTCCAGCTGAAAAACACTTTTTCTGGCTGAATCTTTTGATTGTAATTTTTGTATCCGGGGCAATTGGAAATTTAATCGATCGTATCATTCATAATTATGTAATTGATTTTTTCTACTTCAAACTGATTAATTTTCCAGTATTTAATGTGGCAGATATCTATGTAACGGTGGCTGCCATTGCAGTTGTAATACTTGGTATGTTTTATTATAAGGAAGAAGATTTTGAACAGATCTTTCCTTCCAGAAAGAAGAAAGAAAAAGAATGACAAAGGAAATCTTTGAAGTAACAAGGGAACAGGAAGGGGAACGTCTGGATAAATTTTTAAGCATGATTTATCCGGATTTTTCCCGTTCTTTTTTTCAGAAATTAATAAAAGAAAACAACATTCAAGTAAATGACGTGGTTCAAAAAGCCAATTACCGCATGAAAGAAGAAGATCTGGTGGCTGTTACGATTCCAGATGCGGTAGAAACAGCCATTGTTCCAGAAGATATCCCTCTGGATATCCTGTATGAAGATGATGATGTGCTCATTGTCAATAAGCCTAAAGGAATGGTGGTACATCCCTCAGCCGGGCATTTTTCCGGCACTTTGGTAAATGGTATCATGTTCCACTGTAAAGACTCTCTAAGTGGCATTAACGGAGAAATTCGACCAGGAATCGTTCATAGAATCGATATGGATACTACCGGCTCTTTAATCGTTTGCAAAAACGATGAAAGTCATGTGTGTATTGCTGAACAGATCAAAGAACATTCGGTGAACCGGATTTATGAAGGAATCGTCTGTGGAAATGTAAAAGAAGATTCTGGCACCATTAAAGGGGCAATCGGACGTCATCCAGTGGATCGTAAAAAGATGGCAATTAATGAAAAAAACGGGAAACCTGCTATAACCCATTATAAAGTATTAGAACGTTTCGGCAACTATACTCATATGCAATTTCAGTTAGAAACAGGTAGAACCCACCAGATTCGTGTTCATATGGCAAGTATTGGCCATCCTCTTTTAGGAGATGAAATTTATTCCAGCGGAAAAAGTCCATTTAAGCATTTGCAAGGACAGACACTTCACGCTAAGACAATTGGGTTTATCCACCCCAAAAACAACGAATAT
Source organism: Agathobacter sp. (assembly GCA_045124075.1). Lineage (GTDB taxonomy): Bacteria > Bacillota > Clostridia > Lachnospirales > Lachnospiraceae > Roseburia. The sequence continues at coordinate 33,455 of JBGVLD010000016.1, forward strand.
ATGGAATTTTCTGCACCTTTACCGGAATATTTTGAAAATTTACTGGTTCAGTTGAAAAGAAATACCTAAATGTTGTATAATAATAAAGTAATCAGATATTTATATTATATCATACAATATGACAGAAACGTGTTTTGGGGAAAGGACGGTATATTATGGGCAACAAAATATATACAATTGGAAGAGAATTCGGAAGCGGGGGCTTAATTGTAGGAGAGAAACTTGCCGAACGGCTGGGAGTGAAGCTTTACGATAAAGAATTACTTCAACAGGCGGCAAAAGAATCCGGTTTTTGCACGGAAATTTTTGAAAATCATGACGAAAAACCAACAAACAGCTTTTTATATTCCTTGGTCATGGATACATATTCAGCCGGAAATTATTCCACAGCACCTTTTTTAGATATGCCATTAAATCATAAGGTTTTCCTGGCACAGTTTGATACCATTAAGAATATTGCGGAACAGGAATCCTGTGTAATTGTTGGTCGTTGTGCAGATTATGCTTTGGCGAATCATCCGGACTGCCTTAACATCTTCATCCACGCCGATATAGATGATCGAATTAAAAGTATCAGTAAACGGCTTGATCTGACAGAAAACAAAGCCAGAGATTTGATTCAGAAGAAAGATAAACAACGATCCAGCTATTACAATTATTATACCTGTAAAAAATGGGGAGACTCCCGTAGCTATGATCTGACGTTAAATACCAGTAAATTAACTTATGATCAGTGTGTTGATATGATTTTAGCATATCGTAAAATGCTGGATGAGAATAAATAATCATGAATAATAGTATCAAAATAAAGGGAAAGCCTGAATTTATGCGGATTAGCAGGAATTTGAGTTTTCCCTTTTTTATGGTTTTTTAAGTGTATCTATTCGTAAAACTTGAGTTTTGCGAATAGATTGATATGGGTCAAAAACTGCTCTTTTGAGCAGCTATGCCAAGTCATTGGAATCTAATACAATGGTAAACGGTCCATCATTTACTAAAGATATTTTCATATCAGCACCGAAGATTCCTGATTCCACCACAGAGATTTCATTTTTACATTTCTGAATGATATATTCATAAAGCTCATTTGCCAGATCCGGTTTAGCAGCTTCCGTAAAGGATGGCCGATTTCCTTTGCGGCAATTTGCATATAAGGTAAATTGAGAAATTAATAAAAGTCCACCTTCCACATCCTTCAATGATAAATTGATCTTATCGTTCTCGTCCGAGAATATTCTCATGCCAATCAATTTTTTTATCATTTTGTCAGCAATTTCTTTTGTATCTGTTTCTGATACTCCAATAAAAACACAGAATCCTTTTGATATTTTACCAGTTGTATTGCCATCTACCTGACATTCTGCTTCTAAAACACGTTGTATTACTAATTTCATATTCTTACAAATGTCCTTTCCACTTTTATTTGATGATAAAAATATACAAGGAATTATAACATGTTTTTAAATTATATGATATAATAAATTTTATTGTGAAGGAAGGATTTTTTATCGAATATGAAATTACAAAAATTATACAGTGTTATTCGTCGCGCGGTAGATGATTATCAGATGATTCAAGAAGGGGATCGGATTGCTGTTGGAATCTCCGGGGGAAAAGATTCTCTGGCACTGCTCTACGGTCTTGCTGGGCTACGTCGCTTCTACCCTAACAAATTTGAACTGGTGGCAGTTACTGTTGACCTTGGATATGAAGGCTTTGATTTAACCGGAATCGAAGCTTTATGTAAAGAATTACAGGTGGAATACCATGTAGTACATACGGATATTGGTGATATTGTCATGAATCAGCGTAAAGAAGATTCTCCCTGCTCTTTATGTGCCAAAATGCGAAAAGGCGCATTAAATGACTATGTAAAGGCTTTAAATTGCAATAAAGTTGCTTATGCCCACCATATGGATGATATTATAGAGACTATGCTGCTCTCTTTAATTTTCGAGGGACGATTCTACTCCTTCTCTCCTGTTACATTCCTGGATCGAATGGAGCTTACTGTCATTCGCCCTATGATGTATATGGAAGAATGTGATGTATATGGCTTTATGCATAAATATGATCTGCCAGTAGTTAAAAATCCATGTCCAGTAGACGGCATTACCAAACGTGAATATGCCAAAAATCTTCTACGCCAGCTCCAACAGGAAAATCCCGGTGTAAAAAAGCGTATGTTCACAGCTATTATTGACGGAAATATTCCTGGCTGGCCGGTCAGGACTCCTCATGTAAGAGTCAAGGATAACAACCGGGAAAGGATGCATCTATGAAAGAAAGACCTTATTATCAGGAAGTAAATATCCAGAATTCTTTAAAACTTCGGAAAATGGTGGATACTTTACCAAAATTCTGTCTGCAGTTCTTTATGGCAATGGAACCAGAAACTGCTTCCAGAACTCAGATTTCCTATGCCTACGATCTGGGGTGTTTTTTTGATTATATTCACCAAAATAACCCAGTATATAAGAAAATTGCCATTAGAGATTTTCCTATTCAACTCTTAGAAGAACTGACTCCTTTGGATATTCAGGAATATCTTTATCATTTACAGGTATATGAGAAAGACGGAGTTGCCCATACAAACGACGAGAAGGGCTTAAAACGTAAGCTTGCTACTCTTCGCAAATTTTATACCTTCTACTATAAAAACGAGCTTATAGACTCAAATCCTGCGGTTAAAGTGAATATGCCAAAGATTCACGAAAAAGCAATTGTTCGATTGGATGTAGATGAAGTTGTAAGACTACTGGATGAAGTAGAATCTGGAGAAAATTTATCTACCAGACAGCAAAAATATCATGCCAGAACAAAAGTCAGGGATCTTGCAATTCTGACCCTTATGCTGGGCACTGGAATCCGTGTATCCGAATGTGTAGGATTAGATCTGGATGATGTGGATTTTAAGAATGACGGAATTAAGATTCACCGAAAAGGAGGAAATGAGGTTGTTGTATATTTTGGCGATGAAGTACACGATGCCCTTCTTGACTATCTGGAAGAAAGACAACAGATCACGCCTGTTGATGGAAGTAAAAATGCATTTTTCCTCTCTCTGCAAAATAAAAGAATCAGTGTGCGTGCTGTAGAAAATCTCGTTAAAAAATATTCAAAGCTAGTTACGAATCTAAAAAACATTACCCCTCATAAATTGCGAAGTACCTACGGTACTACCCTTTATCAGGAAACGGGAGACATTTATCTGGTCGCAGATGTATTAGGACATAGCGATGTAAATACCACAAGAAAGCACTATGCTGCTTTGGAAGATGAACGAAGAAGACGTGCTGCCAAAGTAGTAAGATTAAGGGAAGACTAAAATGTCTTCCCTTAATTTTCATGCTGCTAGTTCCGCTATTTTACTGTTTTAGAGTTGAGGTTTCAATTTTTGTGTTGCTGCTCTACTTCGGTAATTTTTTCCTGAATACGGCTTTGGACCAGTTCCGCTATTTCGTGGGTCTTCATGTTCTCATATTCTTCATAAGGAATTGGTTTTAAATAATGAACATAGGTGGTAATTGGTCCCACATGAAAACTATTATATACTTTGTAAGAGTCGATCAAAGCTACCGGAACAATTGGAGCCTTTGATTTTAAAGCGATCTTAAAACTACCAGCCTTAAAATCTCCCAGTTTATTTTTATTATTGAATTTATATCCACCTTCTGGGAATAAAATATATTTCTTACCATTTGCTACTTCTTTTGCTACCTGATTAATAATGGTAATTCCCTGTCTTGGATTGTCCTTTTCTAATCGTTTCGCTTGTACTAGGTCTGTAAATTCTCTTACTAGAATAGTATAAGATTTGTCCTTGTCCATAACAAAAGAACAAGGCTTTTCATGAGTATACATAATTCCCAGCACATCATATTTTCCCTGATGATTTGGATACATCATGTATCCGCCCTCTTTAGGAAGATTTTCCTGTCCATGGGCTTCAGTAGAGACTCTTCCAGATTTAACCATAAGATAAATGACATGCTGAACCAGAGAATATCGTTCTTTTTCAGAATATTTCTTAGGATTATAAGCATATCTTCTCATTTTTGGAATTACATAAGGTGCCCGAAACAGATTTTTGAAAATAACAAAAAATAATTTAAACATAAACATTCCCCGTAATTGAAAACAAACGGTATCACCTGATAAAGGCAATACCGCATTGAATTATTTATCGTCTTTTTTATTATATTCTTAATTGAAAGGGTTGTCAATCAAATGTACTTTCATTTCTCTTCTGCAGAATAATAGGAAACTACAATATAATCTCCACTGCAGATCTGATCCTGATTAATCTCATTAATTCTGCAGATTTCATCAATATACTCTTCCACTGTAACATCTGTTCCAAATGTGTATTCTTTCGCAATATCCCATAAAGTATCGCCTGGCTTAATCTGGATGCTGGTATAATACTTATTCTGTTCTGGGATCTTGTTCTTAGAATCCGCAAAAGCGATGATGCTGGTTCCTAAAATAATTCCTAATGATATAAAAAGAATTAAGCCAATTCCAATTACTCTCTTCTGGTTGCGAACTACTTCTTCTCTTCTATTTAAACTTTCATTTACTCTTGCTGAAACTCGGTCATTATATGCTCTGCTCATATCTTCATCCTCCTATGTTCGAACAATTGTTTGCTATACACATAATATACAGCAAGAACAAATGTTTGTCAACAGGAATTTCGAACAAATTTTCGGAATATACGTTTGCTTTTTAAAGAGGATTGTGTTAAGATATATTTAATAAAATAATCCTACACAAGATATTGGAGGTAGTTATATGTCTTATGGAAAGATTTCTGACAAACAGAAAGAGATTCTGGAATTTATGAAATCCGAGATCCTTAATAAAGGATACCCACCTACAGTAAGGGATATCTGTGAAGCAGTTCATTTGAAGTCTACTTCTTCTGTTCATTCTCATCTTGAGACCCTTGAGAAGAATGGCTATATCAGAAGAGACCCGACCAAACCACGTGCCATTGAGATTATTGATGATAACTTTAATCTGACCCGCCGTGAGATGGTCAATGTTCCTCTGGTAGGAAAAGTTGCCGCTGGTGAACCAATTCTTGCCACAGAGAATATTGAAGCCTATTTCCCAATTCCAGCAGAATATATGCCTAATGCGGAATCTTTTATGCTTCGTGTCAAAGGAGAAAGCATGATTAATGCAGGAATTTTCGATGGAGATAACATCCTTGTTCAGCGGCAGAATACCGCTCGTAATGGAGAAATGGTTGTTGCTCTGGTGGATGATTCGGCTACAGTGAAGACTTTTTATAAAGAAGATGGTCATATCCGCCTGCAACCGGAGAATGATACCATGGATCCGATTATTGTACCAGACTGTACCATTCTTGGTAAGGTGTTCGGAGTATTCCGGTTCTTCTAATTAAAAAGAGCACGCTTCATGCGTGCTCTACTCTACATTATCTTAACTCAGACAGATCAATTTCTTTTCCATCCTTCCAGATTCTCTCCAGATCATAGAATAAACGATCTTCTTTGGAGAAAAGATGAACAATGATATCTTGATAGTCCATCAGAATCCAGGTAGAGTTACTGGTTCCTTCCACCTGTTTTGCATGAACGCCGGAGGTATACATAGCTTCATCTACTGCATCCTGCATTGCTGCAAGCTGATTGGAGTTGCTGCCGTTTGCAATGATAAAATAATCTGCAATAGAGGAAACACCACCAATATCAATTACGGTAATATCTTCTGCTTTTTTGTCTTCTAATGCTGTTACTGCTTTCTTTACAAGTTCTAATGTTTCCATGGCTGCTCCTTTTCATAAGGTTTATAGAATTCATATGTGATCTGGGTGGTCGGATCAATGGAACCTTTCCGCCCCTCCAGAAAATGAAGAGTGTCATATAAGATTTCTGCTGTACATTGTCGAATATCGGAAAAAGCGATTTTTCGAAGATACTCCAAATGAGGTGCCTTATCCCTTAAAGGCTCAATATAATCAGCAACGTAAATAATCATATCCAGAAGACTCATATTCGGCTCGCCTGTGGTATGCACCTTTATTGCATGAAGAATATCCGGGTCTGTTACCTCGTATTTTGTCTCTGCAAGAACTGCTCCTGCCTTTGCATGCAAAAGGGACGGATTCTCACGTTCCGCAGAAGTAATGAGCAAGTGATTTTCTTCACAGATCTGGATTTTTTCCTCATCTGGAATACATTTGGCGCAATCATGTAAAAGACCTGCTAACATTGCCTTTTCCATAGAATATTCATATGCCATTGCAAGACATCCTGCGGTGTACATGACCCCTTTGGTATGTTCGTATCGCTCTTTATCTAGTTCTTTTTTCAGTTTCTTTCGGATTTCATGTAAGTCCATAACCTTTAACGTCTCCGATCCTGTATTAATATATGGAAAATCAATAGCCTTATAAAAATCCATACAAATGATTTTTCCTTATATAATCTACCACAGCTTCTGGTAAATATCCAGCATAATTACAATTTCTTTCCAAATTTGAACGAATTTCACTGGAGGAAATATGGTATTTCCTGCAAGGAACAATATAAATCTCCGCCGGAAAAAGTTCATTCAGCTTTTGAATTTTATCTTCTAAATAATTCTTTGAAAATTCTCCTCGATTTATCACATAAATCGGACATAAACGGGCAATTTCTTCAGGATTTTTCCATTCTTCAAAATAATCTAAAGAATCTGCTCCCATGATAAAAGAAAATCTATGCTGAGGATACTGTTTTGAAAGCTTCTTAAGAGTCAAATAAGTATAACTCCTGTCGGAAGAGTCAACCTCAAAACTACTGGCTCTTAAAAATGCATATTCTTTTGCAGCCAGCTGACACATGGCAAGCCTGTGTTCTGGCGAAGTCATGTTTTCTTCCTTCTTATTTGGGGAATGACCTGCCGGCATAAGCCATATTTCGTCAAAATTTCCTGTATCATAAGCTGATTTTGCCATATGAAGATGTCCCTTGTGAATCGGGTCAAAAGATCCACCTAAAATACCAATTCTCATCTTATTCTGGCAGTTTGATCTTAGGATTTTTCTTGGCCTGACGGTAGAAAATCATTTTCTTTCCAATGACTTTTACTACGTGGGAATGAGTTCTTTCTCCGATTACCTGAGCTATTTCCTTTGGATCATCGATACAATTCTTTAAAACAGATACTTTTATCAATTCTCTTTTCTCTAAAGCAGCATCTAATGCATCGATGATTTCCGGTGTTAAAGAAGCTTTTCCAATCTGGAAAATGGGATCTATGGTACTTGCAAGACTGCCTAAATAGGCACGCTGTTTACTTGTCATAATGTCTCCTTTTTATTTATAATAATCAAATTCATGTCCATACATACGAACGGTATCCCCATCCTGAATTCCACGGGCTTCTAATTCTTTTAAAATTCCCTGCTCTTTCATAAATTTCTGGAAGAATAAGAAACCTTTTTCAGAATCGATATTGGTATAACCCAGCATTTTATCAATCTTAGGTCCTTCTACCACGAAGGCCGCGTCATCAGCTCTTTCAATGGTATATGGCTCATCCTTGAAGAATTTTAAGGCTGGATCAAATTCCTGCTCATAAACTACAGTTTCCTTTGGACACTCAGCTAAAAGGCCTTTTACATGGTATAAAAGTTCTTTTAAGCCCTGTCCGCTGACAGCAGAAATTGGGAAGACTTTAATCTTCTCCTGCTCAAATTCCGCCTTTAAAGAGGCAATAATATCATTTTCGCCTTCATAAATAGCATCAATTTTATTAGCTGCAATTACCTGTGGCTTCTTTAAAAGTTCAGGATTGTATGCCTCTAACTCTTTATTGATTGCTTTGATATCTGCAATTGGATCTCTTCCTTCTGTTCCTGCCGCGTCCACCATATGAATCAGCACCTTGGTACGTTCTACATGACGTAAAAACTCATGGCCAAGTCCAATTCCTTCAGAAGCACCTTCGATCAGTCCAGGAATATCCGCAATAACAAATCCAAATCCATCTTCCATATCTACCACTCCAAGGTTTGGAGAAAGGGTCGTAAAATGGTAGTTAGCAATCTTTGGCTGAGCATTAGTCACTCGGGAAAGTAAGGTAGATTTTCCAACATTTGGAAATCCTACTAATCCTACGTCAGCAATGACTTTCAATTCTAATAGAACTTCGATTTCAATAGCTTCCTGACCTGGCTGGGCATATTTTGGTGCCTGCATGGTAGAGGTTGCAAAATGCTGATTGCCGAGACCTCCTTTTCCACCTTTTAAAACAGTCATACGCTTATTGTCACCAGACATATCCGCAATGACTTTACCAGATTCTGCATCTTTAATAACTGTTCCTTCTGGCACTTTTAAAATAATGTCTTCGCCATTCTTACCATGACAGTTCTTTTTGCCACCTTCTTCTCCCGGTCTTGCGGCAAATTTTCTGCGATGACGATAATCCGTTAAGGTATTTAACCCTGGATCTACTTGGAAAATAACGTCTCCGCCTTTTCCGCCGTCACCACCATCTGGTCCGCCGTCTGGAACGTATTTTTCACGACGGAAGGATACATGACCGTCTCCGCCTTTTCCAGATTTTATAATAATTTTTGCACGATCTGCAAACATAATTTTCCACCTCATAATCACGCTTTCGCGTTTCGTAACATAAAAACCCCGGCTTATATCGTAAGTCGGGGTTTTCATTTGCCAGAAAATTCCTCTGGAATCTCTGATAAATTATTCGTTTACTACTGGATAAACAGAAGCCTGCTTCTTATCTCTTCCAAGTCTTTCAAATCTTAATACACCATCAACTAAAGCGAATAATGTATCATCTCCACCGATACCTACGTTTGTACCTGGGTGAATCTTTGTTCCACGCTGTCTGTAAAGGATATTACCAGCTTTTACGAACTGTCCGTCTGCTCTCTTAGCACCTAATCTCTTAGATTCAGAGTCACGTCCGTTCTTTGTAGAACCAACTCCCTTTTTATGAGCAAAAAACTGAAGGTTCATATTCAACATGTCTTACACCTCCTTGAAATTAAGAATGATATATTCATTCCCATAATCCTGTTGTATTCCTTGTAAGCCTAA